>NZ_AUBQ01000014.1 GCF_000429325.1 Fundidesulfovibrio putealis DSM 16056
TCTTGCTGAAACCCGCTTGATCCGAAGACCAAGGGGTGTGGCTGTCTTATTCACCCGACTCGCTATTTAATTGTCAAAGACCTTGTTCCGCGCCTTTCGTGCGGCGGAGGAGTTAACTACTCCCGCCCCGCGGCGCCGTCAACGATTATTTTCACTCTCGCCGACTTTTCTTCCCGCTGCCGTCGCGGCCCTCAGGGCCTCTTCGTCAGCGGAGGAGCTTTCTACTTCCAGGCGGCTCCCGTGTCAACAACTTCTTTCGAAGTCCGTCAACTTTTCCCGCCGCCGAAGCAACGCTTCGTCAGCGGGAGGGGACTTCTACGTGCGCGCCCCGTTCCCGTCAACAACTTTTTTCATCGTCGCTGACTTTTCGTCCCCGCCGCATCGCAGCGCGAACACCCGGAGCACCCACCAGAGTGCCGCCTCGTCTCCAAGATCAGTTGTAAAAGAGCTTTCCGTCCCCGCCCGCAGCAACTCGCGTCCCCGCAGGCAGAAGGGGGCTTTTAGAGACATGGCGGGCAAAGGTCAACACCTTTTCGGAATTTTTCCCAAACTTCTTCCCGCCACAAGCCCCCGACACCCCCCTCTTCCAAGCCTGCTAGAACTCCAAGTGCTTGTACGTCCTGGGGAACGCGATCACGTCGCGGATGTTGGTCACGCCTGATATTACCATAACACGCAGCGCTCCTTTTATCCACAGCAATCGCGGGAAAGCCGGGACCGGGAAGCTGAAACTGTTGCCAAAGCCGCGAAGTTCCCACGCGGGCCCCGCTTCATGAACCGGCGAATACGTTTGAAGACCTGGCGTACGATTCAGGCAGCACCGCTCGCGCGTCCGCTCATGCGCTTGCCTGACCGCACTCTCGGCGGCAGGAGCCCCGGGAGCATACCGGAACGCGCGTCTGCGCCACGCAAGGCGAACACCAGTACCTCAGTTGCCTTACGCGCACGCAATCTGAAGTCCCGGACGGCTTGGAGCAGAGCAGCAGCCTCGCCCCCCTTCGTGTGCATCTGTATGCCAAGCAGCGGCTGTTGCCCGTAGCGTCCTCCTGCACGCGCCCGCGCGCGGCCTGTCCACGCTCTCGCCGCTGAAGAAGATGAATCCATACTCGCGCGCGCCCGCGCGCAATCAAAAAACTCTTATGCATGGCGCATAACGGCGAAGGCGCGGACCTCCGTTTCGGGAAGCCCGCGCCTTGCGGTATCATCTTGCCGGACGCATCCGACATGTCATCTCTACAGGCCCCTTCAGGCCATCACCCTACTCGCCCAGCATTTCCTTGACGAGCTTCAGGGTCTTCTCGGTGTCCACGGGCTTGGTGAGCACGGGGACGTTCTTGGTGAGCACGGGCGGACGGGGTCCGACGCCGCTGATCACGATGACCGGGATCTCGGCCAGTTGGGGTTCCTGGCGCAGCTTCACGTAGAACAGGGTGCCGCCTCGGGCGGGCATGTCCATGTCCAGGGTGATGAGGTCCGGCGTGTGGACCTGGGCCATTTCCAGACCTTCGACGCCGTTCTTGGCGCCGACGGTGGCATAGCCGGCCTCTTCAAAGACGTCCTTGAGATACGAGATGATCTCGGGATCGTCGTCGATGATGAGGATCTTCTTGGCCATAGTTACCTCGCGTTTTCGCGGCTACGCCGCTTTGTAGATTATTTCAGCTTGCCCAGGGCCTTGACCATTTCCATGGCCACGCCGATGCCGTCCTTGACCTCGGAGTTGGACAGAGCGCCAACCACTCCGAACATGCCCACCGGCTTGGCGTTGGCCAGGTCGATGTTCGCGGGCATATCGGTGAGCTTCTCCAGGAGTTCGAGCATCTTGGGGTCGCTCATCTTCTTCAGCAGACCGATGAGCACCACGAAGCTGTCGCCCATGGCCTCGATGTCCTCGGGGCCGTAGTGCTGCGCGATCTTTCCGCGCACTTCCAGCATGGCTTCGTAGGTGCGGAACACGCCCTTCTGCTCCAGGGTGCCCAGGTAGCGCACGGTGTTGTGCAGTGCGCTCTTCATCATCGGCTCCATGGTGTGCCACATGTCGATGATGGTCTCGAGAGCTTCCAGGGCCCAGGTCAGGTTCTTCACGTTGACAAGGAGCTTCTTGAACAGAGGCATCAGGTCTTCCAGCTGGAAGCTGTCCTCCACGTCCTTGAATTCCTTGATGAGGGCGTAGAGAGCCTGCTTCATGATCGGGTTCAAGTCCCTGATCAAGTCGTCCATGGGCTCTCTGGCCTCGCGCATCACAGCCAGCTCGGCTTCTATCTTGCCGAGTTTTTCAAGAATAAGGTCCTCTTTGCTCATGGTCACTTCTCCTAGAAGCCGCCGGGGCGCTTTTTGCCGGCCATGAACATCTGAGGTTCGAGGGGCAGATCCTTACCCTTGAGCATCAGGTTGAAATACACCCACTTGAACATCATCTTGCCCCAGTAGTTCATGTAGGATTCTTCCAGCAGACCGAAGGGTCCGATGCCGGGGAACGGATACTTGCCCGGCAGAGGCTCGACCTTGTAGTTGAAGTCGATGAGCGCGGCTTTCTCGTAGCCGGTGACGATGAAGCAGTTGGAGTGGCCGTCGAACTCGGGGCGCGGGGCCAGACCTTCGATGTCGCGATGCAGGTTCTCGGTCAGCACGTCCGCCTCGAAGTGGGTCACGGAACCGGCCTTGGAGGTGGGCACGTTGGTGGCGTCGCCCAGGATGTACATGTTCTCGTAATCCGGGGACTTCAGGGTGTAGTGGTCGGTCTTCATGTAGCCCATGGGATCGCCGATGTCGGAATCGATGATGACCTGGGAACCGAAGTTGGGCGGGATGGCCACCAGCAGATCGAACTCGACCTCGTCGCCCTTCATGGATTCCATCACGCCGCGCTCGGCGTCGACGGCCGCGATCTCGAAGTTGGGGACGATCTTGATGTTCTTCTCTTCGCAGATCTTGCCCAGGGCGGCGGCGGCCACAGGCTTGGTGAACGCGCCGGTAAGCGGCGTGACCAGTTCGATCTCGATGTTGTGGCGGGTGCCTTCCATCGAGAAGAACCAGTCGGCCAGGAACAGCCACTCCAGGGGAGCGACCGGGCACTTGATGGGCATCTCGGCGATGTTCAGGCAGATCTTGCCCTTCTCGAAGCGGGCGAGCTTGTGGGCCAGGTCCACCGCGCCGTTGGGGGTGTAGAAATCGTGGATGTTCTTCTTCCAGCCGTCCATCATGCCTTCGATCTCGCCGGGCATGATGCTGCAACCAGTGGCCACGACGATCCAGTCGTAGGAAACCTTGCTGTTGGTGGTGGTGACGACCTTGCCAACGGGGTCGATGTTGGTGATCTCTTCGTTGATGAAGTTCACGCCAGCCGGAATGAAGCTGGACAGAGGACGGATGCAGTCCTTGATGTCATAGATGCCGAAAGGCACGAAGAGCCAACCGGGCTGATAGTGGTTGACCGTGTTGCGGTCGATGATGGTGATCTGCCACTCTTTCTCATCCAGCTTCTGACGCATTTTGTTGGCGATTATGCAACCGCCGGCGCCGGCACCAAGAATAACAAGCTTTTTCATGTCCTAACGGCTCCTCTAGTGGTTTGAAACCTAGGTCGACGTTGTCCTCCAAGCGTCCTTGGAGAGTCCCCAATCCACGTGACCCCACTAAAGCAGACGCCGTGCCAGAGCCTCACATTCACAATTACATCAACAAATTAAACAGGTTGCATTGACAAGGGAGATACTCTACCCAAACCCAGGGCCGCAACATTGGTTGACGAAAGCTCTTTCGGGGGTCGCCTCAACCCACAGCCAGGGCCATCCCGCAGAGCTCGCAAAATACGTTGCGCCGTCAACTTTCGTTGCAGCAACAGCACATTGCCGACCGAGCGTCGCGAAAAGCAAAACGGCAAATTATCGCGGGCAAGTGTTCAAACCTTTCTTTTTCTTTACTCTCTCTCCCCGGTTGCGCTATACGTGGGTCATAATCGCCCCAGCTTTACGGCAGGGCGCGCAACCCAAGGACGCTCCGCATGACACCCATCGACCCATCTATGACCACGGCCTTGTCGCCGTGGGAGCCGGGAGGCTTGGCCCTCACGGTGTTCTTCCTGCTGGTGGCGGGCCTTTTGGCGGTGATTCTGGTACTGACCCAGCTGGTGAACCCCGCAAAGAGTTCTCTGGAGAAGGACAGACCCTACGAATGCGGCGTGATCCCCACGCCTGAACCGTCCTTCCGCTACCCAGCGCCCTTCTCGCTGGTGGCCATGGTATTCCTGATCTTCGACGTGGAAACGGCCTTCATCTATACTTGGGCCGTGTCCTTCGACGTAATGAGCGCCGCCAGCTTCATCGGCATCTCGGTGTTCATCGGCGTGCTGCTCTTAAGTCTTTGGTATCTTTGGCTCAAGGGAGGGCTCCAATGGGGTTCGGCCACCAGACCATGAACATGCCCGGATTCACGCCCGGCGCATCATCCACAACCGGCCAGCCCTCCAGCGTGGACCTGGCCCTGGACTGGTGCCGCGCCAACAGCCTGTGGCCCTTCTTCTTCGGCCTGTCCTGCTGCTTCGTGGAAGAAGCCACGGCCTTCACCGCCCGCTACGACATCGCCCGCTTCGGCTCCGAGGTGTTTCGCGGCTCCCCCAGGCAGAGCGACGTGCTGATCGTGTCCGGCACCATCTTCAAGAAGGTGGCCCCGGCGGTCCTGCGCCTCTATGAACAGATGAGCGGCCCCAAATGGGTCATCTCCATGGGGTCGTGCTCCAACACCGGCGGCATGTACGACGTGTACTCCGTGGTCCAGGGCGTGGACCAGATCCTGCCCGTGGACATCTACGTTCCCGGCTGTCCGCCCAAGCCCGAAGCCCTGCTGCACGGGCTGATGGCGCTTCAGGCGCGCGTGAAGACCGAGCGCCCCCTGCGCCCGATTCTGGGACTTCCAGGCGGCAGCCAGGGCGGCAGGACTGAACATCTGGTGGACGGCGTCACCAAAAGCATGGACACGCGCGGCCCAGGCTTCGCAGGCAGCGCCGTGCGCGGGACTTCAGCGACCCCGCCGGGCTTTGAAGGCAACAGGTCGCGTCTGATGTGGACCCCGCCCGCCGCGCGCATCGAGATTTCAGAACCGGACAGGAGCCTCGCCGCCGAACTCCAGGAACGTTTCAGCCCGGAAATCGAGCAGGTCGAGCCGGTTTCGGACATGTCCACCCTGCTGGTCCCGGCGGACAAAGTTCATGCGGTGCTTGAGCACCTGAAGACCCGGCCCTCCTCACCCTTCCAGCGCCTGGAGGACCTGACCGCCATCGACGAGTCCGCGCGCCAGGCTAGGCAGGGCTACCCGGACTACCATCTGGTGTACACGCTGCTGGAGTTCCGCAAGGCCCGCAGGCTTCGCATCAAGGTGCCGCTCACGGGGAAATCCCCCCAGGCCGACAGCGTCACCGGGCTGTGGGGCTGCGCCGACTGGTACGAGCGCGAAGTGCGCGACATGTTCGGCATCGGCTTTGCGGGCAACGACGACCCCAAGCCGCTCATCCTTCCGCCCAACTGGCCGGGACACCCCCTGCGCAAGGACCATCCGCGCCGGGCCACCACCATGGCCCCGTTCACCCGCGCCGACCTCGCGGCGCTTGAGCCTGTGGACGCTGCCCAAATACTTCGCCGCCCCGTGGACGAGGAGGAGATGCTCCTCAACTTCGGCCCGCACCACTACGGCACCCACGGCGTGATGCGCTACGTGCTGGCCCTGCACGGCGAGACCATCCGGGCCATGGACATCGAGATCGGCTACCACCACCGGGGCGTGGAGAAGATCGCCGAGCACCAGTCCTGGCACCAGTTCATCCCCTACACCGACCGGGTGGACTATCTGGCCGGAGTGGCCAACAACCTCTCCTACGTGCTCTCCGTGGAGAAGCTTGCCGGTATCAAGGTGCCCGACCGGGCCGAGTACATCCGGGTGCTGCTGTGCGAGCTGTTCCGTTTGTCCAACCACCTGCTCTGGTACGGAACCCTGGTGCAGGACCTGGGCATGATGAGTGCCATCTTCTACAGCTTCCGCGAGCGCGAGACCATCCTGGACCTGATCGAGACCATCACCGGCGGCAGGCTGCACCCCTCGTGGCTGCGCATAGGCGGCGTGGCCCAGGACCTGCCGGAGGGCTGGCGCGAGAAGCTGGACGCCTTCATCAAGGTGTTCCCGGCGGCCATCAAAGAGTACGAGGCCCTCTTCAACAAGAACCCCATCTTCAAGGCCCGCACCATTGGGGTGACCCCCATGGACCGGCGCGAGGCCATGGAATGGGGCATCACCGGCCCCAACCTGCGCGCCTGCGGCGTGGACTGGGACCTGCGCAAGAAAATCCCCTACGGGGCCTACCCCGCCTTCAATTTCGACGTGCCCACGGCCCACGGCGGAGACTGCTTCTCGCGCTACACCGTGCGCATGGAGGAGATGCGCCAGAGCCTGCGCATCATCGAGCAGGCCGCGCGAGACATGCCCGGAGGGCGCGTGATCAGCGAGGATTCACGCTACAGCCTGCCCGACAAGAAGGACTCGCTGAAAGACATCGAGAGCCTGATCCACCACTTCGTGAACGTGTCGCGCGGCCCCACCATCCCGCGCGGCGAGGTGTACCACGCCACGGAATCCCCGCGCGGCGAACAGGGCTACTACGTGGTGTCGGACGGTCTGGCCTCGCCCTACCGGCTGCACATCCGCTCGCCGGGCTTCGCCAACGTGCAGTCGCTCAGGCACTTCGTGCCGGGGCACACCATTCCGGACCTTGTGGCCACGCTGGCCTCCATCGACTACATCCTGCCCGATATCGACCGGTAACGGACAGGCAAGGAGATTTCGCGAGTATGCTGCCGGAAGAACTGGAAAAAAGCCTGCACGACATGGTCACCCACACGGACCAGCCCCGCGAGATGGCCGTGGACGTGCTCTATGCCCTGCAGAACCACTTCGGCTACCTCTGCGACGAAGCCATAGAGGAGGCGGCCAGGCTCCTGGGCATGACCCCCATGGAGGTGGACGAGCTGGCCACCTTCTACGATTTTCTCTACCGCGAGCCCGTGGGGCGCTACGTCATCCACGTCTGCGACGGTGTGGTGTGCTGGATGCACCGGGTGGACGGCGTGTTCCGGCATTTGCAGGACAGCCTGGGCATCGATGTGGGCCAGACCACGCCCGACGGCATGTTCTCCATCCTGCCCACGGCCTGCATCGGCGACTGCCAGAACGCTCCCGGAATGCTGGTCAACGGGAAATACTACGGCAGGCTCACCAACGAAAAAATCGACGCGATCCTCCACCGCCTGCGCGAGCACGGCGAAGAGATCGTGGTGTGCAGGTAAGCCATGTCAGAACTCGTTCTGTTTAAAAACCGCGGCAAGCGCCGCCACGTCTCACTGGACGAATACCGGGCCAACGGCGGCTACGCCGGGCTTGAAAAGGCCGTAAAGACCATGGCCCCGGCGGAGGTCACCAAGGCCGTGCTGGATTCGGGCCTGAAAGGACGCGGCGGCGCGGGCTTCCCCGCCGGGCGCAAATGGGGCGGCGTGCCCGCCGACAGCCCGCACCCGCGCTACGTGGTGTGCAACGCCGACGAGATGGAGCCGGGAACCTTCAAGGACCGCATCATCATAAACGCCGACCCGCACCTCCTGATCGAGGGCATGATCCTGTCCGCCTACTCCATCGGCGGGGACAAGGGCGTCATCTTCATCCGCCCCTCCTACGAACTGGAGGCGGAACTGCTGAGCATCGCCCTGGACGAAGCCAGGGGGGCCAACCTCCTGGGCGACAACATCCTGGGCACGGACTTCAGCTTCGACATCATCGTGCACCGAAGCGGAGGCCGCTACATCTGCGGCGAATCCGGCTCGCAGCAGCGCGCCATCATGGGCGTTCGCCCAAACCCCATCGAGACCGGCTACCGCTCCGCCGTGCGCGGCCTGTGGGACAGGCCCACCATCGTCAACAACGTGGAAACCCTGTCCAACGTTCCGGGCATCATCCGAAACGGCGTGGAATGGTTCAAAGGGCTCTCGGCCATAGACGGCGGCGACGGCAACAAGCTCTATCCCGTGAGCGGCATGGTGGCCAACCCGGACTGCTTCGAACTTCCCTGCGGGGTCACCCTGCGCCAGATAATCTTCGAGCACGCGGGCGGCATGCTCCCCGGAAAGACCTTCAAGGCCGCACTGCCCGGCGGCACCTCCACCACCTTCATGCCGGAGCAGTTCCTGGATATCCCCATGGACTTCGATACGCTCAAGAATCACAACCTGCGCCTGGGAACAGGGGCGGTGATCGTCTTCGACAAGGACACCTGCCTGGTGGCGGCCACACTCAACATGATGCACTACTTCGCCCGCGAATCCTGCGGCTGGTGCACCCCCTGCCGCGACGGCCTCCCCCTGGTGCTGGACCTCCTGGAGCGCATCGAGACCGGAACCGGCACGCAAGAGGACGTGGCAACCCTGCGCCGCACGGCGCAAGCCATGGAGTACGCCAACTGCGCCTTCGCCCCCGGAGCCGCCGCGCCGATCCTGGGACTGCTGGATTATTTCATGGACGAGGTCATGGAGCACATAACTTCCAAGGCCTGCCCCTTCGGGTCCCACGCCGCCCTGCCCTGGAGCGGGGACCCCTCTGCGGTCATCACCACCTGGCCCGGCGCTCCCGAAGGCAGCTGCCCCGGCGCGCGGCCCAGGCCAAAACCGAGGCGGATCGTCTCATGCCCGATCTGATAATCGACGGACTGCGCGTATCCGTGCCCGAGGGAACCACGGTCATCGAGGCCGCGGAAACCCTGGGGATCATGATTCCGCGTTTCTGCTTCCACCCGGCGCTCGGCTCGGCGGGATCGTGCCGCATGTGCGCGGTGATGTTCACGGACGGCCCCGTGAAGGGGCTCCAGATGAGCTGCATGGTCAAGGCGAAGAACGGCATGGTGGTGGACACCGGCCACCCCGAAGCCCTGGCCTACCGCAAGCACATCGCGGAGCTGCTCATGCTGCATCACCCGCACGACTGCCCGGTGTGCGACGAGGGCGGGCACTGCCTGCTCCAGGACACCACCATCTCCTGCGGGCACAGCCTGCGCGGGTTCAAGGGCAAGAAACGCACCTACAGGAACCAGGACCTCGGCCCGCTGGTGGCCCAGGAAATGAACCGCTGCATCCACTGTTACCGCTGCTCCCGCTACTACCAGGACGTCTCGGGATACCGCGACTTCGGCCCCATGCGCATCGCGGGCGGCGTGCAGTACGGACGCTACACGGACGGCCCGCTGGAGAGCCCCTTCGCAGGCAACCTGGTGGAAATCTGCCCCACGGGCGTATTCACGGACAAGCCCTCGCGCCACAAGGCCCGCCACTGGGACCTGGAGCGCGCCCCGTCCGTGTGCCTCTCGTGCAGCCTGGGCTGCAACACCACGGTCTGCGCCCGCTACCGGGCGGTGGTGAAGCTCGAGGCGCGTGAAAGCGCAGAGGTCAACGGCCACTTCCTGTGCGACCGGGGGCGCTACGGCTACGAGTACGCCAATCTGCCCGAGCGCCCGCGCACGGCCACCGTTGACGGGACCGAACTCCCCCTGCACGACGCCCTGGCCGAAACCGCCGCACGCCTGAAACGTATCCGCGAGGCCCACGGCGGGGCCGCCGTGGCCTGCCTGGGCTCCTCGCGCCAATCCATCGAAAGCCAGGGCATGCTTGCCTCCATGGCCTCCATGGCCGGATGGCGCAAGCCCGAGTACTCCACGGGCAGCCACCGCAAGCGCAACATCCTGTCCGCCCTGGCGGGCCTGGGACTTGACCTGCACGTCTCGCTCGCGGGCATCGGCGCGTCCGACTGCGTCCTGGTTGTCGGGGCCGCGCCCCTGTCCGAAGCCCCCATGCTGACGCTGTCCTTGCGACAGGCCGCGCGCAACGGGGCGGCGGTGTGCGTCATCGACCCAAGGCCCCTGGTCATGCCCCTGCCCTTCCTGCACATCCCTTCGCGCAAGTACGACATGGAGTCCTGCCTGGGGGCCATACTGCGCAGAGCCTTTCCCGATCCAGGCCCGGACTCCTCCCCCGAGGAGGCCGCGTTCCTGGAGGCGCTCGCCCCGGAAATGCCTGAAGCGGCGGCAACTCCCGGCTGGGAGGAATTCGCCGCGAAGCTGGCCTCGGCGCGCATGCCGGTGATCGTCTGCGGCACGGACATCGTCAGCCTGAGCACCCCGCCCCTGGCTGCGGGCGTAGCAAAATTCCTGGCGGGCCGCCTGGGCAAGGCCGGGTTCTTCCCGGTGTTCGCCGGGGCCAACGCCCTGGGCGCGGCGCTCATGAATCCGGACCCGGACACAAGCTTCGACGACATCGTGGAGGGGATCGACCAGGGGAGCGTCAAGGCGCTCATCTGCGTGGAGTCCGACCCGCTGGCGCGCTTCGCCAACCACTCCAGGGTTCATGAGGCGTTCGAGAAGCTGGAGCTGCTGGTGTGCATCGATCACCTGCCCTCGCGCACCCGGGACAAGGCCCGCATCTTCCTGCCCTCCCAGACCGTGTTCGAGGCGGGCGGCAGCTTCGTGAACCAGGAGGGCCGCCTGCAATACGCCCATCCGGCCTTCGCCTGCGCCGCGCCCCTGTCCCAGACCCTGGAGAACGGAGATCCGCCCAGGACCTTCTCGCAGGGCGTCCCCGGCTCCGAGCCGCGCCCCAGCTGGGAGCTGCTCACCCGCCTGGCCGAACTCTCCGGCATGTCCTGCTGCCCGCCGGGCGAAACGCCGCACCCCTGGAACGGAGTGGCGAGCGCCTCGCCTGTGCTGGCCGCCCTGTCCTCTGACGCCTGGCCGCATAACGGCGTGCTACTCCTGCCCGAGAAAGGCTGCGGCCCCGGCCTGGCCGCAAGGCCCTCTGCGCCTGTGCCAGATGCCGGAGCGGACCTCATCATCACCGAGCAGGCCTTCGGCACGGAGGAGCTCTCCAGCTACGGCACGATACTCAGAAGCCTGGCCCCCATACCGCAGGTGATGCTGCACAGCCTGGACGCCACCACCATCTCGCTGCGCGAGGAAGACTACGTGCACATGGCCTGCGAGATCGGCGCAGTGCGGTGCTACGTCCGCATGGTGGAGAACATGGCCCGCTCCACCGTGGTGCTGCCACGGCGCGACGACAGCGGCTGGCAGTACGCCACGGCCAACGGCTACACCGTGGAGCTGTCGCTTCTGCACAAGCACGTGGACGGCCCCGGAGAGCACGGGGCGCACGGCAAACCTGAGGAGGGCGACGCATGACCATGTGGCTCGCCGGATTTGCCGTTCTTCTGGTGAAGATGGCCCTGGTGCTGGGCGTGGCCCTCTTGGGCGCGGCCTACCTGGTGCTGGTGGAACGAAAACTCCTGGGGCGCATGCAGCTGCGCTACGGCCCCAACCGGGTCGGGCCGTTCGGCCTGCTCCAGCCCCTGGCCGACGGGGTCAAGATGATCCTCAAGGAAGACCTCGTGCCCCAGGGGGCCGACAGGTTTCTGTTCATGATGGTGCCCGCCGTGCTGCCGCTGACCACGCTGTTGGCCTTCGCGGTGGTGCCCTTCGGCACGGAACTGACCATCATGGGCCAGCAGGTGCCCATGGTCATCACCGACCTGGACGTGGGCGTTCTGTTCGTCCTGTCGCTGTCATCCGTGGGCGTGTATTCCCTGGCGCTTGGCGGCTGGGCCTCCAACAGCAAGTACAGCCTGCTGGGCGCGGTGCGCGGCGTGGGCCAGATGATCAGCTACGAGCTGCCGCTTGGGCTGTCCCTGGTGCCGGTGATCATGCTGGCCGGGTCCATGAGCCTTGTGGACATCGTAAACGCCCAGGCGGACATGCCGTTTATCGTGTATCAGCCCGTGGCCTACCTGCTGTTCGTCCTCTCCGCCCTGGTGGAGGTCAAGCGCACGCCCTTCGACCTGGCCGAGGCCGAGAACGAGCTCCAGGCCGGCTTCCATATGGAATACAGCGGCATGCGCTTCGCGCTGTTTTTTTTGGGCGAATACCTGAACATGATCTTTCTCGGCGCGTTCGCGGCGCTGCTCTTTCTGGGCGGCTGGCACGGCCCGGTGCTGCCGCCGTTCGCGTGGCTGCTCATAAAAACGGCCATCATGCCCATCCTGCTCATCTGGATACGCGCCTCGCTCCCCAGGCTTCGGCCCGACCAGATGATGCGCCTGTGCTGGGTGTGGCTCGCGCCCCTGGCGCTCCTGAACATTCTGGCCACCGGGGCGGTCATGCTCCTCAAGGGGTAACGCATGGACGAACGCAAAGGCATTGCGGCCAGTGCCGTGGAGGGAACACGCGGCATCCTGGAGCCGTTCTGGGTGACCCTCAGGCAACTGTTCCGCAAACCCATCACCGAAGAGTATCCCGAGTTCAAACGGACTCTGCCCGAGCGCGCACGCGGGCGCATCGTACTGACCCGCAGCCCCGACGGCGAGGAGCGCTGCGTAGCCTGCCAGCTGTGCTCGGCGGTGTGCCCGGTGAGCTGCATCTCCATGCAGTCCGCCGTGCGCGAGGACGGCAGACGCTACGCAGAGTGGTTCCGCATCAACTTCGGGCGCTGCATCTTCTGCGGCCTGTGCGAGGAAGCCTGCCCCACCCTGGCCATCCAGCTCACCAACGACTTCGAGATGAGCGCCGACGCCCCCATGCAGCTGGTCCACGAAAAGGACGCCCTCACCGTGGACCACGGCGGCAGGCACCCTGACTACGATTTCTACCGCCACGCGGGCGTGGCGGTCGGGCGCGAACCCGGCTCCCACGAGGACGAGGACGCACCGGTGAACCCCAAGAGCAACTTCCCATGAGCCGCAACCGTTACGGAGCCTCTTCATGAGCCTGACCCAAGCGCTCTTCTACCTGCTGGCGGGCGTGATCATCCTGTCCACCGGCATGGCCGTCAGCCGCAGGCAGCCGGTGCACGCCGTGGTGTATCTGGTGGTGTCCTTCTTCGCCACGGCGGTGCTGTTCGCGCTGCTGGGCGCGCCGCTGGTGGCGGTGTTGCAGATCATGATCCCCGCCGGGGCCGTCATGGTGCTGTTCCTGTTCATCATCATACTGCTCGGGCGCGAAGCCCCAAAACCGCGCGACGATTCGGCCATGCGCTGGGCCTTGCCCGCGATCCTGGCCATCATCACCGTGGCTGCGGGGCTCATGCTCATCGCCTCGCCCCAGCATCAGGCCATGCCCCTGGCAATGGCCAAGGCCTCGGCCCGCGAGCTGGGCACGTACCTGTACCGGCACTACTGGCCCGCCGTGGAGGCCGTCTCCGTGCTGTTCTTTGTCGCACTCGCCGGAGCCATGTTCCTGGTGCGCGATTTCAAGCCCAGTCCCGACGGCGCCCCCGACAACGACCCCGACGGTGGCAATGAGGAGACCAAGCCGTGACCGCCCCCCTGGAACACATCCTGGCCCTGGCCCTGGTTCTCTTCGCTTTGGGCGCGTTCTGCGCCCTGGCCCGGCGAAACCTGATCATGATTCTACTTGGCGTTGAGGTCATGCTGAACGCATGCAGCATCGCCCTGGTGGGCGCGTCTCTCAAGTGGCAGGCCCCGGACGGGCAGGCCTTCACCCTCATCCTCATGGCCCTGGGCGCAGCGGAAGCAGCTGTGGGCCTTGCCCTCTTCGTCCACGCGCGCAAGCGCACCGGCACCCTGGACGCCGCAAGCTACTCCAGCATGAAGGGTTAGCACGTGAAAATACTCGCTTTCCTCATCCTCGCGCCGCCGCTTTTCGGCGGCCTGACCCTGGCACTGACCGGGCGCAACCTCCCCCGGCGCACCTGCGAGGTGCTGGCCAGCCTGACCATCCTGGCATCCTTCGTAGCCGCCGTGACCGCATGGTTCACGTTTCCGGGAGGGCGTGAAGTGCTGTCCCTGGCCCGCTGGTTCTCCGCCGGGCCGGTCACGGCCTCCATGGACGTGCTGCTCGATCCGCTGGCGCTCACCATGGCCGTGATGGTCACCTTCGTGTCCTTCATCATCCACGTGCATTCCATATGGTACATGCGCGGCGAGGAAGGCTACGTCCGCTTCTTCTGTTATCTCAACCTGTTCGTGTTCAGCATGCTTGTCATCGTGCTGGCGGACAACCTGCTCTTTCTCTTCCTGGGCTGGGAGGGCGTGGGGTTCTGCTCGTATGCGCTGATCGGCCACTGGTACCACGAGGAATTCCGGGGCAAGGCCGGGCAGAAGGCCTTCATCCTGACGCGCATCGGCGACGTGGCCTTCGTGGCCGCCATGGCCGTGCTGGTGTCCACGCTGGGAACGTTGTCCATCGCCCAGATCGACGCCCAGTCCGTGACGCTCTCGGCCGGGATGGCCCTGGCCTTGAGCCTGCTGTTCCTGTTCGCCGCGGCGGGCAAATCCGCGCAGTTGCCGCTGCTGGTCTGGCTGCCCGACGCCATGGCCGGGCCGACGCCGGTCTCGGCGCTGATCCACGCGGCAACCATGGTCACGGCTGGCGTGTACCTGCTCATGCGTCTGTTCCCGGTGGTGGCCGTCTCGCCCGACGCCATGCTCATGGTGGCCATGGTGGGCGGGCTGACCGCCTTCATGGGCTGTCTGGCGGCACTCGGCCAGCGCGACATCAAGCGCATCCTGGCGTGGTCCACCATAAGCCAGGTGGGCTACATGCTGCTGGCCCTGGGCGCTGGCGACGTGACAGGCTCCATGTTCCACCTTCTCTGCCACGCCTTCTTCAAGTCCCTGCTGTTCTTGGGCGCCGGGTGCATCATCCAGGTGCTGCACGAGGAGCAGGACATCCTGAACATGGGCGGATTCCTGCGCAAGGCGCGCCCGGAGATCTTCTGGCTGTTCCTCATCGGCGCGCTCGATCTGGCCTCGCTTCCGCCCACTGCCGGATTCTTCAGCAAGGGCCGGGTGCTGGAAGCTGTGCTGGCCCAGCCCGGCATGGCCTACCAGGGCCTGTTCATCCTGGCCGCCTGCGGCGCGGTGCTGACCTCCTTCTACACCTTCCGGCTGGTGTTCCTGGCCTTCTGGGGCGACCCCGTGAAGCCCCTGCACCACGAACCGGCCCAGCTGCCCACGGGGATGGCGCGGGTGCTCTGGCCCCTGGCCGTGCTGGCCCTGGGCGCAGGGATCATCAACCTGCCCGGCACCTGGGACGTCAGCGGCTGGCTGGCCAAAACGCTTGATGGCATTCCCGGCGTGGTCCAGCCCCCGCACGGAGAACACGGCGGCACAGCGGAGCTCATCGATCTGGCCGCCGGGTTCGGTGGTCTGGCCCTGGCCTGGTTCTTCTACGCGCCCAAGCGACGCCCGGACCCGCAGATCCTCGTCGCCCGCGAGGACGGCATGCTGGGCGTATTCCGCAGCGGCCTGGGCCTGGACGCCCTGTACAACGCCGTGTTCGCGCGGCCCTACCGGGCGCTCTCCGGCGTTCTCTGGAAAGGCGTGGACGCGGGCCTGATCGACGGTGCCGTCATGGGCAGCGGCCGAATGTTCGCCTACGCCTCCGAGCTTGTGCGCCCCCTGGCCACGGGAAGGATATCGCTCTACCTCATCATGCTCGCCGCCGGACTGGCGGCGCTGCTGGCGGCGCTGGCCGCCGGCATCAAATGACCTGCGACGCCGGGCCTGCAACTTCAAGGAAGAACACCGCATGAACGACTTTCCCTTGCTGACCGCCGTCACCTTCCTGCCACTGGCAGGAGCGCTGGGCGCGCTGGCGTTAGGCAAAAGCCCGGACGCCTGCCGACGCTTCAGCCTGATCGCCGCCCTGGCCCATCTGGCTTTCACGGCCTGGGGCATGAGCCGGGCGCTGCCGCTGACGGAAGACCTGGCCTGGATTCCGGCACTTGGCGCGCGCTACACCCTGGAGATGGACGCGGTCAGCGGCATCCTCTCGCTCATGACCTCGTTCCTCACCGTGATAGCCGTGCTGGTTTCCTGGAAGGAGATCGAAGAGAAAGTCGGCGCGTACTACGCCCTGATATTTGGCGTCTCCACCACGGCGCTGGGCGTGTTCCTGGCCCGCGACCTGCTCCTCTTCCTGGTGTTCTGGGAGGCGCAGCTGGTGCCCATGTTCTTCATCATAGGCATCTGGGGCCACGAGGACCGCAAGCGCGCGGCCTTCAAGTTCTTCCTGTTTTCCATCGCAGGCGGGCTGTTCATGCTGCTGGCCGCCATCTGGCTGTATCTGGCCCACGGCGGCGCGACCGGCAACTATACCTTCTCGCTCGCGGCGCTCATGGCCTCTCCGGTGGCTCCCGGCGCGCAGGTCTGGCTGCTGGCGGCGTTCCTGCTGGCTTTTGCCATCAAGACCCCCATCGTGCCGCTGCACACCTGGCTCCCTGACGCCCACACCCAGGCCCCCACGGCGGGCAGCCTGCTCCTGGCCGGGGTGCTCCTGAAGACCGGCTCGTACGCCCTGGCCCGCTGGGCCATTCCGCTCTTTCCCCAGGCCTTTGCCGAATACTGGTGGGTCCTGGCCGCGCTCGGTTCGGGCGGGCTGGTCTACGCATCCTGGGTGGCTTTCGCCCAGACCGACGCCAAGCGGCTGGTGGCCTATTCGTCAGTGGGGCACATGGGCCTTGTGGTGCTGGGCTTGGCCGTGTGGAAGACCGCCAGCCTGGAGGGGGCGGTGCTGCTCATGGTGAACCACGCCCTGACCACGGGCGCGCTGTTCATCATGGTTGGCATGCTCGGCGAGCGCGCCGGAACCCGCGAGATGGCCAAGTTTGGCGGCCTGTGGAAGACCATGCCCACCTTCAGCGGTTTCTTCCTGCTGTTCGCCATGGCCTCGGCGGGTTTGCCGGGCCTTGGAAACTTCGTGAGCGAGATGCTCATCCTGCTGGGCTCCTACCAGAGCGCCCCCGTGCCTGCCGCCCTGGCCTTCGCGGGGCTTGTGCTGACCCTGGCCTACGTGCTTCGCCTGTTGCAGCAGATGCTGTTTGGCGAGAGCCGCACCGGAAACGTCTATCACGACCTCACCCCCAGGGAATCGCTCATCCTGACCCCGCTGGCTGCGTGCGTGGTGGTTCTGGGCGTCGCGCCCTGGTCGGTGCTGGACCTCATCAGTATCCCGCTCAAGGCCCTGCTGGCCTGAGGACATGAACATGAACTGGCAAATCTCCAGCTATCTCCCCATGTTGATCCTGTGCGCGGGAGCCCTGGCGGTGTTCGTATGCGGGGCCATATCGCCCGCGCGCGGCCTGCTGTTCCGCTCCATCGCCCTGGTGTCGTCCGCAGCCGCCTGCGTCTCGGCGCTGGGTCTGGTCCCGGACGCCACCCAGAGTCTGGTGGACGCAGGTCCCTACGCCCGGTTCTTCACCGTGCTGCTGTGCGCCCTGACCTTCCTGTGCATCCTGTTCGCAGGCGAGTACGCCCGCAGGCGCGGGTTCGAGCGCGACGAATTCCACGCCCTGGTGCTGCTGGCGGGGCTCGGCATGGTGCTCCTGGCCGTGTCCACCGACTGGGTGATGTTTTCCATCGCCCTGGAGATTTTGTCCCTGGCCCTGTACGTGCTCATCGCCTCGCGGCGCGACAAGTCCCAGCCCCTGGAAGCCGCCATCAAGTATTTCGTGCTGGGTGCGGTGGCCAGCGCCATGGTCTTCATGGGCATCGCCTTTCTGTACGCGGGATCGGGCAGCCTGGACATGGGTGCCAGCCTGAGGGTCAGCGCGTCTCAGGGGACCACGCTTCTGGGCCTGGGCTTCATTCTGATCGGCCTTGGGTTCAAGCTGTCCCTGGCCCCCATGCACCTCTGGACCCCGGATGTGTACCAGGGCGCTCCGGCACCAGTGGCGGCGTTTCTTTCCGGCGGGGCGAAAGTCGCGGTGTTCGCGGCGCTCTTGCGTATTGCGCTTGGCGGGTCGGCCGCCTGGGACGCGGTCCTGCCTGCGCTGTGGGTGGTGGCCGCTCTGTCCATGATCGGCGGGACGCTCGGAGCCCTGACGCAGAAGCGCGTCAAGCGCATGATGGCCTATTCGTCGGTCACGCATGTGGGCTTTCTGGTGCTGGCGCTTCTGTCCGTGAAGACGGCAGGCCCCGGTCCGGCCATGTTTGCTGCGGCTGCCCTTGGCATCATGGACGTGGCCGTGTTCGGCTGCCTGGGGCTCCTGTCCCCGCGCGGCGAGGACGCAGACCTGATGGAGAGCCTGTCGGGGCTTGGCCTCTCAAACCCAGGCGTGGGAGCAGTTCTGGCGGCGAGCCTCCTGACCCTGGGCGGCCTGCCCCCCACGGTGGGCTTCGTGAGCAAGCTGGTGATCTTCAAGGCGTCGCTCGGTGCCGGATACCTCTGGCTGTCTGTTATCGGCATCGGCGCGGCCATCGTGAGCGTCTTCTACATCCTGCGGGTGCTGGCCGCGATATACGCTCCGGCGGCAGAGGGGCAGGCGGCCCGGCCACTGCCGGAAAACCCCGGTTTCACCGGATGGGTGGCCGTGACGCTGTCGGCAATCCTCATGATCGGGCTTGGCGTGCTGCCCGCGCCAGTGATGGACGCGGCGGCCTGCACCGCTCGGGTTATCATGGTGGGAGCGGGAGCGCCGTAGCGGACGGCCCGAGGACAGTGAATCAAAAGCAGAAGGCCCGTGTCACCCACGGGCCTTCTGAATTTGAGAGCCATTCCCGGCTGGCAGGGGCGGCAACCCTCCAGCTACGATGAATGACCAGCCATCATGGCCTGAAATCTGGCGCTCACGGTCTCCATGCGGGTACGGTTTGCGCCCAGGTCCCAGTATCCAACCCGTGACGCCGAGCGAAAATGAATCAGCTTTTCTTCCGGTATCAGCAGAAATTCAACATCGTCCACAAAACCGAACAAACTGCTGGTGAAGGTAAAACGCATAAGCGGCCCCTCGCGGGAGACGAAAGCCGCGCCCGGCATGTTCTCCGCCACCCATTTGAGGCCGGTGAAAGCGTTCTCGGGATCGCGGGTGAAGCGTAACGGAGGCAGAACGCGGTCTTTTCCGGCGTTGCCAGGCACGCTGGTCACACAGTTGGGGGAAGACGGGCAGGGAGAGAGTTGCATGGTTTCTTATGGCAAAGAAGCGCGCTCTCGTCCAGCGTTTGATCACGACGCGATACGATTCCCAGGTCTGCGCATCGGGGAGATGGCGCGGATGCAGACTCACGCCCAAAAGAAAGAGCTCAATCATCGCAACACATCCGGCATTTGGCAGACCGCATGCCGGGAGTCCGCAAAAAAAGAAGCCCCGGGCGTGAGGCTACCCGGGGCTGCGCACGAGGCGTCGCTGACATGGCATGGGGGGGTGCCGTGGTCTGCGGCTTGTACACAATCTTTCTTCCCTCGCACACGCCGACCCGCACCAATTCCGGTGCGGGCCGACGGCAGGGATTCACAGGAAACTAGGACTGGGTGGTGGTGGGAGCGTTGGTCGCTTCCAGAATGATCTGGGAGGCGCGCACCAACTCGGCCACCTTGGCCTGGGCCTGAGCCTTGCGATATGTATCCAGATCCACGAACTGAAGCGCGTGCTTGGGGCAAGCCTCCACGCAAGCGCAAACTTCCTTGCCGTTGCTGGCGCGCCAAGCCTGGCAAAGGTCGCATTTCTTGGCGGAACCGTGGTTGGTTCTGCCGCCCTGCTCCGTCTCGCCCTCGACGCCGACCTCGATGGCTCCGAAGGGGCAAGCCATCACACACATCTTGCAACCGACGCAAAGGGATTCAACCACGTTGACCATGCCGTTCACCTGCTTGATGGCGCCGAACGGGCAGGCGTGGGCGCAAGGAGCGTCCTCGCAGTGGCGGCACTGGATGGGGAACTTCAGGTTGTCGACCTTCATCACCTTGATGCGGGGGACGACAGGGATGCCGCGCTTCTTGGCTTCGCGGAAAGGCATATTGATGTGAGCGCTGACGCAAGCAGCTTCGCACTTCTTGCAGCCGACGCACTTCTCGGGAGTTGCGTATACGATGGAATTTTCACACTGAATGGCCATGGCCATGCCTCCGTGTTGGGTGTTCGACCTCGATGCTTTTCACGTACAGCTCACGCCCGGTCGAGAGCGTGACGCTGGATTTTTCGCACACCGGGCAACGCAGGATGCGTCCCTTCCTGGTGGCGGGCGCGGCGCAGACGTCGCAAATGCCGCTGGCCTCTATCTTTTCAACGATCAGTTTCGCTCCATCCGCCGGGGTCCCAAGGGCGATCATCTCGAAGCAGGCGGCCAGGGTGTTTTCCTCGACGCCCGCGTATTCGCCCACGCACATGTCGATCTGGCGCACGGCTCCCGTATAGACATCCCCGGAACCGGCCCCCCGGACCTGTTGCAGGACGATGTCCAGAATGCTCATTGCTAACGACGACTCATGCATTGCGGTTCTCCGGCGAGCTGCTGCTCGTCACGGTTTTTCCTTCTCCCATTTTCCAGGGCGATACTGTCAGCAGGACGACAAAACTCGAAAAATGTGCGGAAAAATGAATTTATTTGGCAAGAGAAAACCGCATAAGGCCAACGGTATGAGGCGTCTTGGAATATGCCATAATTACGGGGTGATGGGCATCAGCACAGCGTGACCCACGGTTAGAGAATAATCCACGCGGGCGGAGGATCCCGATAGGAACGCTTGAACTGCCGAGCATTTTCTGGGGCGTGAGGGGATGCAGGAGTACGGGGGGATGCGATGAAAGGGAAGCAGGGAATTGCGCGCACACTGCGTGCTGACACGGTAAAGGCCGGAAGGGTATCCCCTCCCGGCCTTCACGCTCTTAACTGAGTGAGTATGAATCTGGTCGATTAGGCGGCCTTGCGGCGGCGCATCCACGCCAGGCCGGCAGCGCCGACGCCCAGAAGCAGCAGGGTGCCGGGCTCAGGAACTGCGCCGGGATTGGGAGGAGGCAGCGTGCCGCCGTCGATGGAGAGGGCGGACTTTGCGAGGGTCACGGCCCAGCCAGCGGCAGTGTTGTCGATTTCAATCCACACCTGCAGACCGGTAGCGATGTCATCGAAGAAATTCGCACCGAGGGCGAAATTGGTGAACGCCCAGACATCGTTTCCGCCGGCAAGCGAACCAAGAAGCGTCTTGACGCCGTTGTCATACGCATAAATGTAATCGACTTCACCTGCAGAGGCGTCAACGTCGAAAGCGCTGATGTTGAGCGCGGCCGTGGTGATGGTTCCAGCAATGGCAGAGTGGTTCCATCCCCAATCCATGCCCCACCAGCGGTAGTAAGGAGAGTTGTACTTGTTCGCATCGACATCAACAAAATAAGTCGATGCAGTCTGCTTTGAGAAATCCTGCACATCTGTAACTGCAGCCATTGACAAACTCGAGAAAAGCAGCACCGCCCCTATACACAGCCCAATTGAACTCCTAAGCATCACCATTCCCTCCTTGTAATATTGCATCATCTCCACCACATTTTTACACCAAATTTATTCGATCGGGACATTTCACACTTTTAATGGAACAAATGGCAACATACAAAAACCGTTCCAAAACGTAACCAGCTAAAAACATGGCACAATACCAAGCTACCCGAAGAATCTTTTGTAAATATGTCCGACAACAGGAAGCATCGCGAGGCAAAGGAACCAACTCACTCCCTCTCGCCAAGTCGCTTCCCATGCGACGCCCATATCGGCTATTTGAAATAATCGCGATCTTAATACATGGAGATAAACAACAATCAGTACCCTGACTTACATCTCTTTGGATTCAGACATACACAACAAGCTCCCACGGGAACACCTTGAAACATTATCCCAACATTACAGCGTGATACCGCCCGACGAACAACACGCACGCCTATACAAACCATGGCAAATGCGCATTGACCAAACGAATAACCACTCTTGGACGCATGGCAAAAGTTCTGTAAACAATCCCGACAAACCTCGCAAAGCGAAGCGCAACCATTAATACCACTCAAATACATCGAGAACTTAGCATGCACACAAACATGCATTCTGAAGCTCCATCACGACCACCAACGACATCAATATATACAAAACAAACAACATGCACATCAATCACCATTGATGCAAAACAAAATATCCACACACCTACCACTCTCAAACTTAATAGCATTAACAATCTTTGACACTTTCACGACATTTCCACGACACACAAATCAAGATTCGCAACGAATACGTGCACGTAACCTATCAATACATTTTCAATACACAAGCCAAACCCATGTCATTCCAGCTATACATCCTTACTCCAGGAAAATTTCTGAATTCTTTGCATGCATTTCCCGAATACAACAAAAAAGCCGCCCCGGAGGGCGGCTCGTTGGACTCACAGAGTCTTGGCAGCGCGATCAGCGCTCGGTGCAGGAGATGCAGGGGTCGATGCTGTTGACGATGAGCGGGATATCCGCCACCTGGCAGCCCGCCATCATCACCTGGAGGGCCTCCCAGTTCATGTAGGTAGGCACGCGCCACTTCAGGCGCTGAGGCATGTCCGTTCCGTCGGAGCGCACGTAGTAGAACACCTCGCCGCGCGGAGCCTCGGAGCGGGCGATGGCCTCGCCCTCAGGAATCTGCACGAACCCGGCGAGCTGGTTGGGGCCTTCGGGCATGTGCTCCAGGCACTGCTCCACGAGGGACACGGACTCCACGGCTTCCCGAATCCGCAGCATGGCGCGCGAATGCACGTCGCCTGCGGTGTCGGTCTGCACCTCGAAGTTCAGCTCGGGATAGACGGCGTAGGGAGCCTTGCGGCGCACGTCGTAGTTCACGCCCGAAGCGCGCGCCACAGGCCCGACCACTTCGTATTCGATGGCCTTGTCCAGGGGCAGCACGCCGATGCCCTGGGTGCGGGTCTTGATGAGCGGGTCGGTGTCGTAGACGTTGTGCAGCTCGGCAACCAGGGGTTTCAGCTTGTTCAGCTGGGCGAGCATGAAGCCCTTGCTCTCTTCGTCGATATCGTAGCGGCAGCCGCCGATGGTCAGCGCGCCCAGGTTCATGCGGTTGCCGTACACGCCTTCCTTCACGTCCTGCATGATCTCGCGGATTTCCATGGCGTGCATGAACAGCGAGTCGAAGCCCACCAGGTGGGCCATGATGCCCACGTTGAACAGGTGGGAGGCGATGCGCTTCACCTCGTCGGCGATGACGCGCAGATACTGCGCGCGCTCGGGCACCACGATGCCCGCCAGGTTCTCCAGGGCCATGCAGTAGGTGGCCGGATGGCTGTTGGAGCACAGGGAGCAGACGCGCTCGGTGAGGGTGATGTTCTGGAACCAGTTGCGGTTCATGGCCAGGGCTTCCATGCCGCGATGCACGTGCCCGGCGGCCAGTTCCACGGCGCGCACGGTTTCTCCCTCGACCTTGACGTCGAAGTACATGGGCTCTTCGAGCGCCACGTGCAGAGGGCCGACCGGCAGAGTGTATGTCGAGGACATTATTTTGCCTCCTTGGCCCACTTGGGCATGTCCATGCCGGAGAAGACCTTCTCCCAGAGGGTTTTGGTGCTCGCTCCGTTCATCATGGTGGACAAGGGAATCAGCTTGTCCAACTGGCCCGCGTCCAGGTCCTTGTCGATGAACAGCCTGCGCGGGTTGGGATGGTTCTCGACCTTGATGCCGTAGAGTTCCATGAACTCGCGCTCGTTCCAGTCGGCGTTGCGGAACCAGCGGGAGATCGAGGGGACCCGGGGCGGGTCCTCGTCCACGCAGACGCTGACGGTCAGGACAACGCCGTCCAGGTCGAAGTGGTAGGCGATCTCACGGCCGTCCACACGGGCGTACTTGTCGGTGCGGTAGGCGGTGATGGTCAGGAGCCTGGCTCGCGCCGCAGCAAGCCTGGGGGCCAGCAGTTCCAGCGCGCCGGACTCGCAGAGCTTCACCCAGCCGTAGGAGTTGTTCTTCAGGTCCTTGGTCCAGTGGACGCTGTCCTCGCCGAGCAGCGTGGTGACGGCGTCGGTCAATATCTTTTGGGCGATTTCATTCATCGCTGGTCTCACTTGTTTCCATGGCGGGTTTCGCGGGAACAGAGCGCTTGGCCAGGCTCTCGCGCTTGCAGGAAGGGCACATCAGGAAACGGTCCGGGTACTTGGTCCCCAGGGCTTCCACGATCACGGCGGGACGGGGCTGGATGCGTGAGCCGCAGGTGGAGCATTGCCCGTAACGCACGAAGCTGTCCTCGCGCACGGCGAAGCGGTCCTCGCCGCGATGGGCCATGTGCCAGTCGTCGGTCATGGTCAGGGCCTTGGTGGGGCAGTAGTGGGCGCACAGGCCGCAGAAGACGCAGCTGTTGTGCCAGAGCACGTACTCAACGCCAGAGCCGTCCTCGACCACGCGCATCTGGATGGCCCCGGCAGCGCACACGTGTCGGCAGATGCCGCACAGGATGCATTTGCTCTTGTCGTGGTTGGCCTTGCCGCGAAACCGCGCCGGGGTGTGGGCCGGGGCGAAGGGGAAGGCCTCGGTGCTGGGACCGGCCAGCAGGTTCTTCACCATTATTTTCAGGAACGGGAGCATGCGCCCTCCTCCATGCGTTCTTTCCAGACCTCCAGGGCCTTGGCGATGCCTTCGATGATGGCCTGGGGCCTTGGCGGACATCCGGGAACGATCACGTCCAGGTTGATGTACTGGTCCAGGGCGGTGTCGCAGGTGTAGCTGTCGCGAAAGGCTCCGCCCGTCACCGGGCAGACGCCCACGGCCACCGTGACCTTGGGGTGGGGGATTTCGTCGAACACCCTAAGCACCTTGTCGCGCACGCGCAGGGTCAGGGGGCCGGAGATGAGCACGATGTCGGCGTGGCGCGGGCTGCCGCAGTATTTGCAGCCAAGGCGCTCCACGTCGTAGCGCGGTATGAGGGCCGTGGTGGCCATTTCCACGTCACAGCCGTTACAGGATCCGGCGTTCAGCCGGTAGATCCACGGGGAGCGCGTGACGAGACTTCCGAGGGACTTGAACATGATATCCTCGCTAACGCAGGATTGAAGCCAAGCCCAGGCTCACCAGAGCCAGCGGGGCGGCGTATTTGACGAACACGGTGAACCCCTGCTCCAGGCGCAGGCGGCCCGTGGAGACCCTGAAGCAGGTCACCGTGACCAGCATCAGGGTCAGGCACTTGGCCACGTGCCAGATGAGGTTCACGAGCACGTTGGAACCCAGGGGATTGGGCCAGAACAGGGCGACGACCAGCTCCAGCACGATCACCAGCTTTACGGCGGACATCAGGTTGAAGGCCGCAAGCAGCGGGCCGGAGTATTCCAGCAGGGGGCCTTCGATGACCTCGGGCTCGGCCTCGGGGATGTCGAACAGGCCCACGCTCATGGTGCCGGGGATGAAGATAATCATCGCGGCCAGGGCGGGAAGCATCACCGGGTCAAAAAGCAGCGGCCCGTTGGCATACTGATAGTTCATGATGGTCTGAAGGGACATGGCCGCCTCGCCCACGCCTCCGGCGCGAGCGCCGCAGGCCAGGAAAGCTGCGATGAGCGGCATCTCGTAGGCGAACATGATGGCCATCTCGCGCGAGAAGCCAAGCGCGCCGTAAGGCGAGCTGGAGGCCGAACCGGCCACCATGAAGGCCATGGCCGGGATGGGCAGCAGGTACAGGAGCAGCAAGAGGTCCCCAAGGCCGGTGACGCCGGACCACACGCCGCCGATGGGCATGAGCGCCGCCGTGACCAGCACTCCGGCCAGTCCCAGCACCGGGGCCAGGATGAAGGCCGCCTCGTTGGCCGAGGTGGGGATCAGGGTTTCCTTGGTGCACAGCTTCAGGATGTCCAGCGCGGGCTGGATGAGCGGCGGGCCGACCCGGCGCTGCAGACGTGCCGCCACGCGGCGGTCGATGCCCTTGAGGAACAGCCCCAGGGCCAGTGCTGCCGCTCCGCCAGGGAAGACAAGCAGGGCGAAGGTCGCTTCCAGTATATTACTCATTGTGGCCTCCGGCGCGCTTGACCTGGAAGTAGCCTCTGGTCATGCGCGACAAGAGTTGCAGAGGTGTGGCGAAGATGTCCGAGGGGCCGAGGTGGGTCTGATGGATATCCACCGCCTCGCCGCAGGTGTGGATGGCGGTGCGCCGCGCCGTGCGGATGAGCTTCATCGCGCCGAACCACAGGCCGCCGCCGGTCACCAGGATCATGAAGCCAAGCAGCGTGATGTCCAGGGTGCCGGGGCCGGAGAGCACGCCCGACAGCCCGACCACCGGAGGAGTAAGCCCGAAGCTTGTCTCGATGGCCGCAATGGGCATGAGCCCCAGACCCGGGAACAGGCCGGTCAGCAGGCACAGCCCGGAGAGGATCAGGATGGGCAGGCGCATGAACAGGCCGGGCTCCTTGGCGTGGGCCGCCGCAGGCGAGAGCTGCCCGAAGAACGCGGAGTGCATGAACTTCAGGAAGTAGGCCAGGGTGATGACGCTGGTCAGGATGGCGATGATGGCCAGCAGCACCTCACCCTGTTCGATCAGCGCGTAGTACAGGATGAACTTGGAGCTGAAGCCGTTGAAGGGGGGCATGCCCGCAGCCGAGAACAGTGCGGCCGCGAAGGCCAGCAGCGTCAGCGGCATCTTGCGGCCGATTCCGCCCAGCTCGTGCAGCGAATGCGCGTGGGTACTGAACATCAGCGCCCCCGCGCAGAGGAAGGCCAGGTTCTTGAAGATCATGTGGTTGAACAGGTGCAGCAGGCCGCCCGCCACGCCAAGCGGCGTGGCCAGGCACACGCCCAGCACGATGTACCCGAGCTGGCTGACCGTCGAGTAGATCAGCATTTCCTTGATTCCGGTCTGCACCAGGGCCTGGATGCCCGCGTACAGGATGGTGATGCCGCCGATCCAGGCTCCCACGTACAGGAGTGAATCAAGCGCCTGGGCGGACTCCGGGGACACGTCGCGCGCCAGCACGAAGCGCACCAGCACGATGCCGAAGGGCGCGCATTTAAGCAGCATGGCCGAGATGTAGCCGCTCACGGGCGTAGGCGCGGTGGGCGGGTGCATCTGCCAGTCGATGCGAACAGGCAGCATGGCCGCCTTCATGAGCATGCCAAGGACGATGAGTCCCACGGCGAACAGCCACTGCGAGGAGGGCTGCGCGGCCAGGGCGCGGGTCACGTCCTCGAAGCCGTAGCCGCCGGACGAGGTCCCCAGCAGCAGGACGCCCAGGAACAGGAAGGAGGCCCCGGCCAGGTTGAACAGGAAGTACTTGGTGCCTTCCTTGCGGGCCGCAGGGCTCTCCTCGTGGATGATGGCGAAGAACAGCGGCCAGCTGCTCATCACTTCCCAGAAGCAGAAGAAGGCCACCAGCGACGTGGCCGAGGCCATGCCCACGAGGCCTGCGATCATGGTCAGGAACACGGCGATGAAGCGCCAG
Organism: Fundidesulfovibrio putealis DSM 16056; assembly: GCF_000429325.1. Classification (NCBI taxonomy): domain Bacteria; kingdom Pseudomonadati; phylum Thermodesulfobacteriota; class Desulfovibrionia; order Desulfovibrionales; family Desulfovibrionaceae; genus Fundidesulfovibrio; species Fundidesulfovibrio putealis. The sequence goes on from NZ_AUBQ01000014.1 coordinate 27,251, forward strand.
CCGGTGTGGCTGTGGGTCATGTAGCCGGTGGAGTAGGCGATGTTGCACGCGCCGGTCAGCAGCACCAGCGCGGCGAAGGCCAGCTGGTAGCCGCCCCAGGAGCCGGACTCGGCGACCAGGGCGACAAGGGCCAGGATGAGGCTCGCGGTGGCGATGACACCGGCCTTCTTGAGATCCGCGCGGAACCAGATGGCTGCGGCAGCGCCGATGATGGGCAGCAGCGCGGACACGGTCCAGGTCACGGAGAGTGAGGCCAGCACGTGCTCGCCTGCGGGGACCAGGGCGTCGGCAGCCGGAATGACCAGACCGGCCCAGGCCTGCGGGAACACGCCGGAGGCCAGGGCGGCGGCGGCGAACACGCCAAGGGCCGCGCGCATGCTCACAGGGAGCTCCTGCACGGGCTTGCCGGTGTAGGCGTTGAAGAACAGCACCTTGATGATCTTGCCGTAGTACACGCAGCCGATCAGGCTTCCCGCCAGGATGAGGGCGGCGGTCCAGGCGTGCCCGGCGGTCACGGCGGCGTGCAGCATCAGGAACTTGCTGAAGAACCCGCCGGTGAGCGGCAGGCCCATGATGGACACCAGGCCGATGGCCATGCACACGCCGGTGAAGGGCATGGCCTTGCCAAGGCCCTTCAGGCCGTCGAGCTGCTGGGTTCCGGCCCGCATGATCAGCCCGCCAGCCGCGAGGAACAGCAGGTCCTTCATCACGGCGTGGTTCACCACGTGGGTCAACGCGCCGGTGGTGGCCGCCCAGGTGCCGATGGACAGGATCAGGGTCACTTCGCCGATCTGGGCCAGGGTGGAATAGGCCAGCATGCGCTTGATGTCGCTCTGGCGAAGGGCCATCACCTCGCCCAGGACGAAGGTCACGGCGGCGGCGAAGGACAGAAGCGAGGACAGGCTCTGCCCGCCTCCCGAGAGCGACCCGGCGGCCATGAGGGGCGCGAGAACGGCGAGGCCGAGAACGCCCGCCTTGGTCAGCAGGCCCGACAGAGGCGCGGAGATGGACGAGGGAGCCACGGGGTGGGCTGCAGGAAGCCAGGAGTGCAGCGGGAACAGACCGGCCTTGACGCCGAATCCCGCCAGCATCAGCAGGGCTATGCCCAGGGCGGCCACGGGGCCGAAGGCCTGGAAGGCCGTGGCGGCCTGGACCAGCCCGGCGTGGGGCTCAGCGGCTTGCAGTGCGAACAGGCCCACCTGCATGGCGTATGCGCCGCCGGCGCACATCACGAAGTACAGCTTGCCCGCGTCCAGGGCCTCGCGGGAGCGCTTGTGCACCACCAGCATGTAGGAGCTGAAGGTCATGATCTCCCAGAAGGCAAACAGGCCGCCCTGCGTCGGGGCGGTGGCCAGGCCGATCAGGGACGCGATCATCAGGAACAGGAAGAAGAAGTAGTGGTTGCCGCCCTTCTCGTGCTCCATGTAGCCGATGGAGTAGACCGCTATCAGCGCTCCGGCCAGGGCGAATAGCCCGCCGAACAGCTGCTGGAGCGGCGCGAGCCCGGACTCGGCCCAGAAGGCCGCCACCATGGCGGCGGCGAACACGCCCACCAGGATGTTGCGCACCGAAGGCATGGAACGCCCGGCCAGGTACAGCACGAACGCGCCCAGGTAGGGGATGAGCACCGGCAAGGGCCAGCCGCCCTCGAGCTCCGGCAGCGCGGCTGCGGCCTTGCCGGTCAGCGACGCGGCAAAGCCCTGGGCCATGTGCACCAGGGGCTCGGGGAACAGACAGGCCAGCATGAGCGCCCCGGCCAGTCCCGCCAGCAACGGGAAGGAGGACGCCCCGCGTCCCGCCTGGGGTTCCTGGACGTCGGACTTCTCCAGACACGCGGCCTGGACGATGCGGATGGTGTAGAGCGCCGCGCACAGGCTCGCGGCAGCCATGGCCAGGGCGGTCAGCCAGTGGCCGCCTTCCACGGCGGCGAACAGGATGAGCCCCTTGCCGCCGGGAGCCTTGAAAGGTCCGAGCCCGATGGCCGCGAACACCGCGAAACCCAGAAGAAGCGCCACGAAGGGCTGGCGCGCTCCCGCGCCGCGAAGCCCGTCGAGGGTCAGATCGTTATGGCCCGAGCCGGACGAAAGCCGCGTCAGGCTCAGGTACCACAGGGCGCGCGCCCCGGCCTGGAACATGAAATGCGCCGCCGCGCCCGTGAGGCCCGACAGCGTTCCAAGGCTTATGCCTATGACTATATACCCGACCTGAGCCAGGGCGGAGAACGCCATGAGGCGCTGCATCCGGCCCAAAGACTTCAGGGCGCGTATTTCTCCAAGGACCGCGATCGCCGATCCGGCAAGCAGTCCCAGTTGCGTGGACAGTTCCATGAGAGCCTCCTTTCCGGAGGCTTTACCTCAGCCCACGAACGATTTCTGTCCGCCAGCCGACGCTTTTTCAGGAATTATTCAGGACACGGATGCGCAAGATACTTCAGCTCATCCATATTCTTCACAAGATATTCCCCTCGCGCAACCTTTTTCAGGATGCCGTCCTTCTCCATGCCGGATATCAGCGAGGACACAGTCTGCCTGGATGACCCGACAATGGTGGCGATATTGTCCACGGTGAGCCCCACGTGGACCAGCAGTCCCTCGTCGGTCTCGTCGCCGTGCACCAGCGCCTCCTCGTAGAAGTAGGCGGCCACGCGCTTGTCGATGTCGTAGAAGTACAGGTTCTCGATAAGCGAGATGGACCCGGACAGCAGCTTGCCCAGGGACATGAACAGCGGCAGGCTGAATCCCTGGTTTTTCGTAGCCAGTGTATAGAACTTGAAAACCGGGCAGGTGAGCACCGCCGAGTCTTCCATGGCCACAACGTAGGCCCGCGTGTGCGAGGTGTAGATGTCGCCAGGCCCGAGAAGGACCAGGGAGAGTTCCTTGCCGTCCAGCCCCAGATAGACCCGGAGTTTGCCTTCCTTGACTATGAAGACCAGATCCTCCTTGCTGTGAGGCATGAACAGGATGTGGCGTTTTTTATAGCGGCGTTCGTTCAGTTGGGACAAAAGGTCGCTGTTCTCGGGCCTGTAGAGCGTTTCGAGAAGGCCTTGGCCGAATTTTTGATTTTTTAAAGACATTTGAGATCACCATGCAGAGAGCTTTTGCACGGCTCGATCAAGTCGCTGACTTCCAAACAATCCGTAAATCTGGAGGGTTGGTCCGAGTTCGGCAGGAGAGTCAGATCGGGGAATCAAGCAGCGTCGAGATGGCCCCTGACATACGCCAGCACGTCCGGTGAGTCCAGCATGTAAAGCTTGAAAAATGGCAATTTTAACACATCCCGAAGTGGCCGGCCTCCCAGAGCATGGCGGCAGCGGTGGGCGGCATCGCCGACAGGCCTGAAACCTCAGCATAATTTGGCGGCTCGAAGCTTGACATCGAGCAGGCTTACAAACAAAAGGGACTGGTTGAGATATGGTTACGGAGATGGCTCCATTCTCGCGCATCGGATATCTTGGGAAAGTTCGTCCTGTTCTGGCAGCTCATGACGAGTTTTGACCGACCTGCGGGCATATCGCTTCACCCTCCTGGGATGTACTTATGCCGTACCGTCTTATGTGAAACGAAAGGCGAAAAACATGGACGCTTACTCCAATAAGATCCTTTTGATTGATGACGACAAGTTCGTCCGCAAATCCATCGAATGCCTCCTGGAAGACATGGGCTATGCCGTTCTTCCCGCCGAGGACGGATTCCAGGGCCTGAACCTCCTGAAGCAGCACCCGGACGCGGACCTCGTCCTCGTGGATCTGATCATGCCGCTGATGGACGGCTTCTCCTTCATTCAGAAGGCGCGGGAGTTCTCGCAGGAAATACCCATCGTGGTCATCTCGGGTGTGGGCATCCTGGAACAGGCCGTGGAGGCCATCCGCCTTGGCGCGTGGGATTTCATCAACAAGCCGATCACCAACAAGGACCTGCTTGAGATCATAATCAACCGCAACATTGAAAAATATATGGCCCTCAAGGCCAGCAAGGAATACCAGGCGTTCCTGGAGAACCTGGCCAAGATGCGCTCCAACCAGCTGGACGAAGCCATCGCCAGGCAGAAGTCCATCGTTGAATGCGCCAAGATCGACGTTTCCATCTATGCCAGCGTGTTCAGGCTGCTGCCGATCCCCACCCTGCTGGTGCAGTCCAAGAGCCTGAGGATCTTCGACGCCAACGACGCGTTTCTGAAGCTGACCGGAAGGACCTCCGAACACGCACTGGGCGTGACTCTGGACGAACTGGGCTTCGTCCTGCCCGATTGCAGCCAGACCGTGCAGACGGCGGCCCAGCTCGCAGAGCTGCCTGAATCCGGCGCGCCCATTGCCTGCAAGACCCCGGACGGGAAAACGATCCAGGCGACGCTCAAGATCATCCCCTTCAACGAGGACGGCATCGATCACCTGCTCATGATGTTGTTCGAGGCACGCCAGGAAAGCGCCTGATCCGTCCGCAATCCCCGGTGCGCCAGATCACCCGCCTCTCCCGCGCATGCCGGGCGACGGTGCGATGTTCGGTGATCAGGCGGGAGCAGAAGCCCGCTCTCCGCCAATGCGCGCTGCCCCTGCCGGAGTTCTTCCGGGCTGCGCCCTCTTCCCACTCTCCCGCGCATAACCCCCTCTGCTCCGGCGCATGGCGGCGTCCCGCCAGCCGATTCAAGGACCGGCCTGAGAGCCCCTTTCCCGCTTCCACTGCTTGCGCCCGGATTAGCTGGCCGCGCCGTCAGTGGGGCACAGGCCCGGAACCGACCCGGTTAAGAGGCTGGTTCTCCGGCGCGAGAAACCACTCCATGTAGGCGTGAGCCGCAAGCGTTCCCGTCTCGAAAAGCGTGCGGATGCCTGCGTCGGAGATTTTGAAATCCGTGGCGCGCACGCCGTTGGCCTCGATGAAGATGGTGCGCTGCCAGTCCGGCAGGTTCAGGAAATTGCTGGCCGTGACATCGGTCATCAGGCCGATCATGGACCGCAGGTAGCTCGGGAATGATTCCTTCTCGCGCGCCTCTTCGACAGGCTGCCCATTCTGGGGCCGCACCACCGAGCGCGTCTCCACCATCAGGCCCAGCGTCTCCTTGTTGTAGAAGCGTTGCGCGTTGCGCTCGGACGGGTGCTGCAACAGGGAGAAGAGGCTTTCGTCATCCGAGCGGGAAAGCCAGACCCGGTCATCGTAATAATTCAACGGATAATTCCAGGTCAGCCCACCGTCCACGCAGAGTTCCCCGGTCTTGAGCCTCGCGGCGCTGAACAGGAAGGGGATGCTCATGGAGGCCCGCAGGGCTTCCCATATGCGCACGTCAGGCGTGTTTTGCGCGTTGAAAATGAATGGGCACTGGTGCGTCACATTGGTGGCGACCACCGTAAGGTCCCGGAAGCGTTTCGGGGACTGTGCGGCCAGGGCGGCGAGCGTGGCAAAGCTCAGGTCGGCATCTCCCGCCAGGTCGTGCACGTGCCGCCTAAGCCACATGGCCAGACGCCTGCCGTGGAACCACCCATACTCCTTGATGAGACGCGTGAAGTCCCGGACAGGCCACACCGAACCATCCAGGAGCCCACCCAGGAAACGGCTGGTCATCATCTCGCCCAACTGCTCGGCCTTCCCGCCCAAAGCCAGATGCGCGGCCATTATGGCTCCGGAGGATGTGCCGCATACGCGCAGAACGCCGTCGAGAACTCCAAGCTTCTCCAGCGCCGAAATCGCGCCAATGTAGGCGATGCCTTTGACGCCGCCCCCCTTGAAGACAAGATTCCTGAATTGCGACATGCACGGCCTCCTCTTGGGCGGCTTGCAAGAATGGTTCAAATTGCTGGCGTATTTATACGAGCAATTAAAAGAGACCAGGCCGGAACGGCCTTTGCGACAAGACTGTCTTGAATTTTAAGACTAAGAACAGGTCCGGAAATACAGGATTCACTCTCGCTTCAGCCCCTCCCAGACAATGAAACGATGCAATTACAGATACTTAACATATGGCACAACAAATGCTTACAGGAAGCAGATCAAGAAGAATAACGCGCAGGAGCCCGCCACATGAAAAGAACCCTGTCGATGCTCATCGCCTGTTTCACAGTAATCTCAGCAGTTTGTGCGCAGGCATCGACCTATGAATTCAAGGACAGCGATCCCACGGTCATTTTTTGGCCAGACTTCCAGGCCTCAGCCGCCAACAACCGACACAATCAGAACAGTACGGATGTGATTGGCGATCCACAGATCACAGGCGGCACGTTTAACTTTTCCGGCCATTCGCTCCAATCCGTCGCCTTGAACTACACCTCCACCAGCAACGTCCTTGTCCCAGCAGATTGGTTCTTCGACTTCAATAACGACAGCCAGTGGGATTATGTCTTCCACAACAGCAATACCAACTACAAAAATGCCGACAACTACAGAATCTATGACATCTCCGGCCTGCATATGTCCATAGACGGGACCACTGTCTTCACGGTGAACGGTGCGTCCATCGAAAAAATCGTCGCCGCCCCGAGCGACGGAACGGACACCATGGGGAAGTCGACGGTCCACGGTGGCTATGACTACTCCCAGTGGCCCGGCGGCTATTACGGACGTTACGACCACCCCGTCCGCATCGACGACAGGCTCCTCGACCCGCGCAACGCCATCGCCATAAAGGACCAGGCCGTAACAACCAGCCTCATAAACCCCGTCCAGCTCATTGGCAGCATCTCCTTCAATGGCTGGGACGACGCAATCAACAAGTCCACCGGCTTCAATACCGCCATATGGGACCTTGGCATGCCTGGCCTGAACCTGGATCAGTACAGCGGCAAGACCTTCACCTACGCCTATGCCATGCTGTGCGCCAACGACGTGGTCTACGGCACGGCTCCGGTGCCGTCTCCCGAACCTGGGACAATGCTTCTCATGGCTGCCGGAGGACTTGGCGTGATCCTCCTGAACCGCAGGGCCAAAAGAACCAGGCTGTAAAGGCCTTCGACAAATCGTCGAGTTTATTTACAAACCCGGAGGTAAACACGCCTCCGGGTTTTCTCTTTTCCCTCCACTGACACTTCCAGCATTCCCATCTCTTCCCATTGTCTGCACTGGACGAAGCCGCAAAAGTATTGCTAGGGATTTCCCACCCTTTTGCAACTCCGGAACTGAAGGCACACAATGATTCAGGAATGGTTCTGGGCGCGAACCGCGCAAGCCGCACCACTCGCACGGAGACTCGGGTATGTCCGGGAACATCTCCGGCAAAAAGCCCGCTGGATGCGAAACGTCCAGGCGTGGCTGCCTCATCTGGAAAAATCCAAGGCTTTCATCCGGAATACAATCCAACAGTGCTCCGGAAACGACATGGTGGTCGTCGCCGGCTCAGGCATGTGTCTGGACATCCCCCTGGAAGAGTTGTCGGCGACATTCAAGAAGGTCCTGCTGGTGGACCTCGTGCACCCGCGCGAGGTTGTGCTTCTTGCCGGAAAACTCGGGAACGTTCATCTCTGTCTGCATGACCTGACCGGCATCCTGCCCGCTGTAGCCGGAGCCCTGGACGGCGGCGGCCGCATGCCGCTCGAATCGATGGGGCGGGCAGGCCCCGAAGCGCTCGCCAGGGAGTTCCCGAAGCTGGCTGACGCCGACCTCGTCATCTCAGCGAACACCCTGGCCCAACTCCCCCTCATCCCGATGGAACGCCTGTGGGCCACGGGCATATACAACGACTGCGAACTTGAAACGCTCGCATCAAATCTTGTGGCCGGCCACATTGCATGGCTCCGGTCGTTCGCATGCCCGACCGCCCTGCTCACGGACCTGTTCTGGATCAGCCTCAGCGAGGAGATCGCCCAGACCACCTCTCCCCTTTACGGAGCGCCCCTGGGAGAACCCCAGGAACGCTGGGAGTGGCGGATCGCCCCAAGGCCGGAAGCGCATCCCGACCGTGACATCCTGCATATTGTCGGTGCGTTCCTCTTCCCTTCCCAGGCACGCTAGACCGCGCCACTCCTCGGATTGAAACTCTGGAAAGGAATCCGACATCCTGTTGTAACTTCTTACAACTTGGCCGGATGTTTGCAAATTCACGGGACGCCAGAGGCCTGGGAAGGCGCATTCCCTGCCAAACCCATCCATTTCGCGCATGGCATGTTTCTTGAAAACAATTGTTCATGCTTAGGGAAGAACTTTTAATACAAAACTCCATGGTTCCAACTCACCAGCCAAAATCCAAACTGGATAAGATCACAATCTGTTTTGATCTATCCACCCAATTGGCGCTCAGGCTTAGACAGCACTCACAGCAAACAAAAAAAGCTCAGAATTCTCTCCTCAATTCGATCATCGAGTCCTATTTTGCGAATATCGACAATGAACACAATCATCAGAACGCCAGAGACTTCCGGAAATTCATACGCAAGGACATCTCAATACCTGCTGTCATTGAACTCAAACTCACGACAAACGAAACGCAGTACAAGCCTGTGCATATATTCAACATATCAAATGGTGGCCTTGGCATCAGAATGGAAGAAAAGAGCACTCGTGTTCTTGAAAACATAAACAAGCAGACGCCGTTTCTGATCATTTTTTGCATTCCTACACCAGAACAGATCGTTCAGATTTTATGCCGCCCTGTTCACGTCACACTCAATGCCGTCACTGAAATAGGAGCGGCATTCCTCAAAATCCCCGAGTCTCTGCGCACGACGCTCAGTCGCCAGTTCGAATTTTAAGCCGTCTCGTTTTTTCAGACTGACACCCCTATTTTCGTGTTTCTTGCATTGACCGATTCTAAATGCACACGTAAATTGAGCCTTGACTAGAACAGCGCCCCGCGCAGGATAAGAGATGTTCAATATATAGCATCTTTCGGACCATGCATGATTCCATGGTCCGAAGAGGTTTCTCCGATGGCCAATGTCGTTGTATTCGAAAAAAGCCCTGATCTTTTTCACGACATACTCGACATCTCTCGAGGACTGCCGCATTCCATTACACGTATCACGAATTTCAATGAGATTATCGACGACGACCACAGTCTAAAAACAGACCTGCTTGTCCTCAACAAGACAGGGAACATACCGCTTGCCAAGTTGTACCCGCGCATCACCGGGATGCACACCCCACCGAAAGTCCTTGTAGTTGTTGACAAACCTGACATCACGGAACTGGAATTCGTTCTCCGCGAAGGTGCGCTGGACTACATCCAGCGTGACAACGCCATTGAGCATCTTCAGGCCCTGCTGACCAGGCTCGACGGGGTGCTTTTCGAGGAGGAACTGTCCTGGGCGGACGTCGGGGAGCGATTCCATATCTTCGGCTCCTGCTCAGAAATGCGCAAATGCCTGAAAACAGTAGCAAAAGCCAGCAAGAGCGACGTCTCCGTCCTGATCCACGGAGACACCGGAACGGGCAAGGAACTCTTTGCCCGGGCCATCCACGGCCTGAGCGAGCGCCGCAACGAGAACCTCATCGTGGTAGACTGCGCTTCGCTTCCCGCGACACTCGTGGAGTCCATCCTCTTCGGTTATTCCAAGGGCGCCTTCACCGGAGCGGACTCCAAAAGCGAAGGCCTGGTCATGCGAGCCCACAAGGGCACACTCTTCCTGGACGAGGTTTCCGAGCTCCCCATTGACCTTCAAAAGAACTTCCTGCGCGTTTTGCAGGAGCGCCGCTTCCGCCCTGTGGGAGCAAAAAGCGAAGTCGAGAGCGATTTCCGGCTTGTCGCAGCCACCAACAAAGACTTGTCACAAATGGTCAAGGAAGGCCTCTTTCGTGCCGACCTGCTCTATCGCATCCAGTCGCTCAAGCTCAATCTGCCGCCGCTGCGCGAACGACGCGAAGACCTGATCGGCCTGGCCAACCAGCTGCTGCTGAAATCCTGCGAGAAAAACCGGGTCCCCATGAAGAGTTTCTCCAAGGAATTCCTGGAAATCCTGCGCAGGCACGATTGGCCCGGCAACGTTCGCGAGCTTGAGAACGTGCTCGATTCCGTGGTGGCGATCTCGCACAACCAGCCGATCATCTACCCGGAGCAGTTACCTTTTTATATTCGGGTCAAAGCCGCCAAACGCTCGCTGGGGCAAGAGGGGACCCCTGCGCCACGGGTTGACCCCATGCAGGAACCCACCCGGGAATGGTCCGGCCGCCCCCTGCCCAGCTACAAGGCTTACCGCAACGAGCTCCTGGAATCCATGGAGCGCCAGTACTTCCGGGAGCTTCAGCGCTCCAGCCGGGGGGACATCGCAAAAGCCATGAAGATGGCCAACCTGTCCAGGGCGCGCTTGTACGAGTTCTACAAAAAATACAATCTGACCGGAGCGAACAAGGACGAGCACTGATCACACGGATTAAATTGGCATGATTTTGGCTGGTGGTATTATTTTTACCACAACCCAGGTGTACGGAATGCAACAAATCATGATCTCAAATCCATCCCCCCCTCCCCCGCCTCCGCCCTCGCCCAGCGTATTCTCTGGCGGGGTTGAACGTCGGCGAACAATCCGCATACGCCGATCGGCCCTGCTTGATGCAAAGCTCGAAACACTTGACCGCCCCAGCATCAAAATTGCCGAAACTCTTGACGAGTACATTCAGGCGTTCACCGTACTTCACGACGTCTACCTCGCTTCCGGCTACATCAGCGCGCCTGCGCCGTACGGATTCAGTTTCGGACTGCACCACCTGTTGCCCAAGAGCTGTGTCTTTGTCTTCAAGTCGTATCTTACCGTGCTGTCGACCATGAGCTACATCCCTGACACCCATCGCTTCGGCCTGCCCATGGACGACCTCTACAAGCCAGAGCTCGACTCACTGCGCGATGCAGGACGCAAGGTGGTGGAACTTGGCTCCCTGGCCACGCTCCCGCAGCGCCGCATGCAGAATCTCATTGTGTTTCTTGCCAAAGCAATCTTTCGATATGCCCTTTCCACAAAAGCAGACGACTTGTGCATAATGGTTAATCCAAAGCACGTCAGATTTTATGAATCAATTTTCCTATTTGAACCATTTGGTGAAGAGCGACACTACGAAAAAGTGAACGCTCCGGCGGTTGCACTTCGCGTCAATATGCAAAAAATTGAGCCCTCACTCTACGAGGCCTACGGGAATGCGGACTTCGAGACAGATTTACACTCGTTCTTCGTCAAGATGAATTCGCATGTCATTGATGAAGACATCAGGGTGGAAAATGCGGAGAAGAACATGCCGCTCGAATCCGAGATCGCAAGAAAGCTGTTCACCTCCAAGCCAGACCTGTTGAAATCTCTTCCCGACGAACAGCGTATTGCCCTAGAATCCCTCTACCATAAGGCATTGTACGCAGGACAACGTTCATAACCAGCCCACCGGAGGCAACGAGGACCTGGATGTTCAAAAGGATAATTGTGACTCCTCCAAGAAGTGCCTGCTAGCCATGGCTGACATCATGGACATTGATGCTTTCGTCAGTAAGGCCGCCGCAATCGTTGGCCCTGATTCCCTTTTCACGGACAACAGACACCTCGAACAACTGACGGACAACAGCCTTGCGACGCCAAGAAGTCTGGCCTGCCACGTCCGCCCCAGGACGTCGGCCCAGGTGAAGGCATTGGTGGATCTGGCCCGCGAAACCGGCGTGCCGCTCTACCCGATCAGCCGAGGGCATAACCTGGGCTATGGGGACCGTTCTCCCGTCACGGATGGGAATGTGCTCCTGGATTTGTCCATGATGCGTGCAATCCGGAACTATGACGCAGAGCTGGGCCACGTGGAGATTGAGCCGGGCGTGTCCCAGCAAGACCTGTACGAGTTCCTGCAGGCCCAGAAACAGCCCCTCTGGATGGACACCACCGGAGCAGGCAAGAACGCAAGCATCATCGGAAACACCCTGGAAGGCGGATTTGGCCACACCCCCCTTGGCAATCACCGGGAGGAGTTTGCCGACGCCGAGGTCGTACTTGGAACGGGCGATATAATCCGGACCGGGATATTCCCCAACCTCGGTCCGGACGTAAAAGGAATTTTCGTCCAATCGAACTTTGGCATCGTCACGGCAATGCGCATTCCGCTCATGCCTGTTCCCGAACACTTCGAATCGTTCGTCATCAAGGCGCACTCAAAAGACTCGCTCCCCGACATAGTCAATGTGCTCCGCAGAATGCGCCTTGAAGGGATCGTGCGCAGCTGCGTCCATATCGCGAACCCGATGCGCTATCTCATTTCCTCAAAACTCTGCCCGGCAGAATACGCCAACACACTCCTCGACGACGACGACGCGATTCGCATCATGTCCTCCCCGCTGCTCTCAGTGGGCCAATGGAGCGCCGCAGGCGGGTTCTATGGCCTGCGCAAGACCGTAAAAGCCCACAAGTCCACTTTGAAGCGCGCCTTCAAGGGGATCGCCACCGTACAATTCTTCAGCCGTAAGACGATAGACCGTTTGTCCGCCATCTTCCAGACCATGTCGGTGGTTCCGATTCCTTTCTTCAGGAAGGTCTCCGAGTCCCTGGATTCCTTCAGGAGCATCCTCGACATGATGATGGGGATTCCCACAGACGAGGCATATAAAAACATACTATGGAGGGTCTCGAGCCTCAAGGACTTCGGGCTCATCTGGTTCGCTCCCGTTGTGGACGCCAAAGGGGACAAGGCCAGGCGGATCGTCGAAATCGCCGCGCCGCTGTATCGCGCGCATGGCTTTGAGATGCCCCTCACCTTGACGCTGGTGTCGCCGAGCAGGCTTGTGGGCATCCTGAGCATCACCTTCAACAAGAATAATCAGGAAGAGAAGGACCGGGCACATTCGCTGTACAAAGCCCTCTATGCGGCGTTTTCAGCCGATGGCATTCACACATACAGGACCAGCATCATGCAGATGGCGGACCAGGACCTCATGCCTCCCTGGAAACGGGACTTCCACAACGTCCTGAAGCACGCTCTGGACCCCCAGGGAATCATAGCCCCTGGGCGATACGGCATGAAATAATGCCGACGATACATATCCATGCGAATTGTCTTCCGTCATGGCGACCCGCAATGAACAAGCTACGCTGCCCTATGATTTCATCCCCGTACAACCGGACTGGAGTAGATGAATGACATTCATCGTCGACAAGCTCAAAGGTGTCGTATCACACTACGAGGCGGACGGAATGCGCGGCATTCTTGATGCCGTCCGGACCAATATTTGGGAACGTAGGACATTCTTATTGTTTGCAATGAACATAGCAGACCAACACTGGGACATTGATGGGAAATGTGGGAATCTGACTCTCCGAAAAGGCAATACTGGCGACATTGGAATGATAGTAGACTCTTGGCCTCGTGAATTTGAGCGTGTTTATAAAACAAGGAAAATTCTTGAAAATGAAATTACAAAGAGATTCAATGACAACATTCCATGCTTTGTAGCCACAGACAACGGATCTCTAGTCTCAGCCATATGGGGCACACCATGGAACTATACTTTCGATAAACTTAAAAACGTTACATCAGAGAACGCTACAGAACTCATCAATCTTTTCGTCAACCCCAACTACCGGAAACTCGGAATAGGTTCGCAACTCATAAAATTCTCGATAATGCAAATGGCAAAAATTAACTACACATATGCCATGGGTAGAGTCCTACCGCACCGTACAGTGATACAGAAAGCACTCTACAACATTGGCTACTCCTGCCTTGGGCGTATGACGTACACCACCGTCTTTGGGAGTCGCTCCTGCCGCTTCGAGGAGGCGCAGCAGCAATCCGTACCGTCTTCATCCGCATAAGGGGCTCCCCACGCCTTGGCCTCCACCTGGGAGCGCGCCCGCTCCAAGGACTGGCATCCATCCCTACGCTCACCCTTCAAGCTTTCCGACCATCGCACGCAGCCAGGGCTTGATCGGCGTGATCAAGGCGCGCACCAGCGCCTTCTTCCTGACAGCCATTTCCCAGGCAATCTCTTTCCCGCTTTGCCTCAGCGCTGCCACGTCGTTCATGGCAGACAATGTGCCTCACCAGGAAATGCGTCTGTGCCTCAATTGCGCCGGACAGACGCACAGCGAAGCCACCAGGAATGACCGCACGGACAAGACGACTGACAATGCGGGCCAACCCCGCTCGAACCCATCGTGGAGGAAGACGTACTCCACCGGTCGACGAACAAAAAAAAACGGGGTTGCCGAAGCAACCCCGCTTTGCCTTGCAGTGCTACTCTAGTTGGAGCGGCGGCTGCGCCTGCGCAGGAAGGCCGCGCCCAGAGCGCCGATGCCCAGCAGGGTCATGGTCGCGGGCTCAGGGGTAGCGTAGATGGTCATGTCGCCGGAGGACTTGACGGTCTGCTTGAAGGAGGCGCCGGACACATCGAAGGCCTTATCCAGGTTGATGCTGCCGTCCAGGGTGGACATGGCCACGACCAGGGGGGACAGTTCGTCGAAGAGGTCCTTGCCGTTGTAGAAGAACACGTTGTCAACCAGGACTTCCATCTGACCGAGCAGGTTGAAGGTACCGGTCGAGTAGCCGATCTTGTCAGCCTGGGGGATCAGGTTGATGCCGCCGCCGTCGGTCATGGTGACCTTGGCGATCTCGACAGCTCCGCCGCCGTTGTCGTACCACATGCTGACAACTTCGCCGGCCACGTACTTGTATTCGAATCCGAGGGGGTTAACGCCGGCAGTGATCAGGCTGGTCACCACGCCGTCCAGGATGCCGTCATCGACCTTGAGGCCGATCACGTCGGTGCCAAGCATGTTGTGGTAGTCACCATTCTTGAAGTACTTGGCGGATTCGGCAACGTAGGTGTTAACGGTGGTCTGCTGGAACACATCGCCGATCTGAACGTCACCCGGGATTCCGGAAGCGGTGAACTGCTGCACGGTCGAGCCGCCAGCCATCAGCACGGTTTCAATGTCAGTGTAAACATTTCCACCCAGAGAGGAAAAGTCCAGGGTGTAAAACGCTTGAGCTTGAGTGCTCACGGCCAGGAAACAAACACACAGGAATAATCTGACAGCCTTTTGCATGGCGCAACCTCCATTTGTTTTCACTCATTAAGCAGGTTCCATGCCAAATACCAACCGCCCGATATCACGTGCATTTATCACGAAACACCCCCCAAAACCGCGGCCCTTGTAAGGATTTCCACTTGCCTGAGTTGGAATTTTTTACAGTCGCCTTATTTCACGCAGGACCGTGCGCGGCCGAGCGATCCTACCTGGCAGAATCCCCGGACTCCCGAATCGACACAAGACGGTGAGCACGAGCACGGAAACGTCGCCCATGAAGAGTGTGCGGCCCGAAGCCATGTGCAGCGGGGACCCGCTGAGACAGGCTGAACCAAACGGTCAGTCGGAAGAGGAGGCGAGAGACAATCCGGGGGAGGCTGATTGAAACGGGCAGGGAGAGATGACCGTGTTGCGCTTGATGGACATGCCGGCATTTCACGCCGACAGCGAACGATGATCGACAAGAAAGCCCCAGGCGGTTAGCCGGGCGGCCATGGTCAGGAATTGGCCGGCACGGGCTTCGAGCGCGGCTGGACCCCCAGGGTGCCGAGCAGTTTCGCCGTGGCCCTATCCGATATCCACTTGTGCGGCACGGAAATCAGCATCGTCAAGACTACACTGGCCAAAGGGGTGAGGACATAATCCACGGGAAACAACTTCACTGCCACGACGAGTACAGCGCCATGGACGAGGAAAAACGAGTAACAAAAAGACTGTATTCCGAACAACGCACTCGCAACCGGCGCATGCCAGCACCACCTATTGGCGACACTATCCAAGCGGGTTGGGAAGGTAATGCGAACCGCATATCCCGCCACAAACGACAAAAAAAGCACATCGTCCATCCTGAAGCAGTAATGCAAAACAGCAAAGCACGCGAAGTACGGGAGAACCCTGTAGTACCCGCCTAAAACAGCAGACAGATACACCGTGAGATACAAGAACAGAATCAATGTTATGAACCAGGATATCACATAGACAGGATTATCCAGGAACATGCTGCCCCCAAGGAATATGGCAACATATTCCCATGGAAGCGCCGGTTTGTACTTGTACAGATAATTAGCACACAAAACTGGAACAATGACGACCCAATACGGAACAAGTATTCCGACCACACGGCGGAGCAGCCATTTGTGAGGCGACCCTTTCGACATTATTGAATAATATCCAGAAATAAAAAGAAACAACGCGCATATATTATAACCATTCCGGTCCAAAGTCGGATAGCTTTTCAACTTCCCCACCAACGACAGGTAATGATAGATAAATACCAGAAGCGTAGCTACGATCCTGACTGCACTCGGCCAAATAGCAATAGTCATATCTAACTCCGGAATTCAAAAACCCGGCACACCGAGCACCAGCACATCCACCCAGCCATCATGACGTGCCAGTAATACGCCATCGTCCACAAAGGCAAGTTCTCAACAAAGACATGAACATTCAAGACATGATACCACTGCAGTATCTGCAGGGCCTACCTGATGCCGGGATCGATACGGAGCCATCTCCCAACAGGACACCTGGAGTACGGACGCGCCATCCTAAGACATTCACAGCCAGGACCGACGTTACTGATCGATCCCATGTTTTCTCAACAGGTCGTAAAATGTCGGCCGACTGATACCCAAGGTTTCTGCTGCTTTCACAATATTTCCGCCAGACCTGCTCAGGGCGGCCTCGACCAACTGTTTCTCAACCATGGACCTGGCTTCCTTCAGTGTGGTCACGGTTGGTATTGCCGAAACCGAATCACCGGCAAATACAGGCTCAAAACCGAAATCCGCCGAAGTGATCGAAGAACTCGTCGACATGACCACTGCCCGCCGGACCGAGTTTTCCAACTCGCGAACGTTTCCAGGCCAGGAATGCCGAACAAGGGCGTCCAATGCGTCCTTGGAGAATGTCTTGTTCTTCACACCAAGACCTTCGCCGTGTTTGCGCAGGAAGTGCTCGGCCAGCAGCAGCACGTCCTGCCCTCTTTCGCGCAAGGGCGGCAACTTCAGGGTGACGACGCCAATCCTGTAGAACAGGTCCTCCCGAAAGGTTCCCGCACGCATGGCTTCCTGAATATCAATATTGGTCGCGGCAACGACACGGACGTTGACTTCAAGATTTTTGCGCCCGCCGACCCGCTGAAAGACCATCTCCTGGAGAAACCGCAGCAGCTTGACCTGGAGGTTCGTCGGCAGTTCGCCGATTTCATCCAGGAACAGCAACCCTTTGTCTGCGTATTCCACCTTGCCGCGCACGGTGGAGACCGCGCCGGTGAAAGCGCCCCGTTCATGCCCGAAAAATTCGGATTCAATCAGGTTCTCAGGCACGGCTCCACAGTTTATGCACACCATGGGCCCAGCCTTCCTTGGCGAAAGCTCGTGGATGGCCCTGGCGATAAGCTCCTTGCCCGTGCCTGACTCGCCCTGGATGAGCACCGGCACATCCGAGGCCGCGACCTTGCTGACGTTCTCCATCACCTCGCGCATCTGCTCGGATTCACCTACAATACCCGCTGGAGTCGCCTTCCTGCCGACGACCGGCTTGGGCGACGTGCTCTCCTGTTCGATGTCGTAGAGGTGAAACGCCCTGCGCACCATGACCTTGAGTTCGTCAAGGTCGATGGGCTTCAGGAAAAAGTCGTACGCCCCCATGTCCACAGCCCTTCGGGCGTATTCCCGGGATTCGAAACCGGTGATGACGATGATCTTCGACGCCGGAGCTCTCTTGCGCAACTCTTCCAGGCAGGCAAACCCCTGCGACGCGTCCTCGGTTCGAGGGGGCAACCCCAGGTCGAGAGTGACCACTTGAGGGGAGGCTTGACGAAATTTCTCAAGAGCGTCCGCAACGTCCTGGGCAAACACCAATTGATACGGCTCGGAAGAGAGCCCCCATTTCAACTGCTGGCGGATATCCTCATTGTCATCAACTATGAGCAAGGTGCGATTCATGCGGCCTCCTTACCATCCAACGAAGCAGGCGCAGGCAGACGTACCGTGAACACGGACCCTTCCCCAGGGGTGCTGACGACTTCTATAGTCCCGCCATGAGCTTCAACTATCTGTTTGCACTGATACAACCCGATTCCCATTCCTTTGGCCTTTGTCGTCTTGAACGGTTTGAACAGGTTCTCGGTGATGAACTGGCTGGTCATCCCGGCGCCATTGTCCGTGATCCGGAAATACGGCGTGGTGTCTTCCCCGGTTTCAATCGTGATGGATGATCCCGCAGCGCTGGCTTCCCGGGCATTCAGGACCAGATTCAGTATGACCTTGTGAATCTGCGCCTTGTCCACGACTGCCTCGACAGAGGAGCTGACGATGCGCAGCCCTTCCATGGGAAGGTGCTTGCACGTGTCTTCAACCAGCTGGCCGATATCGGCAGTTTCCAGGTTCAGGTTCTCCCTCGTCGGGAGTTGCCGCAATTGGGAGATCAACATGTGCATTTTTGCCACGGTGTTCTCCAGACTCTTCAGCATGTCGCGCTGGAATTCCGGCTCCTGAATGTAACGCTTGGCATTTTCGGTCATGAGCGTGAGTGTGTAAATCAGATTCTTCAGGTCATGAACGATGAACGTGGAAACCTTGCCCATCACCTCCATGTCGCGCGCCTGGGACAGCAGGTCTGCCAGACGCAGATTCAGGAGCGCCGAACAGGCTTGCGTGGCCAGCGCCTGCATCAGGTCGTAATCCTCCTGGCTGAAGTCCTCTTTTTCATCCATGGGCTGGACAAGGAGCACAACGCCATCCAGCCGGTCCTCCTTCATCAGGGGCACGGCGAACATGGCCTTCGACTCGCTAAAGAACAATGCAACGTCCTCGTCAACGTTCTCCAATCCCTGCCGCAAATCGATGGCGCAAGAGGATTCAGCTTCGTTTTGAGCGAATACCTGGGCTATTCCCAGCCTGGGCGGCTCCTGGTGAACCTCCCACCTGCTGACCGGAATCAGCGGCGCATTTTCGGACTCTTTCAGGTAGAGAACCGCCCCCCCCATCCCGAAGGTTTCGCAGAACCCCAACAGGACGGCCTGATGAAGATCTTCACGTGTGCGGGCATTGGCGAGGCGCTTGGTAAAGACCAGCCACTGAACGCGATAGTCATATTTTTCTTTATAAAAGTAGCGCTGGAGAACCCTGGTGAAACGGCGTCGGAAGCTGTCGGAGAGCAACAGCCCCAGTATGCCGACCCCGCCGACGAGTCCGAGCGCCAGCAGCATGGCCTTGGAGGTTGCCCCTCCCGTGAGGGTCATGGACAAACCGAGCCCCCCCAGAAAGAGCAGGTACGCCCCAGCGCCAAACAGCACCAGCGACGTGCGCGCCAGACGCTTGGACACGGTCACCGGGCTCTCTCCGCCCCGGTACACCACCGAATACAGCATCAACGCCATGCCCACGCAGAAACCGATCTGCCGGGCGGGAGCCAGGCTGAAATCGATTGCACGATACAGCAGGCCAAGGCTCAAGGTGAAAATGTGCGCGGCCAGGATGGCAAACGCGCCGAGAATCGCATACTTGATGCGCCACCGCTGGCCATGGACCGCGTTGACCAGGGTTGCTTCCAGGCTGGTCAGGCACATGATCATTATCGCAAGGCTGACGGTCCGCAGGGCAAAACCGACCGTTGACAAGACAAACCCACCAACCACGTGCGGCGACGCCGGTGATACGAATAATGATGGATAGACGACGCTGAGCCCAAGGAGTCCCCCCAGCACGATGCTCACGACGATGACCGTCGGCCAGCCCAGCGTTTCTGTTTGCACGGAATCCGAGCGGCGTGCGTAACGCCTGCTGAACATAAGCCAGGCCAAGGCCCCCAGAAGCTCAAGAACCACGAACAAGCCCGTCAGGACAACCCCGCGTTCATTGCTTGAAGCGAGGACCCCCAGCCAATCCACTCCGATAGACAGAAAAACGCCTGCTATCACGTAGCCCCGCACGCCTTTCCAGCCTGGCCTGAAGAACAGAGACAGGGACAGAGCGGCAGCAAGGCTTACGCAAAGTAACAACAGAATGCTTTGAACAGGGCCTGACGTCACATTGATACCCTACGAGGGGAGGTATTTCACAAGTACCGGCTGGATCGAACGCAGAAAATCCGTAGCGCTATCCGCAGCCGAGGCTTTATCGCCCGGCATGGCAACCGATATCCTGATGAAACTCGTGTCCCGTTTGCTGTTCTTGATGGAGTTCAACACCTCGCTGATCTTGAGGTCGTATTCATTGGAGACGACCTTCCCGCCGACCTGAAACCAATAAATAAACAGATCGGCCACTTCCCCGTGCTGGTACACGGCCATCACTGCGTCCAGGTCCTTGCCGGCAATGGGAATGCTCTTCTTTTCGGAGGACACCTCGACCCAGCCTGACCCAGGAAGGCAATTGCGAGGGGAATGCAGAGGCCCGGCCTTGCTCGCCCCATCGTGGTAACCGACGTAGATGTCCGCGACCGTGCCGTCCGCCTTCTTGTATCGTCTCGCCATGTAGTCTGTAGGACGCAATATCTTCAAGGTTTCCGCATCGAACTGGGCGTCTCCAACCATGCGCCACTCTCCGATCACGGTGGGGAAATCCTCCAGGGGGATAGCCAACGGAGTCGGGCTGTCCTTGTGCGTCGCCATGAAGAAAGCAGCAGCGGCCAACAGCACATAGAGCGTCATGAATTTTAAGCTGCTGATCATACGTTTATCTTCCTGAGCAAGAGATGGATCGCGAACAGCAAGACAATACCAGCTGCGAAAAAGGTCATTCCCGTAAACTCATGAAAGAAGCCCTCTGCGGCTGAGACTCCGATGTGCTGCGCCAACACGCCAGTCACGAACACACGCATGGCGTTCACGAAGATGGCCACGGGAACCGCCAGGACAGCCAGAAGAACGATATTCAGCGTCTTCTTTTCGAAAAGCAGTCCGATTGCGACGGCCAGCGCCAGCATGCTCACCAGAGACCGCAAACCGCTGCATGCGTCCACGACCTCCAGCGTTATATTGGGGAAAAGCAGCTGGTTGCCTTCCCGAAGAACCATCACGTTCACGAAATGCAGTGCCGCCACGGCGGCCTTGGTCATGAACAGTTTGAGCGGCATCGACAGCGTGTCGTATATGATTGCCGGCACGGGCACCATGAACACCAGATACAGCAGCGCGGTGGACAGCCCCTTCAGGACCTTGGTCCCGAAAAGCAGCAGGCAGGCGCCGAACAGCACCACCACGAGCGACATGCGGGTGGTGAAATACTCAGTTGCCAGCCAGCCCAGCAGCAACTGAGCCAGCCCCAGGCCCAGCAAGAACACTCCGGCCCAGGCCGGAGAGACTTCCAGTTCCGCGAGGGACTTGCGTCGCGTGTAGATGATGTAGGCGGAAATGAACGGGACAATGAACCCGTGAGACGAGTTGTCGTCTATGCTCCAGACTTTGACCATGCCGCTCACCACGGGCGCGTAGGTGTACCCGCACAGCAGGGCTGCGAACAGCAGTTGAAACTTGTAGCGATGCAACGCCTGGACCAACGTCAGCCCCACGTTGGGCAGAATAGGAGACTGCTCAGTCGCTTCCACGACGCTACCCTCCCTGCCCGACAAACCAGGCAACGGTTCTGGCCAGACCATCCTCAAGCCCGACCATTGGCTTCCATCCAAGGACACGCCGCGCTTTCGAGGTGTCCGCATAGTTTCGCAGCATATCTCCCTGGCGGATTTCCCCATGCGCGACGCTCACATCCGGCACGCCCGCGGCAGCCAGCGCATCGCGCAACAACTTTGCCAGGTGGAGCACTGTGGTTTCCTCTCCGGTGGCTATCTGAAAAGTCTCTCCGGCTGCCTGATCCTTCGTGGCGGACTGCCTTACCGCCTCGACCAGGTCGTCAATGTACAGGAAGTCCCTGGTCTGGCCGCCGTCGCCGAACACTTCCATGGGCTGCCCTTTGAGCGCCCTGGAGAGGAAACTGGCCACAACGCTGGACTTATGCCCTGAGTACGGCCCATACACATTGCTGAAACGCAAGCAGACGGTCGGCACGGCAAAACAGTTATGGTAGGCGCAGCAATAGCCTTCACCGGCCATTTTGCTGGCGCCGTAGGGCGAAATCGGTCGGGGGACCACCGCCTCGTGAATTGGCGGCTGAGCCTCCCCGGCCGGAGCGCCGCTGGAGGCGAAGACAAAACGCCTCACGCCCGCGTGGCGCGCTCCCTCCAGACAGTTCACGGTGCCCACCACGTTTGCCTGACAGTCCCACTTGGGGTTCTTCACGGATGGCCCCACTCCGGTGTTGGCGGCCAGATGAACGACGCAGTCCGCGTTGGCGAAGGCGCGTTCCACTGCGGTTTCGTCCAGAATGTCGCCGGGAATGAGCTCCACCTCTCCCGAAGCCGGAAAAGCGGATACGTCTGCAGGGCCTGTCTCCGAGAAACGGCAGACCTTGGCCAGGTCATCACGGGTTCCCGTGGTCAGATTGTCCAGGACCCGCACGGCGTGGCCGCCTTCATGCAACAAGGAAGCTATGAGGTTGCGACCGATAAATCCCGCGCCCCCTGTAACGAGCCAGTTCATGCCCACTTGACCCCCCGGAAAATGGTTTCACGGCGGATGTTGCCCTTATGCCTGAGCGCCAGCGCCATCATGGATTGCAGGATCTCGCCGGTGAGGAGCGTCGGCTCCAGCCCCAAGTCCTTGAGCCCGGTATAGGTCGGATTATAGTAATGCTCCTCGGCTTCCTTACGGGGATTGACAATGTTCTCGATACGAACATTCAACCCCATGCCCGCGCCCGCCTCCTGCACCATGCGGGCGAGTTGCTTGACGCTGAAGGTCTCAGTCAACTGGTTGAATATGCGCAACTCCCCAGGACTTGCAGGATTTTCCAATGCAAGACGAACGCATTTGAGCGTATCAATAATGTTCAAATATCCGCGTATCTGGCCACCTGAACCGTAAACGGTCAGAGGGATGTCCGCAACAGCCTGCACAACGAATCGGTTCAACACCGTTCCGAAGAGTTCGTCGTAGTTAAAGAAAGGCATCAACCGTTCGTCATCTCCGGACTCCGGCGTGGTGGCTCCGTATACCGGCCCCTGCATCAGGTCAGTCACCGCCAAACCCCAGGTGCGGACGTAAAACCAGAGCATGTCCGTATCCATGACCTTGGTCGTATGGTAGAGGCTGCCAGCTTGCCGGGGATACAGGAAACGCTGGGTGCGCCCTTTGTGCTCCACGTTCAGCCAGCCTTCCTCGATGTCGATGTCCGGGGTCCCGTATTCGCCCATGGTCCCAAGTTTGACGATATGCGCCTTAGGACAGAACTCACGGACCGCAAACACGCAATTGGCCGTGGTGTTCAGATTGTTGTTCAGCGTCTGGCTGGCAGCCCTGCGACTGAGCATGGAGTACGGCGCAGACGGTTGTTCCGCGTAATGAACGATCGCGTCAGGTTTGAAACCGCCGAAAACTTCGCTTACAAAGTCCCATTGCGTCAGATCTCCGATGAAGACCTTGACGTCGTTACCCGATACGGACTTCCAGCGTGCGGCCCGCTCCGGCAGTGAAGGAGTGGGAAACAACGGGGACACATCCTCGTTCAGGCAGACAGTGCGTCGCAAATAGTTGTCGGCACAGGCAACTTCGTGCCCGTTCTCAGACAAATGCATCGCCGTTGGCCATCCAAGATAGCCGTCGCCGCCAAGTATAAGTATCTTCATCAGAATGCTCCTGATGTTATTGTTGCATCACGGCCAGTGGCGCTCAGTGGGATGCGCAAAGCCACCTGTTTCCTCAAGCAGGTTGTTGTCTTTAAGGAAGCGGTTCAGCTCATCCTGCGTCATGGATGGTTCGTTGCAGGAGTTATACGGGTTGCTGACATTCTTCGACACCAAGCCTTCGAAATCATACTCTGTCGGCCTATAGATGCTTTGAAACGCCGGCAATACAGCAAAATACAAGTCCAGTTCGACTGCCCTGCGTGTCTCCTCGAGGCTCATAAGCTCCTCGTACATTTTCTCGCCCGGCTTGGAGCCGATAATCTTGATAGGAATATCGGCTGGATCTCGTTCGTACTGCGGGGCAAGTTCCCTGATCATGACTTCGGCAAGGTCCTTGATGCGAATCACCGGCATCTTCGTAATGAAAACCTCTCCGCCGCGAGCGATCGCCGCAGAATCAAGCACAAGCCGCGCGGCCTGGCTGATGCTCATGATGAAGCGCGTCATGTCGGAATCGGTCAGGGTAACAGGCTTTCCGGCGCGAATCTGCTCGCGGAAAATGGGGATGACAGACCCTCGCGATCCCAGCACGTTCCCGAAACGAGTGGAGGCGAACACTGTCCCGTCGCGACGGTGGTTGCAATTGGCGGCAGTCATCAGACGCTCGCCCATCAGTTTCGAGGTGCCCATCACGTTGGTGGGGTTCACCGCCTTGTCCGAGCTTGTAAAAATCACCCGCTTCACACCATTGGCGACTGCCGACTCAATGACGTTCTGCACACCGAGGATGTTGTTCTCCACGGCCTCCATGGGCGATCGTTCGCACAAACCAACATGCTTATACGCAGCCGCGTGAAAAACGATGTCCACGCCATCCATCAGCTGCTCAAGTCGCTTGACGTTACGCATGTCACCCATGAAAAAGTGACTATTCTGATGCGCAAGCCACTCCTGTTCCAGAAAAAACATTGCGCTTTCATTATTGTCAACACCGATCAATTCGCCGACATTGTACTTAGTAATCAGTTGCGTGACCAGTTCCTTGCCAACCGTGCCGCAACATCCAGTCACCAACACCCTGCTACCACTAAAGAAGGCGTTATTCATCGCATGCGCTCCTTGAGATCAACCAAGCCTGCTTCTAATAAGTCTCGCAGGGTTTCCGGCTACGACAGAATACTCAGGAAAAGTCTTGTTATGCACGCAACCGGCACCAACCACAGAATGCGCGTTAACATCCGACATAATGATCGCGCCATTTCCTATCCAACAGTCATCTCCGATTGAAACGGATATCTTGTTGGACCCTTGAAGCCTTATCAACGACTCACAGTCATCGATCGAGTGAGTGGCCTTGCCAGACGTAACACTCACACCACTTCCGATTATTACGTCATCTCCAATCTTACAGTTTGAAACAATACAACGGGACCCAATATACACGTTGGACCCTAAAGCCACCTTGTCAGTCGTAAAGAACGTACCAAACCCTACCCAGATGTTCTCCGGACACTTATCAATAGCAAGCCGGTAAAATCCCATTCGCAAGTAGACACCAAGGAAACCAGGCACGAGGCTGTACGCCTGGGAAAACGAACAGAAAACACGTTCATCCCGAACCACACACCTTGACACCCTGTACAAAATATACACAGGGAGAGACACTGCCACAAACACCCAAGACACCATCCGTTTGGACATGCGCTTAAGCGACTCCCGTAACCCTTTCATTGTCCTCCCCTCCCTTTGCGCGAAAGGAGACGATGCATTTTTACAGACACAGTACGCAAAGCATAACGAGCAAATGGAACTGGGTCCCGCAGGAAAAACAAGGCAAGATAAACCCTGCCGCGAAGGAACGCAGAAAGAATAACCTTGAGATTTCTTAAGCGCATGGGGTCTGACCTCATGCTCATGAAAAATGAGAACTCATCAAGATAATACGATCCGGGCGCAGGAACAACATTGCTCACGACAGACGAATCAAGATAATCATACCACGCTTTTACGACATTCGCCCCTGAAACGAGTGAAATCCCATGAATGCCTTCACAGCGTGCATTGAACTCAATAAAGTACAACTCGCCATTGTTGCGCTTCAACTCGACACCGCCCGAACCCCAGAAACCGAACAGTCCGACAATATCCCTGGAAATGCGCACGACCTCATCGTCGTCCACAGTAACTCCAAGTGACATTATCCCTGCCCCAACCGGACTCTGAGACAATTTTCTGACCACTGCATCAGAAAAAAAACCCCCTTCTTTTGTCCGGTTAAAGAGGTATATATACACATCACTGTCATCGCCGCCAATATACTCCTGAGCAACACAGGACACACCCTTCTCGACAAGGTGCGACAGTACTTCAACAGCTGACTCTGAATCGTTGGCAATGCAAACCTTGAACCCAAAGCTGTTTACGTAACCGACAGGCTTCACAACAATTGGGAATTGCAACGACTGTAATTTTTCACTAATACGCAAAGAACTATCAAAATACATCGACTTTGGACACCTATACCCACCCGCAGATACGATATCCATGCATTTCGACTTATCAATAATATTGTATATTATTTCATCAATTTGCGTCGCCAAAACAAAATGCCGTTCAAGAACTGATCTGTATGCAAGCAATTGGTCAATCAACATGTCCGACAACAGATACAACTGAGGGCGACCACTGAACCCACTACGCGCAACCCAGTTACAAATCTGGTCGACGCGCGCCCCAAGGTCCTGCGAATCAAACACAACACAACCGGCGCACGACAGACTCCCTCGAAGATAGCTGAGAGCCTCTGCTTCTCCAGCGACATAGACAGGAACCCCGCACCCCTGGAACGATTTCAGGAAGCCCATGATATTGGGCCACGCCCAACTGTTCACCCAGATGACGACGGGAGACTTGCCAGACTCATGCATGCAGCAACCTCCTCGCCTTCGTGCATAGTTTGGCGAACTCCAGCCACGCGGCCGAAGAGAACTCGTTCGCGTACTGGCCATCGAGACGAACTCCGTCGGCGGAGAAGTAGTCCATGGTCACATCGATGCGCGGCAGCTCATAAGGCGAATCGACAGTATGAACCACGCCTTGCGTCGTGGTATACGCAGCACAACTCCCGGAGGCCGCTACCAGGCCGAGCACCTCTTCAGTATAGTCCTGCGGTCTTCCGTTCGGGTATGCAAAGGCGACACTCTCAGCCCCGACAACCGACGACACCATTTCAAGGGACACCTCTATCTCTTCCCTGGCCTCCGACAAGCCGACCTTTGAAAGTATGGGGTGCGTCATGGTATGAGCTCCAATTGTAAGGACGCCGCAACGAACCATTTCCAGCAACTGGTCCCATGTGGCGAGATATCGTGCCGACGGCTCCCCCAGGACCTCCTGAAGTTCACCGAAGAAGGCTTTTCTCACCTCATGCGGAGCAGACTTGATGGCATCCTTCATCAGCCGCGTCCTATCCCAGAGACCGCGACCACAAACGCGCGTCTCATAGTATCTCTCGAACACTGCATCGACCTGCCTTCTTTCCCCTTGAGCATCTCCGTGGTGCAGCAAATCCCAATCTATATATCCCGAGCCGATGGCAGCCGGACATACGAATACGGTCGCTTTGACCTCGTTCTCCTTCAAGACGTCAGCCACGCATTCATACAAATCAATATATCCGTCATCAAAAGTTATTACAGCATACTTGTTTCTTTTGGCCAATCCAGAACTGACCACACTGCACACGTCTTCTGCCCCTACAACTGTATAATTCTTGGCAACATACTTAATGAATCTCTCAAAGTTCTCCGCGTCCAGCGAAGGCCAATACGGCGTACGCTCGCACACCCGGTGCAACATGAACACCTTGACGCCATGGCGCCCGAGCATGGAGTCAAGAGTCGAGAACACTCGACTCTTTGCCAGAAAACTTCGAAGCGCACTCATCAAGCCCTCCAGACGTGCAACAGCACGCCGGAAACATCACATTGCCAATATATGCCAACTCGGCAGGTTTCTCATCTCTATACCGACCAACATGCCATATCATTTCGAGTTTTTCACGTATTCCAGATTCAGGTACATCTGGGAGCCACGCCCTATCCATCCCATCACTTTCGGCATCACAGGCAACCATGGCCACTTCGATTCACCGATCTTGCCGCGATCAAGAAAATCCTCCTTGGTGACCTTCTGGACGGACCCGTAGAACATGACATCCTCGAACAACCTGCGTGCCAGTTCGAAGTACTCCCTGGCCTTTGCAGGGTCGTTCTTCAGCAAGTTCGCGGACGCGTAGGCGAACGGTCCGGACATCAGAATGTTGTGATGCAGTTGGCCACCCATATTTATCGATGGATTGTCTGGATCCGTGCCATAGGAAATCGAAAGCACTGAATACTTTCCGCCCTTGCTCTCACCGCCGACAATAGCCGTTGTCTTCAGGAAATTGAGGCATCGCAGGATATACGCCTCAAGTTCCGACACATCCATGCCGGTACGGGATGCTTCAAGGTGCAGTTCGCAAAGCGGTTCCAGGGGGTAGGTCTGATACGTGGCTACCGCCCTCCCTCTGTTCGGGCCAGTGCTGTTTTCTTCCTCCGTTATATACCCGCGCCCTGCGCTTCCCGGCTTGTTGGGGAGCTGTTCAGTGTAGAGCAGGCTGCCCGTAAATATCCGCAACGCCTTCTCCAGCAATGCCTTGTCGCCTGTCACGCGGTACAGGTTGACCAGTGTCAGGATGCTCCAACCCTGGTGGCGGGTCTGGTTCATCTTCATGACGCCGCCGTCCAGCACCTTGCTGAAGACCCGTTGTGCCGCAGAAGCGCTCTGCGTGGCAGATTCCAGTGCCCTCTGGTTTCCCGTCATCAGGTATTCCAGCACATAGCCGCCGTTCCACGTATGGGAAAGCATGGCTCCGGCATTCTGGGTGGACTTGTGATGCCAGCAGAGAAACTCCGGCCCCTGCTTCTCCCAATGCCGGGTTCCGTCGGTGCGGCCACCATGGATCTGATCCAGATCCATGCTGTGGGCGCTCATCTCCATGGCCTTGTCCCGGAATCTCTCGTCGCCGGACCTGGCATATTGCAGCCACATGATGAACGGCCAGTCGTAGATGAGCGAAGAGAACAGTCCGCCGTGCGCAAGGCATCCGAAGTTATCCCAGCCGTACCATGTCCTGTCCTGGGAACGGGACTCGCGCATAAGCTCAAGATCCTTGCCTTGCGCACTCTTGGTCTTGTCGATCGGCATGGACACCATGCGTTCATAGATGCCGAGGGCCTTGTCCGCCGCCGGATCCTTGACATGGAACCCGGCGGGCGCGACCTTGCTCCAGGCCTCGGTCTGCGCGAACCAGCGCGGTTCGCAGAGCGCAAACAGCGGCGCGGCAAAACATGCGGCCTGGTTTTCCGGATTGAGCTTTCCCGAGCCAGCCCTGAAGTCCAACCAGATCCCATCGGTCATGTGCCACCCGGCGCTGAAGTAATGCCGCCCGGTGGAATAATGGTTCGTGTATTCGCAGACTTCGTCGGCAATGGCCGGGTTGTCAGGCAACAGGCCGAACACCAGCGACTTGGGCGTGACTGCTAGGGATTTGGGGAAGCGCTCCCAGAAATCCTTCACGAACCCCATCACCTCCCCCCCCTGGGCGGAAGCGACCGTCCAACCGGGATAGCGGCCCAGGTGCTCTGAGCTTTTCCCTCCAAAAGCCTCCAGGATCTTGAAATTCTTCGCTTCATCCGTTTTGTCCGCCAGCTTATAGAGCTGAAGGACAGACCCGGCATCGACAGTCTTCTTCTGGCCACTGAACAGAGCCTTGCGCTCCCCGGCCGGCAGCGGTTGCACCGCGCTGAACCCGTCCAGATAGACGTCGTTGACGGGAAAGAACGTGTGGATGGTGTTCCCCGTGTTTTCCAAAGTCGTCTCGACCTTGACGAAGCTCTGGCCCTTGAAGGCCGTGATGCGCGCCGTATAACGGATCGGCTGGTTCTCGCTGCTTGGCTCACCATTGGGATGAAGCGGCTTGGGCCGTGCATCGCCGCCGGTGAAGACGTTGCCCTGCGCGTCCTTGAAATTGCCCCGCACGCGAATGACCGCCCGGAGGGGACCATCCTCCTCCAGCACTGCCTCGCTGTCGCCCAGGGAAGAGAGGTAGTTCGAGCCTTTGCGGGCGATCACCAGTCCGCCATCCTGGCCACCGGACAGATTCAGCGCTCCGGCCCGCACGTCCTCCAGCATCCGGAATCCCTTCCTGGAGATCTTGAAGCTCAAGGCGCCGGTGTTCACCTCAATCCCCTGCGGACCGCTTTGGACCATGTGCCCGCCCGCCTCCGGACCGCCGCCATCAGTGCGCAAGGTGAAGGATGCTTTTCCCCGGGGCTCCAGGTCGGCCTGGAAGTCGACGAGGACCCAGCGAACAGGCGCATTGAGGTCATCCAGACGCCCCCACCGGGAGAGGACCCGGAACTGGGCCGGAACCGCTTTGCCGCGAGAGTCGAGAACCGCCATCCGGCTCGCGTCCTTCACGCCAAGGTCTTGCGACAGAGGCACTCCGGAGGTCACCGGAAACGAGGCGTACTTCGCCTGACCGGGATTGGTGACGGTGAGCTTCACGTCCGCCGCCACCGCGTGCTCCAGCCCTGACACCAACATCAGTGTGAGCGCCGCAAAGGCTGCACGTGCCAAGAGCGCAACGATCGTATCATGTCTTTTCATAACGGCCTGCCGTTCTTGCGGGCTTTGACCATGTAGCCTTCGCCCAGCCAGTGAAACACGCGCGAATTGCTGAACGCGTCGTGGCCGATTTTCATAATCCGCAGGGCCGCGCCCGGAAAAAACTTTTCGAGGAACGGTAGCCTGAAGGCATAGCTGCGCGCCTCAAGCGGTTCCAGTCCGGCGCGGTGCACCAACTCCAGGAAAGCCGCCCTCGAATGCGCAGCCATGCGGAAGCCGTAGGCGGGCTTTTCCCGCAGGCCGAGCGCCTGCAGCGCCTTGTCCTTGAGCTTGACCAACCGGGGAGCCGGGGCCAGCGTGTTGGAACACTGGGTGATGAGCGTGCCGCCGGGCTTGAGGACCCTGGCCAGCTCGGTGAGGGCGGACAACGTATCGGACGCGTAAGCCAGCACGCCAATGGCCAGGACGTTGTCAAAGGAGGCGTCCCGGAACGGCAGCTTCTCGACCTCGCTATTGGCCCACGATGCGCCGGGCAGAGGGCCTGCCAGGGTCCTGGCGTGCTTGAGCATCTCGATGGACAGGTCCGCGCTGACGGGACGATGCCCCAGCTCCGAGAGGGAGCGGGTATAGATGGCCGGACCGCAGCCTACGTCCAGAGTCCTGCCGGAAGTGCCCTGCAACATTTCCAGGGCGATGCCCGTGCGGCTGCGATAGGAGAACTGCTCGCAGCCTTCGCCGTCGTAGCGGTCGTCCCGGTAGCGTTTCGAGTCTTTATCGTAAAACGAACGTACGTTTTGAGTCTGTGATTTCAAGGCAATACCCGCCTCAGATTATTCAGATTGTATCGTAGATTTCCCTGTAACTCTGGACCATGGCATTGGCCCCGTACTTGCCGCTTACCAGCCTGAATCCTTCCGCACCCATTGCGCGAGCCAGTCCGGCGTCGCTCAGGACCCGCTCCAGCGCGTCGGCAAGGGCTTGGACGTCGCCTGCAGGAACCAGCATTCCGGTCTCGAGATCCCGCACAACCGAGGGAATGCCGCCCACCGCGCTGGCCACCACCGGCAGCCCCGCGCCCATGGCCTCGAGGATGGACACCGGCAGCCCCTCCTCAAGGGAGGAGAGCGCCATCACGTCCATGGCGGCCAGAAGCTGCGGCACATCCCGGCGTATCCCAAGGAAACGGACTCGCCGGGAGATTCCAAGGCTCTCCGCCAGCCGTTCCAGTTCCTGGCGGCGGGAGCCTTCCCCCACCACGAGCAGTACGGCATCGGGAATATTTTCAAGCACCCGGGCGAACGCCGTGAGCAACACGTCATGCCCCTTCACGGGTTCCAGGCGCGCCACGATGCCGACCACCCTATCCTGCTCGGAAAGCCCAAGGGGCGCCCTGTCCGGGCGCGCTTCCCCGAACGCCTGGAGATCAATGCCGTTGACTATGGTGGCCACCCGGCCCTTGGGCCAGCCCAGAAGGTTTTCGAGGTAGGAGGCAGTCTCCCGGTTCACAGCCGTAATGCGCTTGCACAGGCGGGAAAGCACGCGGATGAAGAACCTCGCCTTGCCGTTCTCCAGGGAGAAATACTCGTGCTCGGTGTGAACGATCCCTGCTCCGCAGAGGAGTGCCCCAGGCCAGGCATAAAAGAGTTCGTACAGGTGATGGGTGTGGACCACGTCAGGCCTGAACGCGCGGATCGCCTGATGGAGCTTGAACATCGTCCCCAACACTCCGGTCTTGCGGCCCGAGACGAAGGTCTCGACGCCGGCCTGCTCAAGCTCGGGCTGCAACGCTCCGCCCCGCTCCAGCGCGCAGACCGCGTTCGCCCACCCGAGGCCCTTGAGCCCCAGCGCAATGTCGCGGGCCACCATCTCGGAGCCGCCCACGCCCAGCGAGTAGACGATCTGCATTATTCTTTTGC
The DNA here is from genome assembly GCF_000429325.1 of Fundidesulfovibrio putealis DSM 16056. NCBI lineage: Bacteria > Pseudomonadati > Thermodesulfobacteriota > Desulfovibrionia > Desulfovibrionales > Desulfovibrionaceae > Fundidesulfovibrio > Fundidesulfovibrio putealis. The sequence continues at coordinate 59,429 of NZ_AUBQ01000014.1, forward strand.
CAGCCATTACCGACTCTCTCCTAGCCCAGCGAATCCAGGAATTTGCGGTAGATGTTCACGTAATTTTCAGGGGAGAAGCAGGACGCGGCCCTGGCCGCCCCGGCCTCGCCCATTTTCGTGCGCGCATCAGGGTCGTTCAGCAGCGTGAGCATCTTGTCGGCCAGGTCTGCGTCGTTTTCGGGTTCGAACAGCAGCCCGGTGACGCCTTCTTCGATCACTTCCGGAATGCCTCCCGCCCTGGTGCCGATCACCGCCTTGGCGCAGGTCATGGCTTCGATGATCACGCGGGGAATGCCTTCCGTGCGGGACGCGCACACGTAAAAGAGACAGTTTGCGAATTCCGAGACGACCTGTACGTGCGGCATGCCTTCATGAAACACGATGTTGGGATTTCCGGCCGCCAGATCCTTGTAAGGCTGGATGTCTGGGCAGTGCCCGATGATCTTCACCGTGATGTCGGGATACCGGGGGCTGATGCGCTGGAACGCCTTGATCAGTATGTCCACGCCTTTGATGTCGAACGGGTGCCCCACCAGCAGGATGTAGGGGTCATGCCGGTCGGTCCTGGTCAACATCTGGGTGGCTATGTAGGAATAGAACGTAATCTGCTTGGGAGTATTTTCGGACAGCCCGAATTTTTCCCGATAGCTCTTGGCGATGGGCTGGTTGATGAACTTGATCCCGTCCGCCTTGGGCAGGGTGAAGCGCATCAGCGCGATCTTGACGGCCTCGGCGATGCGCGTGGACAGCCCCTGCCTGACCTCTTTGCGCTTGAACAGGTGGTCGGTGTTCACTTCTATGACAAGCTTGCCGCCCGCGACGGCGCGCACCAGGAGGCCTATCAGGCCGCATATGCCCGGATCGTAGGCGATGATGTAATCCAGCGGCTTCACCTTCCAGGCTGCCTTGAGGCAATGCACCACGTATCCCAACTGCCTGCGGATGATGTTGCTGTGATACTTGTACGAGAAGAACCGGAAATCCCCGGCCTGGACCTCTGCGATCCTTGAGGCCAGATGCATCATCGTGCCGCTGTACCAGCGGGAGAACAGCTCGTATTTGTATCTATAGCTGGGAGTACCCGGCGTCCATACGAGATAGTTGATGAAAAACAGCTTCTTCTTATCCATGATGCAGCGTCCCCCTGCCTCTTTCGTTCATGGCGGCCGTGTGCACCGCATCCACCCGCCTGGCCCGGACTCCGGGGGAGAACATCTCCCGCAGGCGCTCAAGCCCTGCTTCCCCCCAGGCCCTGGCCTTTTCCGGCGACTCCGCCAACTCCAGAACCGCGTCAGCCAGCGCGCGAGGCGCCCCGGCCGGGACAAGACGTCCCGTGACACCGTCCGCGACCGTTTCCGGCACGCCGCCCACCGCCGAGGCGATCACCGGCAATCCGGCGGCCATGCCCTCAAGCGCGACGTTGGGCATGCCCTCGCTGAACGAGGGGATCACCAGGACATCCATGAGCCGGTAGAACGGAGCGACATCCTTCTGGTATCCCGCGAAGACAACGCTGTCCGACAGGTCGTTCGCGGCGCAGAAGTCGCGCAGGGCCGCCTCCTCCTGCCCGTCTCCGACCAGGAGCGCCTTGATGCCCGCGCGCCGATCCCTCACAAGGCGCAGCGCTTCCAGAAATACTGCGTGCCCCTTTTCCGGGCTGAACCGTCCCACCACGCCAAGAACCGTGTCGGATGCGCCCAACCCGAAAGTCTCACGGGACAGGCCCGGCTGGTCGCCCTCCCCGGGCTTGATTTCCAGGGCGTTGGGCACGGCCACGGTCCGGTTTTCCGGGAAGCCGCCCCCCACGAGCCGCTTCTTCATGGCCTCGCATACGGCCACTATCCGGTCGGCACGCCGGGCGAAGAAGCGCTCCATCTTGAAATAGAAGCGGACCTTGGCGTTCTCGTTGGTGTCTCCGTGAATGAAGGCCACCCAGGGGGTGCCGGTCAGCCTGCTCAGGAAAAGCCCGAGCACGTTGGGCTTGTATCCGTGAGTCTGGAGAACTGATGCTCCCGTCTCGCGGAGCAGCCGCACGGTCTGGGACACAAGCATCGGATCAAAGGCGAAGCGCTGGGACAGGACGTGCACCTCATGCCCCTGGCCGCGCAACTCGTCGAACAGCGGCGGGTGGCCGACACCCCGGGGCCAGGTGCAGGCGAAGATGATGCGGCGGCCCTCCAGCCTGCGGAACTGTCCGGCCAGTTGGACCAGTTGGTTCACAGGACCGGTCGCCCTGTCCGCCGCGATCATGGCCAGGACAGTTCTCATGCCCGTCCCCTCGCGCCGTCGTGAACACGGCCTGACATGAAGCTTGTCAGGCAACGGTCCAGGGTCCCCCCGACCACATCCCAGTCGTAACGCTTGGAAACCATGTCCCTGGCGGCTGCCCCCATCCGCATGCGCGCTCCGGGATCGCCCAGCAACCTCGCCACCTCTGCCGCGAAATCACTCGGAGAATCCATCAGCGAGATTTCCTCTCCCTCCACCGCCTCGATCCCTTCCGCGCCGATGCGCGTGGACACGACCGCCTTGCCTGCGGCCATGGCCTCCAGGATTTTCAGGCGCGTCCCACCGCCGACCAGCAACGGCACAACCACCACGGCAGCCCTGGCCAAGTACGGAGCGACCTCCGGCACGTCAGCGTAAACCGCCACGTTGGGTCCTTCCATGGCGCGAATTGCCGGGCCGGGATTCTTGCCCACGATGGAAAGGCGCACTCCCGGACAGGACTTGAGCAGGTGGGGGAGAATCTCATCCACCAGGAAATGCGCGCCGGAGACGTTGGCGTGATAGTCCATACGCCCGACGAACACGATTTCGTTGTCCTGGGCCGCTGCCTGGCCGGAATCGTAGGCGTCGCACCAGACGCCGTTGGGGATGACCTCCATGGAGGCGGTGACGCCCATGCTCATCAAAAGCGCCTTGTCCTGCTCCGAACAGACCGTGACCAGATCGAAAAACCGGGTGACGTCGCGCTCGTAACGCTCCAACTTGGCGGCGGTGATCCTGGCATAGAGCGATTTCGCGGGGGAACGCTCCTGGCGGGCGAACCGGGCCATGAGGCTGGACTCCACGTTATGCATGTCCAGCACCTTCAAGGGGAACGGCAGGTTGAGGACGTACTGGGCCATCACCACGTCTTCGACCTGTACGGCGTCGTACTCATGCTGCGCCGCCATGGCCTCGATCTCACGGGCGAAATCGTCCTGGCGGTAGTTGAACACCGGGAAAGGCTCGGGGAGAATCAAGCCGCGCAAGAGATCCACCGGCGAATAGGCCTTGCTCCGACGCACGGACCTGACCGTCCGCAATACGCCCGAAAGGGCGTCCAGGTCCGCATCATCGGCGTCACTGCCCGAATACGACAACAAGTCCACATGGTTGCCGCGAGACGCGAGCGCCCGGATGAGGGCGGAGGTGCGCATCTTCCATCCGTCGTCAGGAGGAACAGGCACTCTGGCGGTTATGACGAGGATATTCTTCATATCACCCCTGGCCCGCAATGCAGGGCCGGGTTTTAAAATTAAACGGGCCAACGGAATGCAACGTCATGAGGGGCCGCATTCCAGCCTTGGCCAAAGCCCTGCAGGAAGCCACGTTCTCCGAGTGGACCACGGAATAGACCCGCTCTACCCCTTCATCGAACAGCTGCCGCAGAGTGAGCCGTATCGCCTTGGCGCACAGCCCCTTTCCGCGTTGCCCGGGCATGGTGACGATATGGTTTATTTCCGCATCCGCGTCGCCAAGTTTCAGGAATCTGCTGTGATCCTCGCCCTGGTGAACCCAGTGGATGTGACAGGGCGTCCCGTCTTCCCATACGCCGAAGCAGCGCCTGGACCAGCCCATTTCGTCCACATGGTACTCCCTGGGAAGCTGTTTTCCTTGCCTGTAGCTATCCAGCAACTTCAGGCTGATCTCTTTCCAGTCCAGTTCCGGAAACATGTCTGCGTATCCTGCCAGCGAATTCTTGTCGGCGAACATCACGACGAAAGTATTAATCCGAAATATGCTGTAATACAGAAACTTCACGTATTTCTGCACACCCGTCCCGTAGGATGATTCAAGACTACTCGATAAGGTCTTGAGCGAGCACAGCCTCTTCAGCATGCATTCTCCTTGCAATACCCTGTACGAAGTGAAGAAATACGCTGAAGAATGACCAATTGTGCGGCAAGGAACAGCATGACGCCAGAGTAGGCATGCGACAAAAACATTGCCGTCACAATAAAACCATAAAATGCACCTTCCAGACCAACAACCACATCGACCACACGGGACGACAGCTGGTATGCGCTTGTTTGCAATCGCCGCACGTCACGAATGCAGACATACAAAAGAGACAGCAGGAGGATGAGGCCTCCGAAACCAAGTTCGGCCGCCATCTGGATCAGGAAGTTATGGGCTGCCTTCCATGCTCCGAGATCATGCTGTTGCCCTTCTGCCGCGACGAATCCTTGTACTCCGACACCAAGGAAAGGGTTCTTGATTGCGATGGAAATCCCATTCTTCCACACCTCTATCCGTCCAGCCTGGTGCGTGTAGTTATAGTCTTTCTCAGGATTAAGTATGGTGGACACCCTGTCTAAATAACTCTCCGGAGCAAACAAAACAAACATCAACGCAACAGCGCACAACAGAATGACTGACTTGAACTTCCCGACAGCCTTATCCCGAAGCAAACAATAAGGGATTATTACACAAATACCTATGAAAGCGCCTCGTGACATTGTGGACATTATTCCAATGAAAATCATCCAGACGCATCCGAGCCACATAAGCTTTGCCATTTTTCCCGCCACAGCCTTGCGCATGTAATAGGCGAGGGGGAAGGCAGTGCACATCACCATCCCAATGTCATTCGGGTCATATGTATAACCTGCCGAAAACCGTTCACGCCCCGAAAACAACGACAGCAGAGCGTAGAATGCCACGCCGATCAAAAACACCTTCACCAACGTGAGATAATCCTTTTCGGAATGCACGAAGCGGACAAGGCAGTAGTAGAAAAAGGCCATCTTGGGCAAAACGTTCACAACATAGTTGAAACTCATTCCGGGCCAAACCCCGCCGGGAACGGACAGGGCGGCCAGGACAAATATCCCCAGATAAAGCCTGGTCTGGGGAAAAGACATGAGCGGCCGGACACCCTGCTGCGCTGTTGTCGAGAAGACCAACAGCACGCTCAGCGCCGTAACGATTTTCCCGATGCTGAGAGCGACCAGCGCCAGGTGCAGTTCCTGAACGCGGACCACGTTGACCAGCACCATGGCGCAAGCACCGAAGAGCCTGAGCGGACTGTCGCTTTCACGCAGATAACGGCGGACGCGTCCTTCCTTGACGGTCTTTCCCGCCGAGTCAGCGCCGCCTGAAACACGGTTCAGGCCTTTGGGCTTCCCCCGAGAGTACGAACCTGCTGGATTATTCATAAATATATTTCATCAACTTCACTACAGTATACACTTTGCAAAAAGCTTGAACCGGTCAAACATAGAACTTGCTCCACTTCTACCAAAAGGAAGAGAACTATACATTTTCCACAGATGCATCCCTTTCCTGGGAACCCTGTTGCACATATTAATCCATCTTGCAGCCAAGAAATCCGACAACTCCGCATCGCCAAATATTCTTATGCGCTCATTCCTGCCCATGAGGATGTCGATCCAGCTTCTGACTGCTGAGGCATCGTCCAACGTGACATTGCGACCTGTGTTGAAAAACAGTTCGAGCATGCCTGGTACGGCCTCGCTGTACTCTTCCTGCAGGAACAGCTTCATCCGGCGTGAGCGTATCCTGGCGACGCTGTCCTGAAGGATATCGGAATGGACGCGGCTCACCTGCGTTGCATGAAGCCGGTAACGCAGTCCAACCTCTGGAATGTTGGCCAGGCGGAAATAGTGCGACGCCCTCTCCAGCAGGTCGTAGTCTTCCGCGTGGGGGAAATTGCGATCATAGCGCAAATCGTGCTGATCAAGAAGCTGTTTGCGAAACATCACAGACGGGTGCGCCATGGGCGTGTAGCCAAGCAGGTGGCATTGCACCTGCTCATTGCTGACGGGGTAACGCAGCACCTTGGGACGCCCAAATCCGAACGTCTTGATGAACATTCCGCAGGCTCCAAGCCCTGCATCGCCGTCCAGCAGCTCCACCTGCGTTTCAAGTCGCCGGGGCATGGCCACATCGTCCGCGTCCATGCGGGCGACGTACTCCCCGCGCGCCAGATCAAGCCCCTTGTTCAGCGTGGCGATCAGCCCCAGATTGACGTCGTTGCGCTCTATGCGGATTCGGGGGTCGTCAAAGGAGCGCAGGATGTCCAACGATTCGTCGGTTGACCCGTCGTCAATGGCGAGCAGCTCGAAATCCGCGAAGCTCTGCCCGAGCACCGACCGCACCGCCTCGCCAAGATAAGGCGCGGCGTTGAAGACAGGCAGCAGAACCGTGAGGCGTGGTGCTGTATCCCTCATGCCTGTCACCAGTTAACGCCCGCTCCGGCTGTCCACGATTTCCTTGAACATTGCATAGCCTGCCTGGCCGTTGCGCACCTGCAAGCGCGCGGACTCCGACAACGCCTCCCTGGAGAGGCTGGCCCGCCCCAGAGAGACGCCAAGCGCGTTCTCCAGGCGGTTTTCATATTCCGAGTCCAGCAGGACGACTTCAGCTCCCCCCGGAAACATGTCGGCCACACCGTCGAACTTGGCGCGGTAGTAGGCGGACTTCGCCAGCGCGACCACGGGGATTCCCTGCGACAGGGCCAGCACGGCTCCGTGGTAACTGCCGGTGACCACCACGGCGCACTGCCCGATCACATCGATCACATCGGCGGGAGACTGCGCCCGGCTGGCTCCGCCGGATTCCACGTCCAGCCCGCAGAGGCGCAGGGAATTGAGGTCGGAGTCCTGGTCGTGGATCGAGATGGAAAACGGCACGACGCCGACGCCCGCCTCACCAGCAGTGCGGGTCACGACTCCGGCGATGCGCACGGCGTCTTCATGGCTCACTCCGGAATAAGCGGCCACCCGGACATTGAGCCCGATCGCGCTTCCCGGAGCCTTGCCGTTCGCCTGAAGGGCCAGTTCGATCGCGTCGTCACCCGTGATGAGGCAGCGTCTGGGCGCGCCGCCAACCGAATTGAGCAGCTTTTCACCGCCGAGCCGCTCCCTGAGCCCGAGATAGGACAGGCGGGGCAGTACACGCATGGCTGCTGCGTGCAACCGGGCCGAAGTGATCGGCCCAAGCCCCTGGCCGAACATGGCGGTAGGCTTCCCCATGCGCTGGGCCATGCGCAACAGGGCCAGCGTCTCAAGGGCGTGCCCTTCGAATTCGTCGTTGACGAACCCTCCTCCCGTGCTCACCACGGCATCCGCTTCCGAAACAGCGGTGAAGAACTCGTCCACAACCCCGGTATCGATCTTCTTGAACGCACCGCGAAGTTTCGCCAGGGCCAGACCGCCCCGGGGCAACACGCTCAGGCCCTCGGAGTACATGTCGCTGAGGCGCGCCGCCAGCCCGGAGCGTTTGTTCTTGAGCGCACCTGGGATGAGGTTGCCCAGGGCGTTGAACAGCATCTTGCCCTTCGCGGGGACCGGCTCGGCCTCTGGGCAGAGCCTGCGTAATGCCTGCGGGTCCAGGGTCAGGACATTGATGCGCGCGCGGGGCCAGAGTCCCCGCAGGCGGGAAACCCCGACCTGCAACATGGCCGCGTCGCCGAGATTGCGCAGGTGATACCCGGAATTGTCCACGAGGATCTTCATTTCATGCTCCGCTTTCATTGGTGGCACCGCGCTATGCCTTGTGCTGCGTGGCCATGACGGCGAACTTCGATCCCGTGGAGATCAGGTCCTCGTATCGGCCTTTCTCCGCCACGCGCCCGTTTTCCAACACGAAGACCTCGTCACAGTTTCTCAGCGTGCTGAGCCTGTGGGCGATCATGATGATGGTCTTTTTGCGGGCGAGGCGGTCGATGGACTGCATGACCGCAGCCTCGGTGAGGCCGTCGAGGGAACTCGTGGCTTCGTCGAAAACAAGGACATCGGGGTCGTGGTAGAGGGCTCGGGCGATGCCTATGCGCTGCCGCTGCCCGCCGGAGAGGCGTATCCCCCGTTCCCCGATGTTGGTGGCGTACCCTTGCGGCATTTCCTTGGTGATGAATTCGTGAAGGCTGGCAATCTTGGCTGCCCTGATCACGGCCTCCATGTCGATTGCGTCCTCGGGTACGCCGAACGCGATGTTGGCCGCCATGGTGTCGTCGCAGAGGAAGATGACCTGGGGCACGTAGCCGATGTTGCGCTGCCAGTTACGCAGGCTCTCCCTGGTCAATGCCACCCCGTCCACGCGAACCGTCCCCTCGACAGGCTCCACCAGTCCGAGCAGCAGGTCCACCAGGGTGGTCTTGCCCGCACCCGTGGAACCGGCGATGCCTACGGTTGTGTTCCTTGCCACCTCCAGGCTGAGGCCCTTGAGGACGTCCTTTGTGCCGTCGTAGGAAAAGAACACGTCGTCGATCTCAATATTCTTCTCGAAGGACAGCTTGGCTGCGGCCTTGGTTTCCAGGGGGCTCTCCAGGGCTTCCTGCCCCAGGCGCTCCATGTCCTCGACCAGGAGTTGCAGGGCTGACTGATGGTAGCGAAGGACCGACACCCCGTTGAATATCTGCTGCATGGCCGGCATGAGCCTGAACCCGGCGAAGGCGTAAAGCCCGATCATGGGGAGCAGCTCCGCAGCCTGGTTCCCGCTCACCACGAGACTGTACAGCACGATCACCATCAGGCCGCCAAAAGCCACGGTCTCCATGGCGAACCGGGGCACCTGGGAGATTACCTGGCTGAAGGCCATCCCTTCCGCGAGCTGTTTGGACGCGCGCGAGAACCGCTCCAGGAAGTAGGCCTCCCTGCCTAGGATCTTGATGTCCTTTATTCCCTGGAGGGCTTCGCCGGCCATCTTGAAGCGCTGGCGCATGCTTGAGCTTCTGATTTCACCGGCTTTGCCGAGCTTGCGGCGCACCAGGGCGAAGATGGTGGCGTAGGTCGATCCCACGACGGCAAGCATGGAAAGAGCCAGCACGGGGTCCACGAGAAAAAGGAACAGCGCCAGCGCGCCCGCCACCACAAGGCGCGAGACGATCTCCACGCAGGGGGTCAGCACGCCGCTCACCACCGTGCCGGTCTCCTGGAGAACATTCTTTCCCAGGTCGCTGCTGGAACGGTCGAGGAAGAAGGCATACGGCTGGCGCATGTAGCCAAGCAGCATCCTGCGCGCCAGGGAGTGGTTGCGCATCTGGATGAACCGGAGCAGCAGCCAGGTGGTCAGCACCTTGTAGGCATTGCCGAAGACCAGCAGCCCCAGGGATACGCCGCCCAGCAGCATCAGGAAGGCGGTCACGCCGTCCACTCCGCTCAGCTCGTAGGCCTTGGCCAGCCAGCGGTTGGTGGTGATCACGTTGGGATTGGCCGCCAGAGTCAGGAACGGCATGATGGACGCCACACCCAGCACGTCCAGCGCAGCCATTCCTGTAACCAGGACCATGAGCACGAGAAGACTCAGGCGTTCGCGCCGAGTCAGTATCTGAAACATTTTCCGGAACATGCTCACCATGCTGATAACTCCCTTGCCGGGGTCCTGCCTGCCGTGCGGCTCAATTGGCCCTGGGGTTCCAAGTGACAAAACGCCGCCCCCGCACAAAGCCCACAAACCCCAGTATTCCGGAAACTTGCAGCAGGACGAAAAAATACGACACTCTGAACACTCCGCCAGCGCCCCGGTATCCGGCCCATGCTCCGCCGTATGCAGCCAGCTGCGCCGCGAGAAACACGCCGTATCCCGGCCCGCACGCGGCCAGGAAAACATTCGCGACCAGGAGCCCGGCCATCAGCGGCAGCGACAGCCAGCGCAGCGCCTTGTGGGAAAGCAGTTGCCAGACGTATCCGGTTTTTCCGGCGGCAAGCAGAAGCGGCAGTTGCGAAACCACCACGTGCCAGGACTGGGACATTATCCGGGTCTGGCGGGCCAGCTCGTCCGCGCCGCTGTCGGCGGCGGGTTCCACGCACACGGCGTCCGGTTCGCTGACCGCCCGTTTGCCCTTGGCCGCAACCTGGATGGTGTGGACAAAATCGTTGATCAAGTCGGGGCTCAGGGGCTCGAAAAGCTCCCGTCGCATCGCATAGATGGCGCCGTCCGCCCCGACGATGGAAAACGCCTCGCTCTCGTAGCCCTTGATCCACTCCTCGTAGGCTCGGTACAGACCAGCGGCCAGGGGCTTGCCGGTCGCCGGGTCCACGTAGAGGGTCCGCCCGCTCACCAGTCCCACGTCCTGCGAGGAGAAACGTGCGGCCAGGCGGCGCAGGGCGTCGGGACGGAACATGGAGTCGGCGTCGGTGAACACCAGGATATCCCCGGCCGCTTCCGATGCCGCACGGTTGAGGGCTGCGGTCTTCCCCTGCCGGACGGACTGGCAGAGCAGGCGGACGCGCCCGCAGGGATGCCCGGCCACCAGGCCTTCCGTGGCGTCCGTGCTGCCGTCGGAGACCACCACCAGTTCCAGAAGCTCAGGCGGGTAATCAAGAGCGAGAAAGTTCTCGATCTTTTCGCGTATCACTGCCTCCTCGTTGAACACGGAAAGCAGGATGCTCACCGAGGGCTGCGGGGTGTCGCCCCCAGGACCGCGCGAGGGGCGCGTCCTTGCCACAAGGGCCGCCAGAGCCACAAGGACCGGATAGCCCGCGTAGGAATAGACCAGGACCGCCAGGCAGGCCCAGAAGATGAATGTTGTCATGCCACGCTCCTTGCGAGCGTTTCCCGGTCGGCCTCGGTGACGAAGCAGTGAGTCGGCAGTGTTACCAGCTCCCGGGCCAGCCTGCGCGCCTCGGGGCAGTCCTGCGCGCCGTGGACGACGTGCGGCCTGAGTTCCTGGAGATCGCACAGGGCCTGGGGGTAGGAGCGCACGACTCCCATTTCCGGAATCTCCCTGCCAGCCTGCCCCAGGCAGGGCAGCCTGAGGTAAACCGGCCGGGACCCCGGAGCGGGCTCGGGAAATCTGCCGGGCTTGCCGCTGCGGCGGATGATGTCCTCCGCATTGCGGACGCGCTCTTGGTTGATTTCGTCCAGGCGCCCGAACATCCTGCGCCCCAGGGCGGCCTGGAACGGGGACATCTCCCCGATGGGGAAATCCGGCTCAAAGACCGACGCCCCGATTTTCAGGAACGGCAGACTCCGGGGCAGCCAGTATATCTGCGGGCGTTGCAGAGCCCATATCAGCAGCGCCTTGAGCGCAAGCGCAGGAATGTCGCGACGGCGCGACGGCTCACACGCGACACCGGCAATGGCCCTGGACAGCTCCGAGTCGTTGGTCAGGATCACGCCGCCGTCCACCGAGGTAATGTTCTTGCCCCGGCTGAGGCTCAGGATGCCGGCGATGCCCGACATGCCCGTCGCGCGGCCCTCCACTGTCGCCCCCATGGCCTGGGCGGCGTCGTCCACCAGCGGCACACCGTGCCCGGCAGCGATGTCGGCAAGCCCGTTCATGGGACACGGATAGCCGAACAGGTGGCAGACCACGGCACAGACCACATCAGGGCCGAGGCTGCGCTCGAAACTGCCTGGCTCGGGGCAGAGGGTGGCGGGGTCCAGGTCGTAAAAGGCCACCTTGAGTCCCGAGCGGACGGCTGCGGATGCCACGGAGTAGGAAGTAAACGCCGGGAGCGAAACCGTGTCACGCTCCGGGGTGCGGGCGCGAAGGGCCGAAAACAGCGCGCTCAGGGCCGCCCTGCCCGAGCTGAACAGGTGGCAGTGCTCCGCATGGAAACGCCCGCGCAGGTCGTCGCCAAAGCGCCGCGCGGCCTGATCCCCCCGCACGGCGTCGAACGCCGACGATGCGATGTCGGCACAACGGACAGGGGAAGCGGAAGGGGAAAGATTACGGGGCATGATTCTGGCTCCGGGTCAGGGAATGCTGCGTACCAGCAAAGGGCCTATCACCTTGGTCACCGGAACCGGCAGGCGTTTCCAGACCGCGATGGCGGCCTGATAGCGGGGATTGGTCGGAGTGATGTCCGGAATGGAATCGCCAGGCTTCAACATGTATTGCCAGTGCAGCTGGATCGGAGCCGCCCCCCACTGCGCCTTGAACTTGTACGTTCCGCCTCCGGGGGTGGAGCGGCCGAAATCCAGGACGTCCAGCCCCTGCCCGACGGCAAAGCGGATGGCCTCCCAGTAGAGCAGGTTGTTGGGGCAGGAGGAGTTGTACTCCCGCAACGAAGAAGCCCAGGGCACCTCAAGCCTGCCGCGATGCCACATGACCAGCCCGCCGGCGACGGGTTTCCCGTCGAGCTCGACCATGATGATGCGGCTTGATGCCGGAAACTCTTCAAGTATCCTGGCAAAGAAGGATTTCGGATATACCGGAGTCCCCAGGTCCCGCATGTTGTGGGCGAACACCGCATAGAACCCGTCCAGCAAGGCCTGATCGCACACTGTGGCCGTCAGCCCGCTCTTCTGGGCCTTGCGCACCTGGTTGCGCACCTTGGCGTTCAGTTTGGCCCACAGGGCCTCTTCCGAATCGCCAAGAGGCAGCAGCATGCTCACTTTATGGGAACGGACAGGCAAACCCTCAACGACAGTCCCGGCATGGCGCAGCTCCACATGGGCAGCGCCCAGGCGTTCCCGCAGCTCTGCGGCTTCAGCAAGCAGCAGGCGCTCCTCTTCGCGACCGTCTGCCAGCACGCCGCCGTAATTCAGGAAAGGCATGGAAACCAGGAACGTGCCGAACAAGCGGCTCTTCAGAAAGACCAGCGGCAGGATACCGTGAAGGGTCGAGTCGGCTGCTTCCACGGCCAGGGCATAGGTCTCATGGCCGAAAACGCGCTTGATCACCCGCAGCCATCCCATCTGATGCGCCGATGACGCGCCCGGAGCGGAATCCACGTAAGCGTCCCACATGCCGGAATCGACAGCGGAGTCGGGATCGAGCAGCCGCAGACTCTTCTGCCCACCGATGCGGCCCGCCCCAGGTTCTACCTGGCGCATGCAAGGTGCTCCGTCATGGCGCGCTCCAGGACCGTGCCCATGGGAGCGAACGGCAGCGAGGCGAAGAGATGGCGAAGCTTGCCTTCCGTCTTGTGCAGATTGACGTAGTGCCTCAGGCGGGATTTGAGCTTCGCGCGGATGCGGGGCTGGCCTGGATCAAGCTCCCAGGGATGGAAGTACAGCACCACTGGCTGGCGCTCACGCCGCCCGATTCTGCTCAGAGCCCGCCGCACCAACTCCACGGGGAACAGGCGAAGGTAGCCTCCGCCGGACACGGGGAGCTTGTACTTGAAGCCCATGGCGCTCATTTCCAGCGTGCTGGGTGGAAACTCCATGATGCAGCCCGAGTCCCGCCGGATCATGTGCGGAAAGCTCGGAGCGTCCGGGATGCCATAGGTGTCGTGATGAATGGGAAAGATGCTGGAATCGTAGCGAAAGCCTTCTTCGATCAGGATGTCCAAGGCCCAGAGGCTCTGGGCGGTGATGGAATAGCTGGGAGCCCGGTAGCCATGCACGGGCTGGCCCGAGATATCCTCAAGGAGGTCTTTCGCTCTGCGGACGTCAGCGCGAAACGCGTCGGGTCCGATGCGGTAGATCAGCTGATGTCCATACCCATGGCAGGCCAGTTCATGGCCCTCGCCGATGATGCGTCTGACCATGGCCGGGCGGCGCTTCGCTTCCCAGCCCAGCACGAAGAACGTGGCCTTCAGCCCGTGTTCCGCGAACAGGTCCAGCACGCGGTAGGTGTTGTCCTCCACTCTGGACTCGAATGATTCCCATTGATGAGGGGAGACGACATCCGCGAACGCCTGGACCTGGAAATAGTCTTCCACGTCCACCGTAAGGGCATTCAAAATTACATCGGGGGCTTTCATAACGTCCTAGAAGGTTTTCTTCAGGCTCAAACCCACGATGTTCACATTATAGTTGAGTGAGGAGCCCTGGCTCGAATCGTAAATTTTCCAGCGGTAGTAGCCCTCCAGGGAGAAATCCTTGCCCAGGGAATATTCCAGGCCGCCGTTCGCATACCAGCGGACCTGGGTGTAGCTGCTGGTCACAGTCGAATTGCGGGAAGCCCCGGCCTTGAGCATCAAACGCGGAGTGATCTCGTAACGGGCGACAACTCCCAGTGCGAGTTGGTCCGAATCGCGCGTGTCCTCGCCGTCCGTGTTGCTGAGCGACGCATTCGCCTGAAGATTCAGCTTTTCCCCCTGCCAGGCGAGGGAAAGCCCTGCGGTTTTCTTCAATGTGGAGTACGTCGCTACCGGGTTCTCCGTATACAGGGAGGACAGAATCGCCTTCGCCGTAAACCTGTTGAGCGTGTGAGACCAGACTGCATCAACATAGGGATTGAGGCTGGTGTTGCCGTTGTCGTAGGCTGAATATCTGGGACCAACTTTTGCCGAGATGTATCCATCCTCGGAGTACTGCCACCTGAACCCAGCGTTTACGTACGTCCGTTGCAATCCACCGGTGCGGGAGTCCTGCCGTAAGGTGTTTGCATCGAGAGTGATCTGCCACAGCGGCGTCAACTCGTATACGAAGTTCGCAAACACTCCATTGCTGATTTTGTTTTTGGCACTTCCATATGAAGTTGAGTTGATGTTAGAATCCGTATTTGCTCCATCACCATAGAAGTACCCTATGAACTCGTAGCCGATCATGCTCGAGAGCCTGTCGGACAGGCGCGGAGTCATGTATACTCTCCCACTTGTAACGTACTGGTCAACCTGAGACCTTGTGGAGTCAGTGGGATTTGTCTCGCCTCGAATAAGGTTGTTATATACCTGCTTGAAAGTTCCATGCGCTTCCACAAAGAGCAGTTCTTCAGCAAGCGTCACTTTTGCATTGACCAGCGCGCTGCCCTTGAATTCGTCGTTTCGGTTGCCCAGCGCATAGACGTTGAAAGAGCCGTCCACTTCACCATCCGCCTCGATCCGGGCAGACTGGTATTTGACCTTGCCTACGGCGGTCGCCTTGCTGACCCAATCCGCCTGGGCGTTGGATTTTTCATTGACGTTGGAGTTGTATTCCTCGCCGACGCCAAGCGTCATGGAATATTCCGACGTACCGGCCAGGGACGAAACTGGCATGGCGAAGAACGCCAGGAGCACGGTCAAATAGAGTGGCACCCGCATATCCAGCATCCTATAGCGCTCCAAATATCAGACGTTTCATCCAACCCTTGGCGGGAGGTTCGGCCTTTACCTCAGTGGTTTCGGGCGGCGCGGACGCCGTCTGGCATTCGAACTCGGCCGGGGGAACCACAACATCATCGTGACGCTCAAGACGCTCTTTCAACGCGTCCACCTCGCCTGCGATATGGCTCACATTGCGGTTCATCTCGTCCAGGCGCGCCTGCAGGCTCTCCTGGAAAAGCGTCAACTGGCCGTGAAGCGCGCTCTGGTCGGGCATAACTGGCTGACGGGAGGACTCCAACCTGGGCAGCGCGTCCTCGATGCATTTGAGCCTGCCGTTGAGATTCTTCAGAAGCGAAGTGATCTTTGCGGTGGCCCGTCCGGCGGAGTGACGCTGCCCGAGGGTCTCGGCAGGGCCGGAATCCGCATCGACCGGGTCTACAACGGGGTTCCAGTACTGGTTGTCGAAGTTGAGGTCGCCTGCCACCTCATGCACGGCGTCCACCGTGATCTCGTGCGACTCACGGGCGAAGGCGTCCAGGAGAAGATAATCGCACAAAATGTTTATCAGGCGCGGCACGCCCCTGGTATACTGGGAGATTGCATCGTACGCCTCGGAGGAAAAGCTCACGGCGTTGCGATTTCCCGCAGATTCGAGGCGGTGGGTGATGTACCCCTCCATCTCCGTGGCCGGGAGCGGATGGATATGGCAGCTGACCTGGATGCGCTGGCGCAACTGAAGAAGCTCCGGCGCGGCGAGCAGTTGCTTGAGCTCGGGCTGACCAACCAGAATTATGCGCAGAAGCTTCTGGTAGTCGTTCTCCAGATTGGAAAGCAGCCGCACTTCTTCCAGCAGTTCATGGGTGAGGTTCTGGGCCTCATCGATGATAAGCACGCACTGGCGGCCCTTGGCATATTGAGAGATGAGAAAATCGTTCAACTCGCGAAGGAGCGAAGGCTTGTCCTTGCCCGAGGGGCGCACTCCGAAGTCTTCCAGGATCATTTCCAGCAACTGCTGGGCCTCGACCTTCGTATTGAAGATCTTGGAGAGGGTCACGTCGGTCAACTGGCTGTTGATGAGCCTGCGAATGAGCGTTGTCTTTCCGGTGCCCACCTCGCCGGTCAGTAGAATGAATCCGCTCTGCTGGCGAATGCCGTACGTCAGGTAGTTCAATGCCTTGCGATGTGCCTGGCTCATGTAAAGAAACGACGGATTCGGCACCAACTCGAAGGGTTTATGCTCCAAGTTGAAGAATGACTCGTACACGTTCCTCTCCGGTTGTCCGCCACGCCCATTCGCCCCGCTCACTGGCCAGACTCCTGAGGCGCCGCATAGGCGTAGTGGTCGTAGTGGGAGGACTTGCGGAAAGGCAGTTCCCGCGCGCCGTTGTAAACCACGCCCATTACCCGGTGATCCAGGGCCTCAAGGGCGTCGCTGATGTCCTCTCGAGATGACTGGCCCTCGCGCACCACGAGAATGGTGGCGTCGGCCATGGCGGCCAGAGCGCGAGTCTCCGCGAACATGTTCACCGGCGGCGAATCGATGAGGATGAACCTGTCGGGATAGCGATGCTTGAGTTCCTGAAGAAGCTGGCGCATTTTGTTGGACGAGAGCAGCTCCGCCGGGTTGGGCAGCGCCTTTCCCGCAGGCAAAAGCACCAGACGTCCAATGGCGAGACGTATCAGTGCTTCGGAGCAGTCGGCCTTGCCCTGGAGGCAATCCGAAAGGCCGATCTTGGGTTCTATGCCCAGATACGTGTGGCTCTTGGGCGCGCGAAGGTCGGCATCAAGCAGCAGCACGGTATAGTCGAACTCCTGCGCAAGGCTGATGGCCAGATTGAGGGCCGTGACGGACTTGCCTTCCTTGGGGTTGGCGCTGGTGACCAGCACCACGTTGTTGAACCCTTCCCGGCTGGACTCTTTGATGAGCGCCTCTTTGAGTTTGCGATACTCTTCAGCCGTATGGGAATGCGGGGCAGTCAACGTCTGGAGTGTGTGCTCGGAAGGAATCGGCGCAAGGGCTTCGCCCAACTCCGATGCAAGAGGCGCGTTCGCTTTGGCCCGGCTCACAGGGCGGCCGGGGCTCGTCTGAACGGCCTTGTTGAGGGCCTCTTCAATTCTGCTCATTAGATATCCTTGCCCTTGTTCATTTATTGAGGACAGTGCTGATTTTGGAGCTGACGAATTTGCGGGCGAGCTGTGCCTGTTCGTCCAGACGGAACATATCCGCCATGGCGAAACTCAGCATCAAAACGAGATACCCTGTAGCAAAAACGAGGAATATCCTATCCACCCGGAGCTGCTTCGCGTCCGCAGCCACATCCGGCATGTGGGGAATCACGGCGAACACGGGCAGGTCGAACTCCTTCAGGGCAGTAGGCGATTTGATCCCGCCCTTGAAGAAATCAAGCAGGAAAATGAGCGCGAACCCGATGCCGAGCCCGGCTCCCGCCGAGCCCAGGATTATCAGCATCCTGTTGGGGCTGACAGGGGACAACGGCTTCACGGCGGGGTCAAGGATGCGGAAGGTGATGGACTTGTCTTGCAGTTCCATCTGCTTGGAAACTTCCGACTGCCCATAGCGCGATACGAGCTGCTGATAGACAACTCCCTCGTTCTCTTTCTTCCGGACCAGCTCGGCCAAGGTGGATCTCACGTTGGGAATCTCGCGCAGAAGGGCTTTGCTGTCTTCCACGATCCGCAGCTGGCGGGCTTCCATTTCCTTGTACGCGTCGATCTCCACCTGGAGCATCTGGAGGCCGTCACGAACTGCCGCATTGGTCTTGCGCGACGAAGAGTCACCCCGACCGCTGCGCAGCCTCGCAACCTCAGCCTGCGCGGCAGCCACCTTCGGATGTTCGGATGTGTAGCGGCCAAGCAGTTCCGACAACCTGGCCTCGGCCTCTGCGAGTTTGCCCGGCTCAGGCCCCCGCTCCACAAAAATGCGTTTTTTGGCCTCAAGCTCGCTACGCTTGATGGCCAGCTCCTCCAGCTTCTTCTCCGCGTTGTTTATCTCACCGCGAAGATAGAGATCATCCGTGGCCAGGATCAGGCCCTTTTCACTTTTGTACTTATTGATTGCGTCGTCCGCCGCGTCAATGCGGCGTTTGAAGCTGTCAATCTGTTCGGCCAGGAATTTGTTGGCCTCGAACGACTCCTCCCGCTTGGAGGACGTATTGGTGTCGATGTACTTCCGCGTCAGGGTGTTTACGAAATCGCTGGCGAATGCAGGGTCCTTGTCGCGCAAGGTGATCCTGAAAACGCCTTGCTTCTCCTGATAAGAAATCATGATCCGCTTGGTCAGGTCGGCGAGGTAGGCTTCAACCTGGCGCTCATCCTGAAGGAAGAGATCCTTGTCCAGTTCGCTCAGGACCTTGAGGACCATGTTTCTGCTGAGCAACGCGACGGACAGCATCTTGAGCTTGGCGTCAACGGAGGGTGAAACGGCAATGCCCTTCACCAGATCCGTTATGACGTTCTGTTCAAGGAACACTGTTGTTTTGGCTTCGTATTGTTTCGGAAGCATATACGCCACAATGACGCCGATAGTCATCACAAGCAAGAAGACAGAGACAAACAGCTTCTTCCTTGTGAGAATGATCTTCAAATAATAGTCATAATCATTCAAGGCACTAGACATGCAATTTCTCCGTTAAGGGCTAGAAAAACCCTTCCTCCACGATAACCATGTCGCCGCGCCGAAGCAGCAGGTTCTGGCTGGAGTCCCCGCCTTCCATCAGGCGTTTGCCCTTGACCTTGACGATCTCTTCCTTGTCGCCGCTACGACGGACAATCTTGGTGTCGTTCTTACTGGCGAACTTGGTGAAACCTCCGGCCTCCATCAAGGCGTCCAGAACGGTCATCCCTTCCCGGTAGGGCAATGTCCTCGGCGAGTTGACCGCACCGGAGACATACACGAAACGGTCCTTCAGCACCGGAATGACGATGACGTCGCCGGCCTTCAGCTCCTGGTTGCGGGACACGTCCCCCTCTTCGTAGAGCTCGCGCAGTCCCTTGATGACCACTGCGTTCTCACGGACGAGGGAAGCCTGACTCAGGTCGGCCACGCTCAGGTCTTCAATGCTGGCGAGCACCTGCAACAGGCTCTTGTGGGTGGCCAAGGCAAAGAATGTCGGCTTGACCCCTCCGCCAACGACGTAAACCTTGTCGTTCTGCCCATCCACAATGGTGACGCTGACCTGCGGCTTACGGACAAGGGTTTTGAGTTGGGATGCCAAACGCTCGCCGAGCTGGGTTGGGGTGAGGCCCGCAGCCACCACTTCCCCGATGTGGGGATAGGTGATTTTCCCGTCGGGCCGGACAGATGCGGCGATGCTCAGGTCGGGTTCGCCTTCGACCGCTACAGCCAGCTTGTCGCCGACAACGATTGCGTAATCCCCCGCCAAAGCGCTGGTCGCCATCAATAGAGTAAGAGCGATGGAAAGAATCGTCGTCACCTCTGGTTTCCTCCTGGGCTGTGTCTGGCCATGACGGCTGCCGTGTAAATCCCGGTTGACTGAGACCATAAGCTTCTATCTTCCGCCCCTGCAGAAGAGCATGACTGCAATGGTTTTCAGTATTATCTTGAAATCAAGAAATATGGAAATGTTTTTGATGTAGTAAAGGTCGTAGCGCAACTTTTCCACGGCGTCCTCCACGGAGGCCCCGTAGGGGTAGCGTACCTGAGCCCAGCCGGAAACGCCCGGCTTCACGTAATGGCGCTCGGAATAGTAGGGAATGCGCTCCTTGAGGGTCCGGACGAACTCCGGGCGCTCAGGCCGAGGCCCGACCAGGCTCATCTCGCCCTTGAGCACGTTCACCAGCTGGGGGATCTCATCGATGCGGGTCTTGCGCAGGATGCGACCCAGGCGGGTCACGCGGCAGTCGTTCTTCTGAGCCCAGACCGCTCCGGAGTTTTTCTCGGCGTCCTTGCACATGGAGCGGAACTTGATCAGGCTGAAGTTCCTGTCGCCCTGGCCCACGCGGATCTGCCGGAAAAAGACCGGTCCGGGGGATTCAAGCTTGATGGCCAGCGCCACCAGCAGGCCGATCGGCGCGAAGGCCAGCAGGCCGAAGGCCGAGAGGATCACGTCCACGGTGCGCTTGGTCGCCCGCAACAGGGGGGTGACCCGGAACCCGTTTGAGAAGATGAACCAACTGGGGGTGATGTTTTCGATCAGCAGTTTCCCGGTCATGCGTTCGAACATCGCGGGTGAATCGAGGACCTCGATGCCCGAGAGCTTGCAGCTCAGCATATCCTGGAGCGGAAACACGCCCCGGCGTTCAGTAAGTGAAATGACGACCTTGGTGGCGCCCAGGCGCTTCGCGGTCTCGAAGATGTCCTGCGCGTCCTCGGAGCGGGCCTCCTGGCTGGTGGCGGGGTATTCCACGGTGCCGACCAGTTCGAAGCGGTCCGAATGTTCCAGGACCATGTCCTTCATTTGCTGGGCCATGATCCCGTTGCCCACCAGCAGCACGCGGCCCCCGTTGCGCCTGGCCGACATGCCGAAGCTGCGCAGCATTTCGCAAGAAAGGCTGAGAAGGGCGAACACGGCCAGACCCCAGGCGATTTCGGTCTGCCCCAGCCGGTTGGGGATGCGCGACTCCTCCAGGGCCAGGAACAGCACGTAAGAGACCAGGATCGAAATCGCCGTCTTGGTCAGATGGATCACCATGCCCCTGCTCTTGGCGGCGTAGGCCAGGATGATCCCCACAAGCATGGAGGGAAACGCGGCGATCACCAGGAAGTGCACGGCCTTGTCGGACGCAAATACGGATGTATCAAGCCCCTTCAAGCCCAGATGCGGCAGAACGAGCATCAACTGAAGCGCGGTCAGCGCGACGAGCACATCCAGGGCGCATTGCTTCAGCGTCAGCCTTCCTGTGTGTTGGTCATCGGTATGATTCTGCATGTGTTCCCTCCCCCAGGACGCGTTCAAACTGTGGACTCTTGCCGCGATCTTTCCAGCCGGTTTCTACGAGGCAGGTCCGCTTGCCCGCGCCATCTCCAGATGCTTGTCGATGTCCTTGCTGTTGGGCATCAACTTCTTTGCACGCTCAAGGACCACCACAGCTTCCTTGGCGCGACCGTTTTTCAAAAGCGCGTAACCCAACGTATCCATCACCGATGCGCTGTTGGATTCCAGGGTGTAAGCCTTGACCGCCAGTTCCAGGGCCTTGGTCGCCTGACCCGCCTGGTCGGCGTAGATCATGGCCAGGTTGTTCAGGGCCAATGCCTGGCGCTCCTGGTAGCGAAGGGCTTTTTCGTACAGTTCCTGGGCGCCCTTGAGGTCGCCCTTCTGCTGAAGGATAACGCCCTTGAGGGCGTTGCCGTATGCGGGATCCATTCCAGCCGTGATGCCCTTGTCCAACAGAGCCAGGGCTTCAGCGGTGTTGTTGGCGCGGGATTCGATATTGGCCAGGGAGGTCAGCACGCGGGGATTGGCAGGATCGTCGCGCAGAACGTTTGTCAGGGTGGCTTTGGCAGCGTCAGCCTGACCGGCCATTTCCTGGATCTCCGCAAGAGGCAGGGCGTAGTCGCCGGAACGGGTGTTCATGCTGCGAAGCTTTTGAGCCACCTCGAGCGCCTGGGCGGTATTTTTCTGTGCGAGATAATACTTGGCCTTTTCCAGGAGACCGAGCCTCTGGTTGAGGGTCTCGACTCGTCCCAGGGAGGACAGGGCCTTCTCCTGGTCGCCCATGATGGAATGGATGCGGCTCTTGGTGAGCCAGCCCTGAATGTCCTTGGGATTGGCGGCCAGCATTTCATCCAGGACTACGATGGCCCTGGCGTTGTCGGAGCGCCTGACAAAGAACGACGCCAGCGCCAGTGACGCCTGGGGATTGTGGTTCTTGGCGGCGCGCTCCAGAAGGGCCTGGGCCTTCACAAGATCGCCCTGGGTTTCCCAGGCGCCGGCAGCGCCGGTCAGAGCGCGCTGGTCATCGGGAGCCACGGCGAGGGCCGCCTCGAATTCGGCGACGGCCTTGTCGAGGTTGCCGGTCGCGGCCTGGATGGCTGCCAGGTTGTAGTAGGTGATAAGCACCTTGGGTTCGAACTGCTTGGCTTTTTCCAGCAGTTCCTTGGCCTCGTCGAGCTTGTTCTGGCGCAGGCGCAGCTTGGCCATGCCGTTGTACGCGAGGGCGGCCCCGGCTCCTTCGGTCATGCCCGAGCGGAGCACCTCGACTGCCTCGTCGATGCGGTTCTGTCCTGCCAGGAAGGAGGACAGGTACAGGCGCGGCTCCAGGGTCTTGCCTCCGGCCTCGACCGCCTTGCGCAGGTCGACTTCAGCAGCGGCGTTGTCGCCCTTCATAGCCAGCAGCATGCCCTTCTTGAGGAAAATCACCGGAGGGGATCCAGGCTGCTCACTCATCTTGGTGAACAGCTCCAGGCCCTTGTCGTATTCCTTCTTCGCAACCAGGGCGTCCGCGAGGATGCGCTGGCCGCCGAGGTCCGACGGAGAGAGTTCGAACACCTTCTGGGTCTCGGCGATCGCCTCGTCCAGGCGGTTCTGACGCAGGTAGATGGAAGCCAGCATGCGCCTGGGGCCTTCCAGGTCGGGCTTTGCCGAAAGGATGGACTGAAGGTGGCTGACGGCCGTCTCAAGGTTGCCGAGTCCCTGGTAGGTCTGGGCCAGGAACAGGTTGGTGTCTACGTCGGGGCGCAGCTTGTGGGCGGTCAGGAGCGGTTCCAGGGCCAGGGCGCCCTCGTTCTTGGCGAGGTACGCCAGGCCCTTGAGCTTGTAGCCTTCAGGAGCCTTGGGGAATTCTCCGATCAGGGCGGTGGACACGGCCATGGCGTAATCGGCGTCCTGCTTCTTGGAGAGCTTCAGGAAGGCTTCCAGGTAACGCGCCCTGACGTCTGCCGGGTAGAACTTCCCTATCTTGCCGTAGGTTTCGATGACGGCGTCATCATCGTTTGCAAGAACCTGAATCTGGGCGAGCATGTGCAGCGCGGACTGGTTCTTGGGAGAATCCGCCAGGATCAGGTCGATCTCGCGCTTGGCCTGGTCGGTCAGTTTGCGCTGGAAGTAGGATTCGGCCAGGCCGATCCGGGACCTGGACAAGCTGCCGGAGATCGAGAGGGCCTTCTGATAAGAGCGCTGGGCTTCGTCGAACCAACCCAAGAGCATCAGGGCGTGCCCGGCCTGCTCCCAGGCCTCGCCACTGGCGCCAGGGGCATCCAGCACGGGCTTTAAGGCGTCGAGCGCTTCCTGGGGCTTGCGCTGGGCAATGAGAATCTTAGCATACAATACAGGCAGGCCCGGCGTTGCGGGGGCCTTCTGCATGATGGACTTCAGTTCGCTTTCGGCCTGGGCAAGCTTATCTGTGGCCACGTAGGCCTCAGCCAAAGCCATGGAGGCGGGGATGTCCCCAGGATACTTTTCAAGGAGGTTCTTGAAGACGACTATCGCGCCTTTGGAATTACCTTTTTCGACAAGCTGGGTGCCCTGAAGCATCATCTCGTCACGGGACTTGTTGCCACACGCGTTCAGGAGGGCAACACACAATAACAGCAGCAGACACAATGCTCTTCCTGTCATAGACGATACCTTGGGATTTGAGTTTGTCGTCGCGACCGGAACGGCTTTGGAGCGCGATGGTTTTCTACACTAAGCCAAGATCGTGCCAAGCGGGGTCAAACCCAGTAACACACTGAATTTAAATGCCAACACCTGAAGCGCACAACCTGCCGAAAGTTGAAATCCACCCTAAAACGCCGTCTTGACATTCCGGACTGTCCGATAAAACAAGATTCTCGACAAAATTTACACAAGAAGCTTCCCAGAGAAACCAAATCGAAATCGAATCGGAACAACTATTTTATTCCTGGCAGGACACTCTGGCGAAACCTTCGTGCTTATCCTGCATTTTCAGCATATTATAACATTTCGAATGTAGGGAAACCCTACTACGGATGTCAATCTGAAAAAACCGGACTTTTGCAAAAACTGATCAAATCGACCATCGTTGCATCCTGTCTCGACGACCGATCCGCCATTGTACCTTATTTGCGTCTCATGCATAGCTGAATCTCACAAAGTGCTCCAGACAATCGAGGTGCGACCCAGATGGTTATCCATCGTTCGCCCTGATGTTCGCGACGCCCGTGCCGTGAGTCCAAAGCCAAGGCGCTGTGAGAGGGCACGAATCCGGAACGCCGGGGCCCCAATCCGCGCAGAACAGTATATATGATCCGCCGGCCAGCCACGCGCGAATACTATTTCCAACGAGCGCGGCTGCCACGCGTTCCCCTGCCCTGTCCCGGCGCTTGACCCGGCGCGCCTTGGGTCTTACCGTTTTAAAACTCTGCGAAAGGAGCCAGCATGAACCCGTTCACGTCGTTGTGCTTCTCATTGGCGATTTTTCTCCTGTGCGCCCCCGCCGCCTTGGCGTCCGACTTCACAGCGGACATGCTCCAGACCATGAACGGCAAACCCGTCATGAGCGGCAGGGCCTCCGTGAAGGACCTCCGGATGCGCATGGACGTCTCCATGGAAGGCCAAAGACAGATCGTGATTACCGATCCGACTGCGGGCAAGGTCCTTATGCTGATGCCTGACGCCAAGATGTATATGGAAATGAAGCTGGACCCGGCCCAGATGGGTGCGGCGGCCATCCGGGAAGGCAGCACCGAGGAAGGCCAGTGGCGTTCCATAGGAAAGGAGACTCTCGACGGGTGGGAGTGCGAGATGAAAGCCTTCGACTTCAAGGACAAATCGAAGGGGGAGCTGACCGCCTGGTTCGCGGAGAAGCTGGGCTACCCCATCAGGACCGTCTACAAGAGCGGCGCGGAAACCATGATCATGGAATTCAGGAACATCAGGCAGGGAACAGTGGACCCGTCGCAGTTCGCCATCCCGGCAGGCTACCAGCGCCTGAACATGCCCGCGATGGGCCAGGGCATGCCTCCGGGAATGGGACAGGGCATGGGGAAAAAGCCGCCCATGTGATCGCACACCGTGCGATCGCGACAGGCATGCAAAACGAAGAAAGGGATATCAGGCGGTGCCTGATATCCCTTGAACTTCGTGGTGGGCCATGTAGGACTCGAACCTACAACCAATTGATTAAGAGTCAACTGCTCTACCAATTGAGCTAATGACCCACTCTGAGGGTGCTTCCGGGGTTCCCGTCAGCGCGGGACCTCATCTACACATCCGAGGCAGAACTGTCAACTGAAAGAACAAAGGGATATCACGCTATCCGCCTGATATCCCTTGAAATTTGTGGTGGGCCATGTAGGACTCGAACCTACAACCAATTGATTAAGAGTCAACTGCTCTACCAATTGAGCTAATGACCCACCCTGGGTGCCTTCGGGGTTCCCGTCAGCGCGGAAGCGGTAACTACCCATTCGGCACATGCTTGTCAACAAATCAAAACGACTTTTTCTTCCAGGGTGAACATTTTCATTTCTCGACCTCTCGTACGCAGCCTGCGCACGGTTGCCCAGCCCGTCCCGATGCCCTGCCTTCCCGATCCTGCGGCAAAAGGCCCACGGCCCGCCACCTGCCCGTCAAGTCCGGCCGTCCTGCCGATACCTCCCCGTAGCATTTGAAGTTCGTTACACTATGAGCTAGAGTATGGTGTTCAACACATCTTCAACCGCCCGCTTAAGGGCGACTCGGATACGATCATGAGCACAACTCTGGGACTGAGGTTCCGGGAAAACGGCCAGATATACTACTTCGACGCGCTCTCCTACGGGGTGCGAGTCGGGGAATACGTGCTGGTCAAGACGGACCAGGGCACGGCCATGGCCCGCGTGGCCAGCGTGCTGGACGCCCCCCCCGCCGACATGCAGGCCAGCGAGATCAAACCCATCCTGCGGCTGGCCTCCAACGAGGACATGATCCAGCACGACGAAAACCGCGAGCTTGCCCGCGACGCCATCCGGCACTGCCGCCGCTGCATCAACGAACGCAACCTGGACATGAAGCTCGTGGATGTGGAGATCCTCCTGGACCGTTCCAAGATGGTCTTCTATTTCACGGCCCCCGGACGCATTGATTTCCGCGAGCTGGTCAAGGATCTGGTCAAGGCCTACCGCACCCGCATCGAGCTCAGGCAGATCGGTGTGCGCCACGAGACACAGATGCTCGGGGCCATCGGCAACTGCGGCCAGATGTGCTGCTGCGCCCGGTTCATCCGCAAGTTCCAGCCTGTGACCATCAAGATGGCCAAGGAACAGAACCTGTTCCTGAACCCGGCCAAGATATCAGGCATGTGCGGCAGGCTGCT
This sequence comes from Fundidesulfovibrio putealis DSM 16056, assembly GCF_000429325.1. Classification (NCBI taxonomy): domain Bacteria; kingdom Pseudomonadati; phylum Thermodesulfobacteriota; class Desulfovibrionia; order Desulfovibrionales; family Desulfovibrionaceae; genus Fundidesulfovibrio; species Fundidesulfovibrio putealis. The sequence goes on from NZ_AUBQ01000014.1 coordinate 85,822, forward strand.
GTGCTGCCTGGCCTACGAGCAGAACGCCTACGAGGAATTCCAGCGCCGTTGCCCCAAGATCGGCAAGAAGTACCAGACCAGCCAGGGCCCGGTGAAGATCCTGCGTTCCAACCTCTTCACGGAGACGCTCTCCATCTACACCGAATCCGGTGAAGAGAGGGAGATCACCCTGGAAGAATGGCGCGCCATCGCGGGCGAGACCTGGACCCCGTACATCACCCCGCAGCAGGCGCCGCAGCAGCGTCCGCCGCAACAGCAGCGCCCCGCGCCGCAGCAGAAGGCTCCGGCGCCCGCCGCAGACGCTCCGGCGCCGGACGCCTCCCAGCCCCCGCAGGGTCTGCTGCCCGCCATGCCTGCCGAGCCCACCGACGGCGACGACGGGGAAGTCGTGGCCGAAGGCCAGCCCGCCGCAGACGCCCCGGCCCGGCCCAAGCGCAAACGCAAACGCAAGCCCAAATCGCGCCGCCCCGAGGGCGCACCGACCACAACGCCAGATTCCGGAGAATAGCCGTGGAGCGCTTCTACATCACCACGCCCATCTACTACGTCAACGCGCGCCCCCACCTGGGACACGCCCACACCACCATCCTGGCCGACGCCATGACCCGGTTCAACCGGCTCATGGGGCGCGAGGTCCACTTCCTGACCGGCACCGACGAGCACGGCGACAAGATCGTCAAGGCCGCCGAGGCCGCAGGCAAGTCCCCCCAGGAATACTGCGACGAGATAAGCGCCATCTTCAAGGACCTCTGGCCCAAGCTCGGCATCGAGAACACCCAGTTCATCCGCACCACGGACCCCGAGCACAAGCGGCTGGTCCAGATGGCGCTCCAGCAGGTGTACGACTCCGGCGACATCTACTTCGGCGAGTACGGCGGGCACTACTGCTTCGGCTGCGAGCGCTTCTACACGGAAAAAGAACTCGTGGACGGCCTCTGCCCCGACCACAAGACCAAGCCCGAATACATCGCCGAGAAGAACTACTTCTTCCGCATGGCCAAGTACCAGCAGTGGCTGCTGGACCACATCAAGGCCAACCCGGACTTCATCCGCCCCGAGCAGTACCGCAGCGAAGTTGTCTCCCTGCTGGAGTCCGGCGCGCTGGAAGACCTGTGCATCTCGCGGCCCAAGTCCCGCCTGGACTGGGGCGTGGAGCTGCCCTTCGACAAGGACTATGTGGCCTACGTCTGGTTCGACGCCCTGCTCAACTACCTCACCGCCCTGGGCTGGCCCGACGGCGAGATGATGCAGCGCTTCTGGCCCGCCGCCAACCACCTGATCGCCAAGGACATCCTGAAGCCCCACGCCGTGTTCTGGCCCACCATGCTCAAAGCCATGGGCCTGGAACCCTTCCAGCACCTGAACGTGCACGGCTACTGGCTCATCAAGGACACCAAGATGTCCAAGTCCCTGGGCAACGTGGTGGAGCCCCTCTCGCTGGCCGGAAAGTACGGCCTGTCCGGCTTCCGCTACTTCCTGCTGCGCGAGATGAGCCTCGGGCACGACTCGTCCTTCTCCGAAGAGGCCCTGTGCGGCCGCTTCAACTCGGATCTGGCCAACGACCTGGGCAACCTCTTCAGCCGCACCCTGGCCATGACCCACAAATACTTCGGCGGGCAGATTCCCCAGGCCGGACAGGGCGGGCCGGACGAAGAAGAGCTCATGATGCTGGCCAAGGACGCCTGCCTGAACTACCAGCGCCTCTTCGAGCGTTTCCAGACCGCCAAGGCCCTGGACTCGCTCTGGGAGCTGGTGCGCGGCCTGAACAAGTATATCGACACCCAGGCTCCCTGGAGCCTCTTCAAGGAACAGAACGGCTCGCGTCTGGCCACGGTGATGTACTGCGTGCTGGAATGCATGCGCAAAGTCGCCGTGCACCTCTGGCCAGTGATGCCCGAGGCCGCCTCGGCCATGCTGGCGCAGCTCGGCGTCGCCGAAGACCCCGCCTCCATCAATCTCCCCGCAGAAGCCGAAGGATGGGGCAACCTGAGCGCCGGGACCGAAGTGGCCAAGGCCTCCAACATCTTCCCGCGCGTGGAACCGCCCGTGGCCGACACGCCCGCCGAGCCCGCTCCCAAAGCCAAGCAGGCCGACAAGCCCAAGGCCGCGCCAGCTGCTGCCCCCGCCCCGCAAGGCCCCAAGGACCCCATCGACTTCGAGGATTTCCAGAAGATCGAGCTGCGCGTGGCCACCGTTCTCGAGGCCTCGCCCGTGCCCAAGGCCGACAAGCTGCTGCTGGTGAAGCTGGACGCCGGAGACGGCGAGCCGCGCCAGGTCGTCGCGGGCATCGCCGAGTTCTGGAAGCCCGAGGATCTGGTGGGTCGCCAGGTGGTCGTCGTGGCCAACCTGAAGCCACGCAAGCTGCGCGGCGTGGAGTCGCAAGGCATGATTCTGGCCGTGAAGCGCGAAGGCGGACTGGAGCTGCTGGCCCCGTCCGCGCAGGTGACGCCCGGCAGCGCCGTCTCGTAAAGATTAAGAATAAGAGTAAGATGCCTCCGGCGGCCAGGGGGAGAAGCCTCCCCCTGGACCCGGCTTTTAGCTTCGCATTCCAGGGCGGCACTCTGTGGTTCAAGCGGGTGCCGAGGGCTGTCCCGTTCACGCCCTGCTCGGCGGGCTAGAATCGATTTGAAGACGATTCGTCGCCCGTCGAGCAGGACGCGACCGTTACAGCCCTTGGCACCCGCCCGCCAGAACACGGGCGGGATAGTGACCAGTTCCCGCTCAAGCCGCTTCGCGTCCCGAGGCGATACGCTTCAGGCATCTCGCAGGAAAACGCTGAAGCACGAGCCACATTTCCAGCTTTGTTGCTGAAAATCGCCGTCTTCGGCGATGGCTGGCCGCCGGGATAAGCCGCTTTGGGCGTTCCCGGCGGATGCCCCGCCTCACCGCCCCGCCGCAGACTGCGCGCGCACGACGCGAAGCGGAAAGCCGGGTCCAGGGGAGGCTTCTCCCCTGGCGGGTGCAGGGCAGCGCCCTGCCGGGTCTGGGCGGAGCCCAGCATATCTCCCCTAACTCCTTCCAGGAGACGCCACACTCATCATGGACGCCGCCGAACGCCGTTCGCTCGAAGCGCAGATCGCCGTGGGGCTGGCGTCGTTCCTGACGCCGTTCCTGTACGGGGCGCTGTCGGTGGCGATGCCCACCATCGGGCGGGCGTTTTCTTTTTCAGCGCGCGAGATGGCCATGGTGATGATGGTGCACCTGCTTTTCTCCACCTCCTGCATGCTGCCGGTGGGCCGCGCCTCGGACTTCATCGGGCGAAAGGGCCTGTTCATGGCGGGCAGCGTGCTGTTCTCGGTCAGTTCGCTCACGGCAGGGCTGGCGGACAGCGCCGGGGTGCTGCTGTTCGCCAGGGCGCTCCAGGGCGTGGGCGACGCGCTGACGTTCGGGGTCAGCGGAGCGATACTCGTGACCATCGTGCCGCCGGAGCGCACGGGCCGAGCCATCGGCTTCAACCTGTCGTTTATTTTTGCCGGTCTAGCGCTTGGGCCTCTGGCTGGCGGGGCGCTGACCTCGTGGCTGTCCTGGCGGGTAATTTTCTATCTGTCGGCGGCGGCGGGAGTGGCGGCCTTCGCGCTCATCTTCAGAAGCTACCAGGAAGTCAGGCCGCAGCGGTCGCAGACGGTGGGCTACGCCGACACGGCGCTGTTCATCCCGGCCATGCTGGGGCTGATCCTCGGGCTCTCGGTGCAGCCGTCCTGGTGGGGCGCGGCGCTTTCGGCAGCGGCGGGCGTGCTGCTGTGGCGCTTCGTGAAGTTCCAGGAGGGACACGCCAACCCCATGGTGGACGTGGGGTACATCCGGCGAAATCCTGCGTTTGCGCTGGCCAACGTGGCTTCGGTGCTGGGATACGCAGCTGCGTTCTCCACAAGCTTTCTGCTGAGCCTCTTTTTGCAAAGCGTGCAGGGGATGGCCCCGCACGACGCAGGGTATCTGCTGCTGGTGCAGCCAACGGTGCAGGCGCTGGCCTCGCCGCTGGCGGGGAGGTTGTCGGACATGGCGCACCCGGCACGGGTGAGCGCGGTCGGACTGGTCGTGCTGGGAGCGGGACTTCTGATGCTGACGGGAAACGGAAGCGACACCACAACGCTGTGGATAGTCGGGGTGCAGGTGGTGCTGGGGCTGGGATTTTCGCTGTTCGTATCGCCGAACTTCAACGCCATCATGTCCAGCGTGGACCCGGCCCACAAAGGGATGGCCTCGGGGTTCATGTCCACCATGCGCGGGATGGGCATGTGCCTGTCGCTGTCGGTGACGGGCCTTCTGCTGGCGCTGGTGCTGGGCGAGGCCCATACGGGCCAGACCGGCCCCGAAGCGCTGCCCGCGCTCAAGTCCTGCTTCATCATCTTCGGCCTGTCCGCCCTGGCAGCAGCGGCAGTATCCTGGCGGGCTGCGCGACAGACGCGATAGCACATCCCCGCCTGGACGCCGCCCGCCCCCTGGTCTATCGTCCTCTCGAGACTGGTTTGCCGAGGGAGGACGCGCCATGTTCCGTCGATTGCTGAGCCTCGCGCTGTTCGCCGCCATCCTGGCGACACTGCCCGCACATGGGGCGTCTGCGGCGGAGCCCTCCACTCCCCTCATATATGGCCTGAAAGGTGCGGTGATGCTCCTGGACGGACAATCCGGCCAGCCCCGCAAGATCGGCCAGGGGCGGCAGCCGTCGCTCGCGCCGGACGGACTCCGGGCCGTGTGGGTTGAGCACGGCGAAGACGCGGCCAAGGCCAGTATCGCTGTTTATGATACGGCGACCGGAAAACAGTCGCTGCTGGCCAAGCCGGGCGGCTATCTTCAGACGCCCCGGTTCTCGCCGGATGGTCGTAGCGTGGCCTTCACCCGCATGGGCGAGGACGGACGCCAGAGCCTCTGGCTGGTGCGAAGCGGCGAAAACCCCGTGCAACTGCCCACAACCGGCGACGGTTCACTCTTTGAACTGGCCTGGACCCCGGACGGAGCGTTCATCACTGCCCAGGACATGCGCTGGCTGCGATTCTTCAAGCCTGACGGATCAGAGGCACGGCGCGTGGCGCTAAGTGACGTCACGGGAGGAAAGCAGGACGCCGTCACCAGCGCGGACCGCTTCAGCCTGCGCCCTGGCGGGAGCGGGGAAATCCTTTACTCCATGATGGTCCCAGGCACGAAGCTCTTTCACAAGAAAGTGCCGGATTTGAGCTCGGCGCTGTTCCTGTATGATCCCAAGAGCGGCAAGACCACGCGGCTCACCCCCGAAAACCTCACCGCCTTCGCTCCGTCCTGGACGCCGGACGGCCAGGGACTTCTGTTCACAGGCTACACGGACGTCCAGGCCGGATCGGCCTACCCGTTTCGCGTGTGGAGCATGCGCCTTGGCGACTCCCCACGGGAAGTGACGCCCGGCGAGGACCCTGCGCCGCCAAGCGGGCCATAATGTGTGAGGGAGGGGTGAGCATGACACGACGTTATGCAGTGCTGGCAGCACTGGCTCCGCTGGCGCTGGTCTTGACGATGAGCAGCCTGGGCTGGGCAGGCCAAGGCAGGCCTTCGCCCGATGTCGCCGCGCGGCTGGACGCCGTGTGCGGACAGACCGGCGTGTACGGCTGCTACACGAACCACAGGTACGGCTATGTCGTGGCCTGGCCTAAAAAGTACCTGACGGGGCAAGGCGAATCGGACAGTGGCGACGGGCAGGTCTTCAGTTCGCCGGACGGGCAGGCGCGGCTGGCCTGCTGGGCGTCCTTCAACGACGTGCTCGGGGAGAGCATCGGCCAAGCCTACGCCCAGGCTCTTCAGGAAGCCGGGGCGCAGGTCAGCTACAAGCATCTGGGGAAGGATTTCTTCGTGATTTCGGGCGTCAAAGACGGGATGATCTTCTATCGAAAGACCCTGCTGGCCCACGGGGTGCAGGCCAGCTTCGAACTGAGCTACGCCGAGCAGCTCAAAGCCGCGTTCGACCCCATCGTCAAGGACGTGGCCCGCTCCTTCAGCGTGGACCCGGCCTTTACCTGGCGATAATCCGGGTCCCGTCAGGCAGGCGCTGGGAGCCCCCTACCCTTTGGAGCGCGACCGCGACGAGCCTGCCCTGTTGGAGCCTGACCTCTGGCTTCCGGACTTTGATCCGCCGGTTTTCGACCCACCGGATTTCTGGCCGCCAGCTTTCGAGCCGCCCGTTCTCGGGGCGGAGGGCTTTCTCGCGCGGGACTGATCCCTGTCGGACCTGTCTCCCGAACTTTTCTCACCGGCAGGCTTCCGGCCACGGGACTGGTCCCTGTCAGGCCTGTCTCCCGAAGCTTTCTCGCTGCCGGACTTGCCCGCATCTGCACCGGCCTCGCCGGACTTCGCCACGGCGGCTTTCGGCGCTGCGGGCTTCACGTAGGTCGAGGGATAGGGCTTGTCCTTGCCCGGCTTCTGCGGCTTGGGCCTGGGCCTGTTCTCGATCTCCCCTTCCTCGTTCCTCTGGCGGCTGCCCCGGAAAAGCAACTTCACCGGCGCGTGGCGGATGCCGAAAAGCTTGCGCAGCTGGTTTTCCAGGAAGCGGGCGTAGCTATCCTTGATGCGCTCGGGATCGTTGACGAAGAATACGAAGGTAGCCGGGACGGTCCCCGTCTGGGTAAGGTAGTAAAATTTGGGGCGTTTGCCTTTCACCAGAGGCGGCTGGTGGCGCTCCAAGGCCTCGCGCAGCAGGCGGTTCAGCTCTCCGGTGCCGATGCGGATATGGCATTCGGCGCGGATGGCCTGGGCAGTGGGCAGGATGTCGCGCAGCCCCTTGCCCTTGACGGCGGAGGTGAAGATGACCGGCACGTGGTTGCAGATGCGCAGCTCTTCGCTCACGGCCTGCTTGAGTTCGGCCAGCCCCTTGGCGTCCACGAGATCAACCTTGTTGATGACGATGAGGAAGGGGACCTTCTCCTTGTCCAGGTAGGAGATCAGGCGCTTGTCCTGCATGGCCAGCCCCTCGGGGCCGTCCACCACCAGGATGGTCACGTCGGCGCGCCTGCCGCTGCCCAGCGCCGTCAGGCTGCTGATGCGCTCCAGGGCGTCGTCGATCTTGGCCTTGCGGCGCACGCCCGCTGTGTCCACGAACACGAAGCGCTTGCCGTCCTTCTCGAAGGTGACGTCCACGGCGTCGCGGGTGGTTCCGGCCTGATCGCTGACGATCATGCGGTAATCGCCCACCATGGCGTTGATTATCGAACTTTTTCCCGCGTTGGGACGGCCCAGCATGGAGAGCGTGAGCTCCGTCTCCATGCGCTCCTCCGGCTCCGCGACCTCGGGCAGGCGCGATATGATGTCGTCCACCAGGGTGCGCATGCCAAAGCCGTGCTCGGCGGAGACCGGGGCCAGATCGAGGCCCAGGGAGTGGAAGTCCGCCATGAAGAGGTCTTCCTTCTCGCCGCCGTCCACCTTGTTCACGGCCACCAGCACGGGCTTGCCGGACTGGCGCAGCAGCTGGGCCACGCGCTGGTCTTCCGAGGTGATGCCCTCGCGGCCGTCAACCACCAGCAGCACCAGATCCGACGAGGTCACGGCGCGGCGCGCCTGCTCCAGCACGTCCACTTCCAGGCCCTGCGGGTCTTCCAGGGTCAGGCCACCCGTGTCGATGATGTTCACCGGCACGCCAGCCAGCACGGCCTGGCCTTCCAGTCGGTCGCGGGTGACGCCGGGGCGGTCGTGGGTGATGGCCTTGCGCCTGCGCAGGAAGCGGTTGAACAGGGTGGACTTGCCCACGTTGGGGCGACCGATAATGGCGAGAGTGGCTGGCATTGGAGGTATGTCCCGGGTTAAGGCCCCGGCGGGCAAGGGGGGTGGCCCCTTGAATCCCCGAGGTCGGGGGCTCCGCTGAGGACGGGTACTTTGCACTATCGCATGACGTCTTGTCAAGTCCTCTGAAAAACGGCGATTACCGCAGCTCCCCGGCCATGTCCTTCACGCCGGTCACGGTGGCGTACACCGCGCCCAGAGCCGCCATGAAGGCCGCCTGCACATGCGCGGCGGGCACGTTCACGTGGCCGTAGTCCAGGGCGCGCGTGGCGCAGGCGTCGGCCAGCACGACGCACTCGTAGCCCAGGTCGAAGGCTGCGCGGGTGGTTGCGTCCACGCACATGTGGGTCATCATTCCGGCGATAACCAGCCGCTTCACGTCGGCCTCGTCCAGGCGGTCCTGGAGTTCCGTGGCCCGGAACGAGTTGGGGAAAGTCTTCTGGACGACCGCTTCGCCCTCCTGGGGAGCCACTGCGGGGTGGATCTCCACGCCGGGCGTGCCGGGGATGAAGAAGCCCGCGCCGGGGCGCACCGAGAGGTGCTGCACGTGGATGACCGGCCAGCCCTGCTCGCGGAACCAGCCCAAGGCGCGGCCCGCCTTCAGCACGGCGGCCTCGGCCCCCACGAGCTCCATGGGGCCGCCCGCGAAGTAGTCCATCTGGAGGTCGATCAGGATGAGTGCGGTATTCATGGCGATGCCTTTATTATAGTTAGCGGCCAGATTGCGCCGACGCGGGTGCTGGATGCTGTCCCGTCCGTGTCCTGGCGGGCGGGCTAGAATCGATGTGAAGACGATTCGTCGCCCGCCCGCCAGAACCCGACCGGGACAGCACCCAGCCCCCGTCGAAACTTCAGTCTGCCGCGCTGGAATGCGAAGCGGAAAGCCGGGTCCAGGGGGAGGCTTCTCCCCCTGGCCGCCGGAGGCATATTATCTCTTACAGCTCCGGCGCACCCGAGGGAACCAGGCACAAGAGCATCAGCGGTTCAGTGCCGGTATTTCGCACCTGATGCTCCTCGTTCGGCTTGACGAGCACGGCGCTGCCCGGCCCGACCGGGTTCCACTGCCCGTTGCCGTACACTTCACCCTGCCCGCTGTGGTAGAACATCTCGTGCTCCCAGTCGTGGGTGTGGCGCGGCGTGTGGCCGCCGGGTGCGATCTCGAACAGTCGCATGCAGAAGTTGGGCGCGCCGTCAGCCTTGCCGATCAGCACGCGCCCGGCGACTCCCTTGGCTACTTCGTTGTCGAAGCGAACAGGTTCGATGGCCTTGTAATCCTTGATCTCCACGCCGTCCTCCCGATGATGTATGCCTGTTGACGCATCCGGGCTTTGCCCGGCTCCAAACGAAAATTACGCCTTCATCATATTGCGAAGATTCCTGGCGGTGCCGGAAATATCGTCCGCGCCCACGATCTCCGTTACCAGACAGGCCATGTGGGCTCCGCGCTCGCGCACCTGGGGCAGGTTGTGGGTCTTGATGCCGCCGATGGCCACGAAGGGCATGGGGATATGCTCCACAACATAGTCCAGATACTCGAAGCCCACGGGATCGCAGACGTCTTTCTTGGTCTTGGTGGCGAAGATGGGGCCGACGCCGATGTAGTCCACCACGCCGGAAGTCTGGGCTGCGCGCGCCTGGCTGGGACCGTGCGTGGAGAGCCCGATTATCCTGTCCGGCCCGAGGAGCTTGCGCACCGCCGCCGGGGGCAGGTCCTCCTGCCCGACGTGCACGCCGTCGGCGTCCACCAGCAGGGCCAGGTCCACGTGATCGTTGATGATGAAGGTGGCCTTGGCGGAGCGCGTCATTTCACGCAATGTCAGGCACTCGTCGTACATGGCCCCCGCCTTCTTGTCCTTCTCGCGATACTGGATGACGGTGATGCCCGCCTCCAGGAGCTTCTCGGCCACCTCCAGATTGGAACGGCCATTGGAGTGCTCCTCCGAGAGGATGGCATAGATGCCGCCAGCCAGAAAATTACGCATGGATTTCTTCACGCTTGCCTCCGCAAAGCGAATTCGAGCACCAGATCGGCCTGTTTGGCCGCCGCAACCGTGACGCACGGGGCCAGGGGCGGACACTGCTCCGTGGCCGCGCTGGCCATGTCGCCCACTATGGCGAAGTTATCGCGCACGCGCCGCGTGACGATGCGGTCAGCATCGCCATACCCCGCAAGACCTGACGCGGCCACCAGAAATTTACCCGTAGGGAGGTAGGCCTCCACGATCATGCGCTTGGCGCTGGCCGCGTCGAAGGCTTCGACGACAACGTCGCAGTCCGCGAACAGGGAAGCGACATTGTCGGGCGTGATGAGGGTCTGCACGGCCTGGATGTTCGCGTCCGGGTTGATGTCCAGAAGGTTGTCGCGAAGCGCCGCGACCTTGGGCATGCCGATCTGGCGGATAAAGAAGAACTGGCGGTTCAGGTTGCTGGCATCGACAACGTCGTGGTCAGCAATGACGAAGTTCGAGAACCCGGAGCGCACCAGCATCCAGGCGCAATTGGAACCGAGCCCGCCCGCGCCCGCGATGCCGATGCGAAGGGAGCGCACGCGCGAAAGATCGTCCGGCGACAGATAGCGCGACAGGCCCTGCTGGAAGGGATTCATGCGGTCATCCTAAAAGTATATCCAACCCGAAAACAAACCGAATCATTGCTAGTTGACGCCTAACAACTCTCTAAATTCTCCAGCCAAACGCTCTTGCAACACTTTTATTTCATCCCTGTACTTACCCCTAACACCTTCTAACATTTCATGGCGCGTGCCAAGAATCAGGGGATTATTTATATATGTGGCGTGCTCAACATCAAGAGGATACACTTGAATCGCACGAATAGCCTGTCTCATTTTCGCAAGAAAATCATCAATCAAAGCACACAACTCTGGAGAAAAAAACAATCCATTACGCGGATATACTTTCAAAAGCTCATTATAGCTATCAACAACGTTGCTAAACATCTCCTCTATCGACATATCATCCAAGCGATGCAATACGGACAAAGTTGACTCAAGATAAACACCAATACAGCTTATACTACCATACATTGACTTTATAACTTCGAGCCTTTCTTCATGTAGCTTTGAAAACCTAAAAGACCTTTCATTATCAATACGGCTCAATTCAAAAGAAATACGCGCTTGATATTCATCTGCATCCCTCTTGAGGCATGCCCTATGTGTTTCTATGTCTCCATTTAGCTTGGCCTTATATTTTTCAAGTGATTTATCAAACCAAGAACTGAACAATTTCTTCGTCAGCCAAGCTACGGCCGCAGAGATTGATACAGCAGCGGAGAACACAGCGAGAGAGAACTTAACTACCTCTTCCCATCCCATAGGAGGACCTCACTCGAAACAATAATTTGTTCAATGTTCAACTGCTGTTCAAACTATTGTCTGCATCCTACAAATACTGCCAATCCTTGTACACCGGCTGATACCCCCGCGAGTACAGCATCTGGGCCATTTCGGCCACACTGCGCTCGTCGGATATCTCGAACTGGCCGGGGTCTTCCTGGCCGGACGCCCTGCCCCCGACCTGGGTGCATACGCCCGCGCTCATCTTGGTGACGCCAAGCCCCAGCAGGTTGTCGCGCAGCTTCGCGTTCTCGCGCGTGGAGAGCGTCACCCCGCCGCGCGGCATGAACAGCCTGAACGCCAAAATATACTGCACCATGTCCGCGTCCGACACGATCACCTTGGGCGGGAAGCCCCCCAGGTGCGGGCGCATGCGCGGCGGCGAGATGGCCACTTCCACGTCCGGGTAGGTGTGCTGCAAGTAGTCCGTGTGCAGGCCGGTGAAGAAGGCTTCGGTGCGCCAGTCGTTCAACCCCAGGAGCGTCCCCGTGGTGATCTGGCGGATGCCCGCCGCAGCCGCGCGCTCCGGGGCCTCCAGGCGGTTGCGGTAAACCCGCTTGGGGCCTTTGGGGTGCAGCTCGGCGTAGATTTCCTCGTTGTAGACTTCCTGGAACATGGTCATGCCGTCCACGCCCACGGCGGCCAGCTCGGCGTATTCGTCCTGGGTGAGGGCGTAGACCTCCACGGCGATGCTGGTGAAGTACTTCTTCAGCACCTTGGAGCAATCCGCGATGTAGCTGACCGGAGTCTGTTTGCGGTCGTCCCCAGTGAGGATCAAGATGTGCTTCAGCCCGCTCTTGGCGATCTCGACCGCTTCGGCCTCGACCTCCTCAAGCGTCAACTTGCGGCGCTCCAACGCGTTCTTCGTGTTGAAGCCGCAGTAGACACACTGGTTGGTGCAGTGGTTGGCCAGATACAGCGGCGTAAACAAGAGCACCGCCTTGCCGAAGTGGCGCACGGTGAGTTCGCTGGCGCGGCGCGCCATGGCCTCCAGGTGGGACGTGGCGCGCGGGGAAAGAAGCGCCAAGTAGTCCTCGCGGGACAGGCGCTCTTTGCTGATGATGCGCGCGATGTCGGCGTCCGTCACCGAGGCGAAGAAGGACGCGAAGTCGAAGCCGTCGTAGCGGCGTAGTTCGTCGTAGAATGTCATGGTACGTCTCTATTCGTGAAGAAATCCCGTAAGCGGCGACGACGCCTTCGCGCTCTCCTGCACGGCTCCCGGCCCGGCCAGAAACGCCGCGCGCCCTGCCGCCACGGCCTGCCCGAAAGCGCGCCCCATGGCCACGGGGTCCGACGCCGACGCCACGGCGGTGTTCACCAGCACGGCGGCCGCGCCCATCTCCATGCACTCGCAGGCTTCGGAGGGCCGCCCGATCCCGGCATCCACGATGACCGGCAGCTCAAGCTCCTCGATCATGATGCGCACGAGTTCCTTGGTGCGGAAACCCCGATTGGTGCCGATAGGCGCGCCCAGCGGCATGATGGCGGCGGCTCCGGCCTCGGCCATGCGCTTGGCGGCCATCAGGTCCGGCGACATGTAGGGCAGCACGGTGAAGCCCTCGGCAGCCAGGATGCGCGTGGCCTCGATGGTCTCCTGGTTGTCGGGCAGCAGGTAGCGGTTGTCGCTTATCACCTCGATCTTGATCCAGTCGCCGCAACCTGCCGCGCGGGCGAGGCGCGCGATGCGCACGGCCTCGGCGGCGTTTCGCGCGCCGGAGGTGTTGGGCATCAGGATGCAGGTCTTGGGAATATGGGTAAGGATGTTCTCCTGACCGGCCTCGGGGTCCACGCGGCGAACCGCCACGGTGATGACGCCCGCACCGCTGGCCTCGACGATGGCCGGGATGAGCGTGTTGGAGGAATATTTCCCGGACCCCAGGAAGAGGCGGCTCGGGAGGGTGACGCCGCCGATTGTGAGCTTGTCGGACATATATCAGCCTCCTCCCACGAAGGACACGATCTCCAGGCTGTCGCCCTCTGCGAGGAGGGTTTGCGCCCATTTGTCCTTGGGGACGATGGATTCGTTCAGTTCGATGACCACGACCGCAGGGTCCAGATTCCGGGAGGCCAGGTAGGCTTCCAGGGTCTGGGGGTGCGGCAGGGTGGTGGATTTTCCGTTGATGCGAAGGTTCATGTTGGAGTGCTCCCGCTGGGGAGAGAGTGTAACACCGCTGCTGGCGGCGTAAAGGGCTGGGTAGGGCCTGGGCATACCGGGCCGGGACCGGGTCGGGCAGGTCGTCGGGGCGGGTGCTGGGTGCTGTCCCGTTCGTGTCCTGGCGGGCGGGCTAGAACCGATTTGAAGACGATTCGTCGCCCGCCCGCCAGAACCCGACCGTGACAGCACCCAGCCCTCGTCGAAAACCCATACTCCGTCAAGAAATGCAAAGCGGAGACGGCGTCCTGCACCAAATTCCCGTCAAAACTCCAGTCTGCCGTGTTCCAATTCCAGAAGAGGCAGGCGTCCCGCACCCGGCACTTGCCTGCAAAGGCTTTGCCTTGCTTGAAAACCTTTGCAGTGGACGTTCTGCATCCGGTTTACGAGGAAACTCCAGTCTGCCGCGCTGGAATGCGAAGCGGAGAGGGTTTCCAAAGGGCGAAGCCCTTTGGCCGCCGGAGGCATCCTGATTCTTACTTACTTCCCGCCAATAATCCTGGCGATGTTCTCCACGTAGGGCGCGCGGATGACGCCGCGCTCGGTGACGATGCCCGCGATCAGCTCCGAGGGGGTGGCGTCGAAGGCGTAGTTGAACACGCCGACGCCCTGCGGGGTGATCTGGTGCTCGCCAATGTGTGTGACCTCGCGGGGGGTGCGGTCCTCGATGGGGATGTCCGCGCCCGAGGGACAGGCGAGGTCGAAGGTGCTGGCCGGGGCCGCCACGTAGAAGGGCACGCCGAAGTGCTTGGCCAGGATGGCCACGCCGAAGGTGCCGATCTTGTTGGCCGCGTCGCCGTTGGCCGCGATGCGGTCGGCGCCGACCACGACCTTCTGCACCATGCCGCGCTGCATGAGGAGCGCGCAGGCGTTGTCGCAGGCGACCTTGACGGGGATGCCGTCCTTGGCCAGCTCGTAGGCGGTGAGACGCGCGCCCTGCAGGAAGGGGCGGGTCTCGTTGGCGATCACGGAGATCTTCTTGCCCTGCTCCCAGGCGCCGCGAATGACGCCAAGCGCCGTGCCGTACCCGGCGGTGGCCAGGGCTCCGGCGTTGCAGTGCGTCATCACGGTGTCGCCGTCGTCGATGAGGTCCGCACCGAAGCGGCCCATGGCCGTGTTGATCTCGATGTCCTGGGCGTGGATGTCCTTGGCCATGGCCAGCCACTTGGCGGACAGCTCAGGCAGGCTCAGGCCCGGAGAGGCCTTCCAGGCGTCGCGCATGAGCTTCACGGCCCAGCGCAGGTTCACTGCTGTGGGACGGGCTTCTTCCAGCTCGACGAGGAGCTTCTCCAGGGCGGCCTTCCAGTCGCTGGCGGAGGCCACCTCGCGCGAGGCCAGGTAGCAGCCGTAGGCGGCAGTGACGCCGATGGCGGGCGCGCCGCGCACCACCATGGTCTGGAGGGCGTAGATGGTCTCCTGGGTGTTGGTGCAGGGGAAATATTCCTCGCGTCCGGGCAGGATGCGCTGGTCGAGCAGGATCAGGGCATCCTTCTCGGGGGAGAACTGAATATGATCGGTCATGGAGTTAAAGTCCTAGCTGAGTTTTTTGGCCAAGAGTTCGTTCACCAGTCCGGGGTTGGCCTGCCCCTTGGTGGCCTTCATGATCTGGCCCACGAAGAAGCCCATGAGCTTGGTCTTGCCGCCCCGGAAGGCCTCGGCCTCGGCGGGGTTGGCGGCGATGACGGCGTCGATGGCGGCTTCAAGGGCCGAAGTGTCGGAGATCTGCACCAGGCCCTTGGCCTTCACCAGGGCCTGCGGGTCGCCGCCCTGGGCGAACAGCTCGGGGAAGATCTGCTTGGCGATCTTGCCGGAGATGACGCCGTCGTCGATGAGCTTCACCAGCGCGGCCAGCTCGGCGGGCTTGAGGGCCACCTGCTTCGCAGTAAGCTTGGCCTCGGCCATCTCGCGCATGAGCTCGCTCATGACCCAGTTGGCGATCTTCTTGGGCTGGTCGTAGGCGGAGAGAGCCTGCTCGAAGTATTCGGCAATCTCGCGCTCGGCGGTCAGCACGTCGGCGTCCTGCACGGAGAGGCCGAAGTCGCGCATGAAGCGTTCGCGCTTGGCGCGCGGCAGCTCCGGCAGCTCGGCGCGCCAGGCGTCCACCTTGGAGGGGTCGAGCTTCAGGGGCACAAGATCGGGGTCGGGGAAGTAGCGGTAGTCGTGGGCTTCTTCCTTGCCGCGCATGGAGGCGGTGATGTTCTTGTCCGGGTTGTAAAGCCGGGTTTCCTGGACGATGGCCTCGCCGTCCTCCAGGCAGTCCTTCTGGCGCTGGATCTCGTACTCGATGGCCAGGCGGACGTTGCGGAAGGAGTTGACGTTTTTTATCTCGGCGCGCGTGCCGAAGGCCTCCTGCCCCTTGGGGCGGATGGAGACGTTGGCGTCGCAGCGAAACGACCCCTCCTCCATGTTGCCGTCGCAGATGCCCAGATAGACCAGAATGGAGCGCAGCTCCTTCAAGTAGGCCACGGCCTCCTCGGCGCTTCGCATGTCCGGCTCGCTGACGATCTCGATGAGCGGCACGCAGGCGCGGTTCAGGTCCACGTAGCTTGCGTTGTCCGTGGAGGAATGGATGTTCTTCCCGGCGTCCTCTTCCATATGGATGCGGGTGACGCCGATGGTCTTGACCTGTCCGTCCAGCAGGATGTCCACCTTGCCGTGTTCGGCGATGGGCAGCTCGTACTGGGAGATCTGGTAGCCCTTGGGCAGGTCGGGATAGAAATAGTTCTTGCGGGCAAACACCGACACCGGATTCAGGGTGCAGTCAACGGCCATGCCCATTTTTGCCGCGTATTCCACAGCCTTCTCGTTGAGCACGGGCAGCATGCCCGGCATGCCCGAACAGACAGGGCAGACGTTTTCGTTGGGGTCCGCGCCGAACGCGGTGGAACAGCCGCAGAAAATCTTGCTCTTGGTGAGAAGCTGGGCGTGGACTTCAAGGCCGATGACCGCCTCGTATACCGCCATGACGTGAGGCTCCTGGGAAGTAGTGGGTAGCGGGGTCTGGTCTTACAGCCCATGCGGGGCGTGGTCAATGGGCAGACGAGATTGACTTGCAGGTCGGTTCATGTTGGGTATGATAAGACGAACACTTTTTCAGGAGGCCCCCATGCGACCGACCACCCTGCTCCCCCTTCTCCTGCTGTGCGTGCTGGCTTCTGCCGCCGGATGCATCCCCGGCACAAACCAGGGCGGATATTACGATGACAACCGTGGCTATTACAACCAGCGAGGCGGAGGCTACTACGACCAGAACGACGACAATCGCCAGCAGAGACGCCAGGAAGTGAACTGCAACAACAACTGGCAGAACTGCGTGGGGGTCTGCAATCAGATAGCCGACGCCAATCAGCGCTACGTGTGCGTGGCCAACTGCAACAACGCGCTGAACCAGTGCAAGGCACGCTGATACGGCAAGGATGAGTGAAGGGGAGCCGTACGCCGCGTCCGGCTCCCGCGTTGCCCCATGCCCCCCGGCGTGGTAGGATTATCCATGCCAGTCAACAACACGGAACCGCTCTCGGTCTACCGGGCAGGTCCGGGCTACGCCCCCTGCCTGGCCGAAATGATCCTCATGGCCACCCGCGCCCAGCACAAGCGCGGCATCCTGGACTACCTGCTGAACCTGCCGGAACCGCTGATCCTGCGTGTGATGGCGCGCCTCGCCATGCATCCCGCCCAGGTATGGGGCCGCATCGACAACACCTTCGTGGCCCTTGTTGACGGCGTGTGCTCCGGCACGGCCACCGCGCGCCCGGCGGTCCCCTTCGGGGAGTTCCCGTGTTCTCCCGATCCCTTCAGAGAAGTCGCGGCAGGGCTCAACATCGCGCCCGAGCTCGTGGATGCGGCGCTTGAACGCCAGAAGCGCCTGCTCTACTGGCTCTCGCCCGGTGACGATCCCGAACCGCAGGGCATGTGGCTGCTGGAATATCTGGCCGTGCGCCGCCCGTTCCGGGCAGGCGGCGTCGCCAGGGGGCTCATGGAGCGTGTGATGCAGGAGGCGCGCGCAGCGGGGGGCACTGGAATCGAGCTCTATTGCGAGATCGGCAACGTGCAGGCCGAACGGCTGTACGCCACGCTCGGCTTCAGCATGCTGCGCGAATATATTTATGATGATGACGCCGTGGTCTTCGGCGGCGTGGGGGTGAGGCAGTTGCGGCTTGTGTTTGAATAGTGCGGCTTGGGGAAGGCGTACTCAGGATTCGTCCTCGTCGTGCTTGCGGGGGGGATGGGCTTCCTTGAAGCTCATGCAGGCCCAGGGAAACAGCTCGCGGGCCTTGCCCACGGCGGAGGCCTCCACAGCCTCGTACCATTCGCCGAACTTGTCCATGAGCAGCCGTCCGCCCGGCGTCAGCGTGTGCCCGCCCTTGCGGCTGCCCGCCTGCTCGATAAGCTGGACGCCAAGCACTTTTTCGGTCTTGCGGATCTTGCCCCAGGCCGCCCGGTAGGACATCCCCAGGTGTTCTGCAGCCTTTTTCAGCGAACCGAAACGGTCCACGGCCTCCAGCAGCATGCCCCGGCCCGTGCCGAAGAACATGCCGTCCTCGGTCTCCAGCCACAGGCGAAGCCGCACCACAGGCGGCCTGACGCCGCCCAGCCCGCCACCGTTCGTCGATGGGGCCTCGCCCTCACAGACCTTCTCTTTCTGTTCTTTGGTCGTCATATCGATGAACATGCTAGCAAACCCCAGGCAGGAACAACAACCCCGAAAACGATTGTTCGCGCTTTAGGAGGCAGATCACCCTCGCGTGATAGTTCTTGGTGAAGAGTCCGGCATGTCGGTCCGGGAAGCGCGGGAGGTACTGCCTGCCTCCTGATTTGCCTGCCGCGCTCCCCGGTGTCCCGACTTGGTGGATGGGTGAAAGACCAATAGTCGAAATTGAAAGTCAAAATCAATTACTAGGTGCAAACCTTCTTTCAAGATGAGCAGACAGGGGATGCCGGAGAGGCGCGCCGAGATGCGTCACCAGGACGCCCGAACGAGGGAGCGCAACTGAGCAAGCTGGAGGTGTGAAGAGAAGATGACTCGACCCGGACGGGAGGAGCCCTGAACCGGTCGGGGCGTGGCGTTGTCAGGACAGGATCGCATCGCCCTGTTCGCTCGCGCGGTGTTCTCGCGCAGACCGAGCCTCCCGGATGCGCCCGCCGACAGACGCACCCGACGCGGGGCGGAACAATAACCACCCTGCCCCAGCGTGTCGCTACCTGGCCGCGATGGCCGCGTCGATGAACTTGCCCACGCCGTACTCGCGCCGCCTGAAGAACTTCTCCGGGTCCGGCCCGATTATCTGCATCTCCGGGTGGGAGCGCTGCACGTCCAGCGCGATGTGCATCTCCTTGGTGCAGCCGGTGGAGAACGTGGCGTCCTTGCCGGTCCAGACCGGGGGGACGCTTCGCCCCATCATCTCGAAGGCCTGCTCGATGTCGGAGCTGGACTGGAACCGCCACACCCCGATGAGCCCGGAGCGCTGCACCTTCTCCCACATGAACATCAGGTCGTCGGCGTCCATGCCCTCCTCGAAGTGTTCGGCGGGATTTATGATGTGCGTCCCCGTCAGCCTGGCGCGAAGCTGTTTCACGAACGTGGTGACCACCTTGATGGCGGTCTCCGTCTCGTGGGGAATGGAACCCACGATGGCCGAATAGAACACAATGGTCTTTCCGGCGGCTTTTTCGGCGCGCATGCGGGCGATAATGGCCTCGGCCTTGGCCGTTATCTCCGGCTCGGTGAAGGTGCGAAGCCCGGACGGCTTGGGTTTCAGGTCCACGTGGAGCAGCCCGTCCGCGCCGTGGTGCACGCAGATGACGTCGCGGGTGAACTTGGTGCGCGTCAGCATGATGCGCCGGTGGTTCAGCTCCCCCTTGGCGATCACCAGGTCGGATTCCTTCCAGGCGCGCGCAAAGGTGACGCTGGTCTTGTACAGGTTCAGGCGCTCGCGGCTGCCATCGGAGATCACCAGGAAGGGGGTCTCCTTCAGGGCCTGCAAAAGGGCATTCTTGCCCGCGCGGCTGTCGCCCAGCAGGCGCGAACCGGCCAGGGCCTGCGCCAGCACGGGGTCGTCGTCGGAGTCCCAGACCGTGGGACAGTCGAAGAAGAAGCCGTCCTTCAGGGCCAGGATCACCCGGTGGCCCATGCGCAGGAGCACCCGCACCACCAGGATGTCGAACAACAGCCCCCCCGCCGTGTCCGGCATGTAGAGGATCTTCATGGACTTGGGACGGCCTGGGTCCAGGGCGCGGCGCAGCACGTCGAAAGGCCCGCAGTTCAGGAGTTCGGATTCGATCTCCCGGGGCTGCGGCGCGAAGTGGTCGCTCTCCCAGATGGGCTTCCACACGGAGAGACACAGAAGCCGCGATATCTCCAGCATGTCCAGTTCGAAGCGCATGTCGCGGATGGTGGCGCAGTTGACGGCCATGCCCGGACAGGTGTTCAGGGCCACGTTCATGGCCTGGGTCTCCATGAACTGGCTGGCGCGGCGGTTCAGCAGGCGCTTGCGCTCGCGGTGGGGGTCGTCCTGCCCGGCCTGGGCCAGCACGATGGAGGTCAGGCGTTTCAGGAGCCGCGAGGGGATGAGCACCGGCGCGTTCACGGCCTGGCGGTACTTGTGGTCGCACAGCGAGAGGATCATCATCTTCTCGTACTCGCCGGGGCAGTGGTTCTCGATCAGTTCCAGCACGTCTCGCCACACCTTGGAGTAGGCGTCCATGAGCGAGGGTTCCTGATGCTTCTCAAGGAGATGGCCGAGCATCATGTCCGAACAGGGCACGTAAATTTCGTCCGGCCCCAGTGCCGCCATGAAGCGCATCTGCTCCGGCGAGGCGTTGCGCAGGGGGTCGATGGAGTACTCGATGTGGTTCTCGCTCATGAAGTGCAGAAGCCACGCGTCGAGAAGCGGGTCCTTGCCGTAGCGGAGCTCGCTGGGCGAGCCCATGGTGGGGAAGCTGACCGGGCTCATCGTTCCCTGATGAATCCTTTGTCGAGTAACTTGTTGAAGTAGGAGTGCCTGCCCACGGCCACCAGCCTGAGCGTATGGGGCGAGCGGCGTACCCGCACCCAGTCGCCGGGCTGCAAGGGGAAGGTGGCCTGCCCGTCGCAGGTGAGCACCACGTCCGCCGTGGCCTCCTCCACGCCCATGTCCAGGGGGCGGTCGGTGGGCAGCACCATGGGGCGAAAATCACACAGGAACGGGCAGATGGGGGTGATGGTCAGCACCTGGAGGTCCGGGTGCACCAGCGGCCCGCCCGCGCTCATGGAATAGGCCGTGGCCCCGGTGGGCGTGGCCACAACCATGCCGTCGGCCCGGAAGCCGCCCAGGCGTTCGCCGCCGAACACGATGCCCACCTTTATGAGGCGCGCCATGGAGCCGCGCACCACCACGTCGTTCACCGCGCCGCTGTGAAAAATCTGCCTGCCGTTGCGGGCCACCTCGCAGGTGAGCATGATGAGCTGGCTCACCGCGAAGCCCTTCTGCACCACCAGCTCCAGCGGCTCGCGCCAGTCGTCCCCGGTGAGCTGGGTCAGGAAACCCAGGCGGCCGAGGTTTATGCCCATGAGCGGCACGCACTCGCTCGCCAGCTTGCGGGCGACGCTTATCATCGTGCCGTCGCCGCCCAGCACCACGGCCAGCTGCGGACGCGGCCCGCCGCTGGCCAGGCAGAAGGCGTCCGTGCAGCCTTCCTGGTCGGTACGGTTTTCCACGATGCGCCCCGACGAGCCGAGCCCGTCGAGCCGGGATACGATCTGACCGGCCAGTTCCAGGGCTTTGACGTCGCCGGACTTGACCACCACGAGAACTTCGCGCACTGATGCCTGCATAGCGCGTCTCTATGTGAATCCGGCCCAGGGTTCAAGCCGTTTGGGCGTTCCGGTTTTATTTCGCCTCCCCCCCTAAAGTCCGCCGCCCTCTTGGCCGATAGGTTTCGTGACGACTGAGGAGAATCAAGAAATGGCCGCCAACCCAGCATTGCTTCGCAACATGCTGCGCACATACGGGCGGCAGATCACCACGGCGCGAAGGCTGGCGCGGTACCGAAGGTCGCTCCAGGCCGCCGGGACGCAGGATCAGGTTGAGATCTCACGCGAGGCCAAACGCCGGGATCTGGTTCACAAGGTGGCTGCGGAGATCGTGGAGAGCCTGATCGTCACCGGGTCCGAAAACCCGGTGGTGGTGGACATCAAGAAGGAATTGGAAACCGCGTTCAGGACGAAGTTCCATTTCGCCTACCCGCCCGAGGATATGGACTTGCAGATCTTCCGGGTCCTGGGCGAAAACGAAGCGGAGGAAGTGACCGGAGCCGAGCGGGTGCGTATTCTGGAGAAGCTCTGGCACATCGCGCTGGAAAAGGTCGACGAGACGATGCTTTAACGGGCCGCAGGCCCGTTGAAGAGATGCCCGCAGGGTAGGCTGTCTGGGGAGGCGGCTTCATCCACCAAGGAATCCGAGCGGGCGTCTCGGCGGGAAATTCCCGCCGAGGAGGGGAACATGGACATCAAGAACATATTGGGAGGTTCCAACCCGTACGTACAGTCCAAGGTGGACAAGGGTGAAGGCACGGAAGCGGCAGCAGCCGTCAAGGCCAAAGCCAAGGCCAAGAGCCAGTCCTCCTCGGGCGATAGGGTTTCTGTTTCGTCTGACGCCAAGTTGGTGGCGGAAGCCGCCAAAACGGCCCAGGCGTCCCCGGACATTCGGGTGGACAGGGTGGAAGCGCTGCGGGCGCAGGTGGAAGCGGGGAACTACAACCCCAATCCGCGCCGCATCGCCGAGAAACTGGTCGCAAGCGACCTGGACTTCCTGCGCTAGAACCGCCGCCTGCGCGCGGCAAGACTGATACCGATCACTCGCCGGACGCGGAGGGACTCTCTCCCTCGCGTCCAGCGAGCTCTTTTTGTTTTCCCAGCCTGACTCCCGCCTTTGCGCGTTCATACGCCGCCGGGCATTGACAGCGCACCGCATGTGACGCCTGTCCGGCCTGACCAGCGCGGCCCATTCTGCCCGTCCCACTACGCCCCATCGAAAAAACGCGTTGCGACACGCGCCCGCGCAGCCCTCCTCGCCTGGACGATAGTGCTCGTCAGCCGCTTCCCCGCACAGGAAGCTGACGCACGAGGCATCGTTCCACCAAATCTGCCCGCAGGAAGCGAAGCGCCATTGCATCAACGCGCTACCTGACCTATAAATCATGTAAATTCCTCGCGGATATGAAACCTCATCCGGCACGCACAGCCGCACACGAAGGTCAATACACGTGAAGATACTGCTCCTGCTAGTCGCGGTTGTATCGTTCGCCGTCGCGCCGTGCATCGCCGGGGAGACGCTCTCCGCAGTCAAGAAAAACGGAGTCATCCGTTGCGGCGTGGGGGACAACATCCCCGGCATGGCCATGCAGGACGCCACCGGGACGTGGTCCGGCATGGACATCGATTTCTGCCGCGCCGTGTCCGCCGCCGTGCTGGGCGATCCCGCCAAATGCGCCTACCTGCCTCTGGCCTCGCGAGCGCGTTTCACCTCGCTCATGAGCAAGGAGATCGACCTGCTGGCCCGAAACACCACATGGACAATCGGGCGCGAGGCGGCGTTCAACGTGGCCTTCGTGGGGCCGCTGCTGTTCACCAGGCAGGCGATTGCGGTGAGGAAGGAAGATGCCTCCGCTGTCCGCGCGGCCCTGGACAAGGCCAAAATCGGCGTGGTCCGGGGATCCACCCACGTGCGCGACATCGAGGAGATCGCCGCCAGGACCGGCCTGACTTTCGACCCGGTCCTCTATGACAGCACGGCCCAGGCCTGGAAGGGTTTCGTGTCGGGGGAGTGCCGGGGAGTCCTCGGAGACGAAACAGTGCTCGCCGCCGAGCGCAGCCTGATGCCGGACGGCACGAAGCTCATCGAAATAATCGCCCAGGCATCCGGCCGGGAGCCACTCTCTCCGGCGACCCGCCAGGACGACGGGCAGTGGACCACGGTGCTGCGAGGGGTGTTGTCCCTGCTGGTGGCCGCCGAGGAGTGCGGGCTGACCCAGGCCAACATCGCTGACGTTGCGAACCGCAGCGTGGCCGCGCGTCAACTGCTGGAGCGCGCCGGGGCGCTGGCCAAGCCCTTGGGCATCCCTCCGGACTGGGGCGTGCGGGTGATCGAATCCGTGGGCAACTACGGCGAGATGTTCTCCCGCAACCTGGGCGCGGGCAGCCCGCTGAAGCTCGACCGGGACCTGAACCGGCTCTGGAAAGACGGCGGCCTCATCTGGGCGCCCCCGCTGTGACCGGCCACGCACGCTAACCCGTCCACACGGAGGCCGCCGCTCATGCACGATTTCCAAGTATATTCCATCTATGCCGTGTTTGCGGCGGTCATCCTCTGCATCGCCTTCAACCTGCTGGAGATGACCCTGGCCGCCCTGCTCGGGCTGTCCATCCTGACTATTCTCGGCGCAATCACCCACAAGGACGTGCTGAACACCTTCGTGGCCTCCGAGGGGGCGCTCTCGCTCCTGTTCGGGGGCATGGTCGTGGCGCGGGTGCTCGGCCCCACCGGCATCTTCGAGAACGTGGGCACGCGCTTTCTCATCATGACCGGGGGCAGCGGCAGACGCTTTCTCCTGATGCTCACCGCCATGGTCAGCGTGGTCTGCGCCATCCTGCCCAACGCCACGGCGGTCATCCTCATCGCCCCCATCCTGATCCGGGTGTGCGGCGAGCTGGAGGTCGATTTCGTCGGCCCCATGATCCTGACGGCCATGCTCAGCAACGCCGCCGGGCTCCTGACCCTGGTGGGCGACCCCGCCACCTTCCTGGTGGGCCAGTCCATCGGGCTTGGCTTCGTGGAATACCTGAAGAAGGTGAGCCTGGGCGGGGTGATGGCCATCATCGTGCTGATCCCCCTGATGCCGCTCCTGTTTCCGCAGATCTGGCGCACCCGGCGCAAACTGCCGCCCGGACTCAAACCCAAGCCGCTCGAGCGCCCCGGCTTCTGCCTCTTCGCGTTGCTCACGCTGGCGGTGATGGTCGGGCTGTTCCTGACCGGGGACATCCTGCCGACCCCCATCGTCCCGCCGGCAGCCGCCATCATCGGAGCGTCGCTGGCCCTTTTGGCCATCTACTCCTCCAAGGTGGAGCCGGTGGATGCCATCTTCAGGGACATCGACTGGAAGACCCTCATCTTCATCTTCTGCATGATGTGCTTCGTGGAGGTGTTCACCAAGACCGGGGTCATGGGCGGGCTTTCGCGGGCCATGCACGCAAATTTCGGCGACAACCTGCTGCTGGCTGGTTTCGCGCTGCTTGGCGCGGTGGGGCTGGCCTCGGGCTTTCTGGCCAACATCCCCGTGGTGGCGGCGGCCATCCTCATGACCAAGGGGTATCTGGTGCTCATGCAGATGGTGCCTGAAGAAGCCCTTGGCCTGGGCTTCACCGACTGGCCGGACACTGCGCTGCCGGTGTTCGTGGCCATGATGTTCGGCGGCACGCTGGGAGGCAACGCCACAATGATCGGCTCCTCGGCCAATCTGGTCAGCGTGGGCATATGCGCCTCCCATGGGCGCCCGGTCCAGTTCGCGGGATTCCTGCGCTACGGCGTCCCGGCCACTGTCTGCCAGTTGGCCGTATCAGCCGTGTATGTGTGGGCGCTGGCGAAGCTCGCCTAGAGCGGACTGCAGAAAAACGAAGAGGCGTCCGGCCTGCCCCGCAAAGGGGCGGGCCGGACGCCTCAGTATTTCACGTCCCGAGGGCACGCGCCGAAGCGCCGCGCCTACAGGTTTTTCTGGAGCAGTTCGCCGAAGGCGGTGCAGCCCAGGGTGGTGCTGCCGGGAATCTGGTTGGCCAGGTCCACGGTGACGGTCTTGGCGCTGATGGCCTTGTCCATGGCGTCGTGGATGCTTTTGGCGGCCTCGAACCAGCCCAGGTGCTCGAGCATCATGGCGCCGCACAGCACCAGGCTGCCGGGGTTGGCCTTGTCCATGCCCGCGATGGTGGGGGCGGTTCCATGGGTGGCCTCGTAGAAGGCCAGCTTCTCGCTCATGTTCACGCCGGGGGCCAGGCCGAGCCCGCCCACCTGGGCGGCCAGGGCGTCGGAGAGGTAGTCGCCGTTCAGGTTGGTGGTGGCGATCACCGAGTACTGCTGGGGACGGATCAGCACTTCCTGGAACATGGCGTCGGCGATGCGGTCGTTCAGCAGCACGGGCTTGGTCATGCCTTCCTTGGCCTGGGCCTCGGTCATCACTTCGGCGGAAAACTCCTCGGCGGCCATCTCATAGCCCCAGGCGCGGAAAGCGCCTTCGGTGAACTTCATGATGTTGCCCTTGTGGACGATGGTCACGCTGGGCTTCTTCTGGGCAATGGCGTGCTCGATGGCCTTCTTGATCAGGCGCTTGGAGCCCTTGGGGGTCATTGGCTTGATGCCGACACCGGCGGTCTCGTCCACGTTCTTGCCCAGGGAGCGCAGGAACTCGATCAGGCGCTTGGCCTCGTCGGAGCCGGAGGCCCACTCGATGCCCGCGTAGACGTCCTCGGTGTTCTCGCGGAACACGATCATGTCCACCAGGTCGGGGCGCTTCACCGGCGACTCGATGCCCTGGAAGTATTTGATGGGCCGGATGCAGGCGTAGAGGTCCAGCACCTGGCGCATGGTCACGTTCAGGCTGCGGATGCCGCCGCCCACGGGAGTGCCCAGGGGGCCTTTCATGGCCAGCTCGGCCTGGGCCAGGGTGTCCAGGGTCTCCTGGGGCAGGTAGTTTCCGGTCTCCTTGAAGGCCTTCTCGCCTGCGAGAAGCTCCTTCCAGGTCAGCTTGCGGGTATCGCCGTAGGCCTTGGCCACGGCGGCGTCGATGACGGGGCGGGCTGCGGCGAAGACCTCGGGTCCGATGCCGTCGCCGATGATGTAATGGACGGTTTTGTTCATTATCGCGCTCCTGGAGTGTCTTGTGAAGGAAAGCGCTTACGGCGGCTAAGAGGTGCTGTCAACCGCTGAGAGGAACGAGAGGCCGGGCACGCGACAACTATACCGACACGCGTCCGTCGTTAAGCGTTCTTTTGAACAGTCCTCTCCCCTCGCGCGCGGCGAACACGGCCAGCGTGAACACCGCGCCCAGGGTGTCGGCGAGCATGTCCTTCTGAGCGTCCCAGGGGTCTCCCTGGCTGCCCAGAAATTCGACCCCCGCGTCCCCGCCCACGAGGATCGCGTACCACCACTCGACAATCTCGTACGCGCAGGCCAGGGCCATCACCGAGGTGAGGCTCAAGGCCAGCACCACCACCGGATGCGCCAGGCGCTTGCGCTGGAGGTATTCCGCCAGCGCGAAGGCGTAAAACCCCACGGAGAAGTGGGCGATGCGGTCGAAATGATTTCGCTCGAACCCGAAAAGGTCCGTCACCCATCCGAACGGAACATTGGCGAAGGTGTAGTGCCCGCCCACGGTGTGCAGGAAGAGCCACACGGCCATGAACGTATAGGCCAGGCCGGAGAAGCGGAAACGCCGGTACGTGGCCGCCAGGAAAGCGCAAACCATCAGCACCGGAATGTTCTCCGCCCACCAGACATCGCGCGAAACAGGGGATACGGCCAGGACTATCCAGAAGACCGAAAAGAGCAGACCGAGAAGAAGGGGGTAACGCGTGGTCATGCTCATGAGCGTACACCGTCCAGGCGGGAAAGCCCAGCGCCGGGGCGAGGGTCTCCCACTCCTGTGCGCGCCAACGAAAAACCGGCCAGGATGGTGGTCCTGACCGGTTTTGGGTGGGGCGTCACCCCGGAACTTTGTGGCGCGAGAGACGGGACTTGAACCCGCGACCTCTGACGTGACAGGCCAGCGTTCTAACCAACTGAACTACTCCCGCGCAGCCCTGCGACGTCTTCTCCGTCGCGGGGAAGCGTGATTTATATGCGCCGTGCAAAAAGGTCAAGGGGCAAAATACGAAACTCGGGAAAAAAAATGGACCGCGAAGGTCCGGCCCCCGAGTCCGGGGAAAGACACAAAAAAAAGAACCCGGAGAATCTCCGGGTTCTTGCTTTCTAGTGGCGCGAGAGACGGGACTTGAACCCGCGACCTCTGACGTGACAGGCCAGCGTTCTAACCAACTGAACTACTCCCGCGCATCTTCGTGGTAGGCGGAACAGGGCTCGAACCTGTGACCCCCGGCTTGTAAGGCCGATGCTCTTCCAACTGAGCTACCCGCCCGCCTCACGAAGGGAAGCTTTTATATGCGTCCGCTCCGCAGGTCAACCCTTTTTTCATTGTTTTGATTCAACAGGCTACAACCGCCCGCGCCGACGGGTCCGTTCCTGGGCGCAGGTCATCCAGAACGCCGCCGCCGCGCCCCAGACCGAATTGGCCACCAGCACGTAAGCCGGGGTCAGCGCGCCAAGCTCCAGGCCGAACATGCCCTTGTCCAGCACGTTGGGGAACACCACCAGCAGTTGCACAAGGCTCGGGAAAAGTCCCAGCAGCGCCCCGCGCCCCCACACGGATCTGGTCATCACCGGAATCAGGAACAGAAAGCCCCAAATTCCGCCCCATACCAGCCGTTGATACAGCCAGGGCAGGGTCCAGGCCGGGGCTATCCCTATCCCGAATAAGGCGGCGGCGCCCAGCGCTCCCATCCCCCAGACGAACAGGGCGTTCACCAGTCCGCCGAATACGCCCGCCGTAAAGCAGACACTCAGATGCCGAAATATTTCAACCACCTGATACTCCTTTGATGACTGCACAATTTCATGACAGTCCCCTTTCAGGGACGCGGCGTCAAGCGCGAAGGCATTTTGTAACAATTGACCCCATATTGCCACAGGTGCGTATCTGTCGTACAGGAAGCCCGTTTGCGGGCCAAGCGGTCCCATTTCACGGGAGTCTCTGATGTTGCTGACTTTTTTGCTATGCATACTCGGAGCCGGAACAACCATCTCCGGCCTGACCTACATTTTCTTCTGGTACGAAGCGGCCAACACCCCCCACCCGTCCCATCCCCGGGCCTGCCCCGGAACCAAGGGGCTCCTGTGGTGCGTGGTGGCGGGTTTTCTTTCCAGCGTTTCAAGCCAGCTCATGGCGTACCTCACCTACCCCGTGGGATTCGCGAAAAAGCTCTGGAAGCCCGCGCCCTCGCCCCACTGCACCCGCCCTCCCGTGCTTCTGATCCACGGCCTCTACCACAACGCTTCGGCCTGGTACCTGTACAAGTGGATGCTCAGGCGCTGCGGCTACGAAAAGATCTTCTGCCTGAGTTACAACACCGTGAAGTATGACTTCTGGGAACTGGCCGAGCAGATCAAGGGTGTAGTGCGCGAGGCCGCAGGGCTGTGCGGGGGCGAGCCCATCGTGCTCATGGGGCACAGCATGGGCGGCCTGCTGGTGCGCGCGGCCATCGCCGACCCGGACACGGCCAAGCTGGTCCAGGCCGTGGCCATCCTCGGCGCGCCCAACCACGGCAGCAAGCTGGCCGCCCTGGCGTTCGGCAGCCTTGGGCGCAGCATCATCCACAACGGACCGCTGATCACGCGCATAAACCAGTTGAAGAGCCCGCCGGACATGCCCAAGCTCAACCTGTTCTCGCCGCTGGACAACATGGTGCTGCCCACGTCTTCCCTGGAGATTTCCGAGCCGGGCTGGATTCAGGCTGAGACCGCTCCCATAAGCCACGTGAGCATGCTCTATCATCTGCCCACGGTCCGCTTGGTGATGGAATTTCTGGACGAGGCTGTGCCGCAAACAGATTGCGAGGACTCCCCCGCCCGTCCCGGCGGCGGCGCGGGATTCAAACGCCAGGCCGTAAGCGCTTGAAAAGCGCCCCACTCCTGTTCTAGGCTCGGTCCGCCGCGCGCCGCTTCCCGGGCCGCGCGGCTTAAACCGTCATACTCCGCGTCCGGCGCGGCGGCTCACATATGAAAATCCTCTCTTTCGCGGCCTGCATCCTCATCTTCCTCGCCTCCAGCCTGGGCCACGCCCAGGTGGCGACCAACAAGAAGAAGATCCTCTACCTCAACTCCTACCATAACGGCTACGCCTGGTCCGACCAGATTCTCGAAGGCCTGCGGAGCACCCTGGACAAATCCACGGTGCCCTACGATCTCCAGATAGAATACATGGACTCCAAGCGCTTCGCCGACGACAACATGGTGACCACCCTGAAGCGGCTGTACTCGGAGAAATACCGCACCACGTCCTTCGACGTCATCATCGTGTCCGACGACAACGCCTTCCAGTTCTTCCTGGAGCACCAGGACCAGCTGTTTCCCGACGTGCCGACCATATTCTGCGGCGTCAACGACTTCGACCCGGAAAAGCTCAAGGGGCGCAGGAACATCACCGGCGTGGTGGAACACCCCGACCTGGAGGCCAACCTCAAGCTGGCGCACGAGCTGAGCCCGGAAGTGAAGCGCGTGGTTGTAGTGGGCGACTATTCCCTGACCAGCCAGTCCATCAAGAAGCAGGTGCGCCACGCCGCAGCCAAGTTCCGCAACCAGCTGATCTTCGAATACTGGGACGTGCACACCCTGCCGGAGCTGTTGCAGCGCACGGAGACCCTCACGGCCAGCGACATGATCTTCCTCATCCCCATCTACCTGGGCACGGAGAAGCAGGTCTATTCGGTGGAAGAGGTCTGCGAGATACTGTCCAAGTCCTCGCCCGTGCCTATCTACAGCGCCTGGCAGTTCATGCTGGGGCACGGCATCGTCGGCGGAAAGCTGCACTCCGGCCAGGAGGAAGGCGCGCTGGCGGCCAAGATGGCCCTCCAGGTGATGGCAGGGGAGACGCCCGCCAATATCCCCGTGGTGAACAAATTCAACGACCCCTACCTGTTCGACTATCCTGTTCTCAAGCGGTTCAAGATTCCCGAAAACAAGCTGCCGCTGGGCTCCACGCTCATCAACGAGCCCCTGTCGTTCTACACCATCAACAAGCAGATCGTGTGGATAAGCCTGTCCGGCTTCTTCCTGCTGGTGTTCGTGCTGGTGCTCCTGGCCACGTCCATCGTGCAGAAGCGTTCGGTCGAGATGCAGATCAAGAACCAGCTGTCCTTCCTGCGCATCCTCATGGACACCATCCCCCTGCCGCTCTCCTACAAGGGCGTGGACGGGCGTTACCTGGGATGCAACCTGGCCTTCGAGCAATGGTTCGGCGTGGCCCGCCACGACCTGCTGGAAAACCCGGACCACCCCCTGGCCAGGCGCTTCGATTCCGCCGAGCGGCACCTGCTCTCCAAGCCGGGCATCCTGAGCTTCGAGACCGACATGCTGGACGCCCTGGGCAACACCCACGGCGTGATCGTCAGCAAGGCCACCTACAAGGACGCCAAGGGCGAGGTGGCCGGCGTGGTGGAAGCCATCCAGGACATCACCCTGCGCCGCGAGGCAGAGCGCGCCCTGCGCCGCTCCGAGGCCATGCTCCAGCTGGTGCTGAACAACATCCCGCAGCTGGTCTACTGGAAGGACAAGAACCTCAACTATCTCGGCGTGAACCGCTCCTTCCTGGATTTCTTCGGGCTTGAACGCCCGGAGCAGATCGTGGGCCAGCGGGTGTCGGCCATCCTGCCGCCCGAGGCAGTCGCCTCCGCGGAGGAGGTCAACCGGCGCGTGCTGACCTCCGGGCACTCCGTACACCGGCGCGAGTGGTCCCTGGCTTTTCCGGGCCGCCCCCGCGTGAGCCTGGAGATGACCATCGTCCCTCTGCACGACGAGGCGGGCGAGGTGGTGGGCGTGCTGGGAACGGCCGAGGACGTCACCGCCAAGATCAGCCTGGAGCGCCAGCTCCTCCAGTCGCAGAAGATGGAGGCCATCGGCGCGCTGGCCGGAGGCATCGCCCACGACTTCAACAACATCCTCACCTCCATCATAAACTCCACCGAGCTTGCCCTCATGGACATCCCCGAAGGCTCGGACACAGCCCTGGACCTGGAGCGGACCCTGAAGGCCGCCCGGCGCGGCGCGCAGCTGGTGCAGCAGATCCTGACCTTCAGCCGCCCCTCCCAGGAAGGCTTCAGCCCGACCGACATGGCCGAGGTGGCGCAGGACGCGCTGGCGATCTTCGCGGCCACCCTGCCCCGCAACATAACGCTCAGCAGGCGCATCGAGGTGCACCCGGCCATCGCCTTCGCCAACCCCACCCAGATCCACCAGATCGTCATGAACCTGTGCGCCAACGCATTCCAGGCCATGCGGGCAACCGGCGGGCACATGGCCATCGAGCTCTCCAAGGTGGACCTGGACGACCTCCAGGCGGAGATGCTGAACATTGCGCCGGGCCGCTACCTGCGCCTGTCCGTAACCGACTCCGGCCCCGGCATCCCGCCGGAGATCATGGACCGCATCTTCGACCCCTTCTTCACCACCAAGGCCAAGGGCGAAGGCACGGGCCTGGGCCTCGCCGTGGTGCACGGCATCGTCACCTCCCACCACGGAGGGCTTCGCGTGGCCAGCCAGCCCGGCCAGGGAGCCAGCTTCGAGATATACCTGCCCAAGCACGACGACTTCGACCCCACCACCCCTGCCGCACTGCCCGAGGGCCCGGTGCGCAAGGGCTGCGAGCACGTGCTCTTCGTGGAGGACGACGAGGATCAGCTCCGGGTCATCCCCCGGGTGCTCGAGCTCATGGGCTACCGCGTGACCGCCAAGAGCGGCGCGGCCCAGGCCCTGGAATATCTGAAAATGGCCCCCGGCGAGGTGGAGATCGTGGTCACCGACTTCGACATGCCCGGCATGTCCGGCGTGGAGCTGGCCGAACGCATGCACGTGGCCGCGCCCGACATTCCCGTCATCCTGGTGTCCGGCAGGCGCAGCTCCTTGACGGAGGCCGAACGCGCGGGCAACATCAAGACCGTTCTGCTCAAACCCTATAACGGAGAGGATCTGGCGCGCGCCATCGGCCAGGTCCTGGAGACCGGACCCGCCTCATGTCCACAATCCTCGTAATCGACGACGACCCGGAAATCCGCGACACCTTCCAAAGCCTTTCGCGCCGAATGCACTTCACCTTCCTGGGCGCGGGCACTCTGGCGGAGGGCCTGGCCCTCGTGCGCCGCGAGGAGGTGGACGTGGTGCTTCTGGACATCCGTCTCCCCGACGGCAACGGCCTGGAGGCCCTGCCCGAGATCAGACGCGGCGACAGCCCCCCGGAAGTTATCATCCTCACGGGCCTTGGCGACCCGGACGGCGCGGAGATGGCCGTATCAGGAGGCGCGTGGGACTATCTGGTCAAGCCCGCGCCTATCAAGCAGACCATGCTCTCGCTGACCCGCGCGCTCAAGTACCACAAGGAGAAGGGGCAGAAGGTCTCCACCGTTTCGCTGCGCCGGGAATCCATCATCGGGTCGAGCCCCAGGATGGAAGCCTGCCTTGACCTGGTGGCCCAGGCTTCGCGCCTGACCGGCCCGGTGCTCATCACCGGAGAGACCGGCACCGGCAAGGAGTTGCTTGCGCGCACCATCCACCAGAACTCCACCCGCGCCGACGGCGAATTCGTGGCAGTGGACTGCGCCTCGCTCACCGAGACTCTTCTGGAGAGCACCCTCTTCGGCCACCGCAAGGGTTCCTTCACCGGGGCCGACCAGGACAGACCGGGCCTGGTCAAGCTGGCCGACGGCGGCACGCTGCTGCTGGACGAAGTGGGCGAGATGCCCATGGGCATCCAGAAGGCCTTCCTGCGGGTGCTGCAGGAGAAGCGCTTCCGTCCGGTGGGGTCGAGCGTGGAGGTGCAGAGCGATTTCCGTCTCATCGCCGCCACCAACCGCGACCTGGAGGCCATGGCTGCCAAGGGGGAATTCCGCCAGGACCTGCTGTTCCGCCTGAAGACCTTCGTGATCTCCCTGCCTGCGCTGCGCGAACGCCGGGAGGACATCAAGCTTTTGACCCTGTCCCACCTGGACACCCTCTGCCAGCGCTACGGCCTGCCTACGAAAGGCGTGGGCAGCGACTACTCGGACATGCTCATGGCCTACTCCTGGCCAGGCAACGTTCGCGAACTGTTCGGCGTGCTGGAACGGTCCCTGGCTGCGGCGGGCATGGAGCCGACGCTTTACGCCAAGCACCTGCCCGTGGAGGTGCGCATCCAGGTGATGAAGGCCAACATCGAGCGCGGCCGCCGCGACGACGCCACGCCCATAGCAGCGCCCTACCGCCCCATGTTCCAGGCCGACGCCTCCCTGCCCACGCTCAAGGCCTTCAAGGAATCCAAGGAACGCGAATACCTGGACGCCCTGGCCTTCCAGACCGGCAAGGATTTGCAGGCCATGCTGGACACCTCTGGGCTGTCGCGCTCGCACCTGTACGCGCTTTTGAAGAAGCACAACATGGTCCTGTAGTTTTGGGGCTTTGAATCTCGCGAAGCGGGAAAGCAAAAAGGGGAGCAGGCCCGTCAGCCTGCTCCCCTTATTTGCGTAGAATCGACGCAATCGCGCTTCGGCGAAAGAGATGACTACCGCCCGATGGCGGTCGTGGTGCATCCGGCTTCGGATTTGAGTTCCTCGATGATGCGGCGAAGCTCGTTGGCCTGCGCCAGAAGCCCCTTGATGGCCCCGGTGGCGTTCTCCACGCTGGTCAGGGTCTTTGCGGTCAGGGTGCTCACTGATTCCAGGGAGCTATTGATCTCTTCGGACGCGCTGGACTGTTCCTCCGCCGCAGCCGCGATGCTCTGCACCTGCTCGGCGGAGGTCTGCGCGCCGCTCACCAGCTCCGTGAGCACTGCCCCGGACTGATCGGCCAGCTTTCCGGCCAGTTCAATGGTCTCCAGGGCGCGCTCGGTATTGGAAATGCTGTCCTTGGCGGAGTTCTGGATGGCCGAGATGCTGCCTGCGACTTCCTGGGTTGCGGTCATGGTTTTTTCGGCGAGCTTTCGGACCTCGTCGGCCACCACGGCGAAGCCGCGTCCGGCGTCGCCAGCACGCGCCGCCTCGATGGCGGCGTTCAGGGCCAGCAGGTTGGTCTGGTCCGCGATGTCGGAGATCACGGTCAGGACGCGGTTGATGTCCTGCGAACGGGTGCCCAGCTCGTCCATGTTCACCTTGAGGGCCTGGGCCTGTCCGCCCACCTGGCGCATGGCCTCGATGGAGTCAGCCACGACCTTGCGGCCTTCCTGGGCCTTGTTCTTGGCGTGGTCGGCCTGCATGGAGGCGGAGGAGGCGTTGCGGGCCACGTCCATGACCGCGTCGGCCATCTGGTCCATGTTGGTGGCGGTGACGCGGATGCGGTCGCTCTGTTCGTCAGCGCGCGAGCTTATCTCGTCGGCCTGGTGGGAGATGGCCTCGGTTGCCTGGGCGATATGCTCGGCCACGGCCTCCAGGCGGTTGGCCGCCATGGCCATGCCGTCGCAGCGGGCCTGCTCGGCCTTTTCCATGGCCTGCTCGGCCATCTGGCGTGCTTCGTCGGCTGCGGCGGCCTTCTCCTGGGCCTCTCGGGTCCTGGCGCCTATGTCCTGGATGTTCTGGCGCAGAGTGGCCACCATGGAGTTGAGGGCTGTCTGCATCCGTGCGGCTTCGTCGTTTCCTGCCGCATCCAGGGATATGTCCAGGTCGCCTTTGGCGCAGCGCTGGGCAGCGTCGGTGGCTTCCCTGATGGGGCGAGTGATGGTGGAGATGATGAGCCCGCACAGTCCGATGAGGAAGACCAGACTTATCCCGATCCCCAGGAAGATCCTGTTCAATATGGTCCGGATGCGGTCCTCGCTTTCGGCGCGGATGGTGGCCTTGGCCTTGTCCACGTTGTCGATGTAGACGCCCGTGCCCAGCCACATGCTGGTGCCTGGTATCATCACCGCGTAGGCCAGCTTGGGCTGGTCGCCCATATTGGGCTTGGGGAACACGTATTCCACGAATCCGCCGCCCGCCTTGGCCTTGTTCATCAGCTCGCGCACGAAGAAGACGCCGTTCTTGTCCTTGGCTTCCCCGAGGTCCTTGCCCTGGTTGGCCTTGTTGGGCGGCAGTGCGACGTTCACCGTGTTCTCGTAGACGAAATAATATCCGGACTGGTCCTTCTCGAAACGGATCGGGTCCACCATCTTGCGGATCAGTTCAATGCGCTTGGCGGAGTCCAATTCAGTCTTCAATGCTTCGCCGATGGACAACGCCAGTGTATCAGACGCCACGGCGAGCTTCTGCTTCTCACCGTCGAGCATGATGTTTTGCGCGGCTTGAATATTGTGGTCCAGCACCTGCTTCATGCCCAGGTAGAACACCGTGACAACGCCCCCCACGAATATGGAGAACAACATGAGGAGCAGCACAAAGCGCCAGGTGATCGAAAAACGGCGGAAGAAGAGGCTGAATCCGCTGTTCCGGGTTGGTTGAGTGGACATGAGTGGACCTCTTTGCATGATTGAGGAGTGTAAGTAGAGCTTTACATTCTGTCTGCCGAATCGGCAATCATGGCAACAAAAAAAAGAGGGGGGGCCGATTGGCCCCCCCGGGCGGGTTGGTCGGGCGGAAGCTAGCTTAGTGGACGGGCAGCATCCACTTCAGCGGGTAAGCCATGAGCATGGTCAGGCAGGAGATGAACATCAGCATGGCAACGGAGTGCCACAGCGTGAAGCGGAAGATGTCGCCGTCCTTGCCGTGCAGGCCGGTGGCGGCCACGGCCACGGAGATGGACTGGGGCGAGATCATCTTACCGGTAACACCACCGGAGGTGTTGGCCGCAGCGCACAGCTCGGGGCTGACGCCGATGGCCTGGGCGGTGACCTTCTGCAGGTTGCCGAAGAGCAGGTTGGACGAGGTGTCGGAACCGGTCAGGAACACGCCCAGCCAGCCGAGGATCGGGGCGAAGAACGGGAACATGACGCCGGTGCCGGCCAGGGCGAGGCCCAGGGTGGTGGACATGCCGTTGGCGTTCATCACGTAGGCCAGGCCCACGATGTTGCCGATGGACACGATGGGCCAACGCAGCTGGACGATGGTGGTGCCGAAGCACTTGATCGCGCGACCGGCGCCGTAGTTCGGGATGACGAACAGGGCCAGGATGCCGGAGAGCAGGATGGCGGTGCCGGCAGCGGCCAGGGGCTGGAAGGAGTAGATGGCGGGCAGGGCGGTAGCCTTGTCGCCGGCCATCTTGGCAACCATCTTGTGGTACATGGGCCACTCGATGGGGATGTTGATCATCTTGGCGAGTTCGGGCTTGATGGAGGGCCAGCCCTGAATGAGCACCAGCACGGCCAGGATGATGTAGGGCATCCAGGCGCGGATGATCTCGCCGGAGGAGTAGTTGCAGACGGCCGGGCCGGTGGGCGCGGGCTCATCGGGGAAGTGGAACACGGTCTTGGGCTTCCAGACGCGCAGGAAGGCCCACAGGGCGACGATGGTCACGATGGCCGACAGGATGTCGGGCAGAGCCGGACCGTGGAAGTTGGACATCAGGAACTGGGTTCCGGCGAAGGCCACGCCAGCGACCAGCAGGGCGGGCATGACTTCCATGGAACGCTTGAATCCGCACATGGTGACGGACAACCAGACAGGCACGATCACGGCCAGGAAGGGCAGCTGACGACCGACGATCTGCGAGATCGCCATTTCGTTCAGGCTGGTGGCCTTGGCCAGGGCGGTGATGGGGATACCGACCGCGCCGAAGGCCACGGGGGCGGTGTTGGCGATCAGGCACAGACCGGCTGCGTACAGCGGGTTGAAGCCCAGACCGGCCAGCATGGCGGCGGTGATGGCGACGGGGGTTCCGAAGCCGGCGGTGCCCTCGATGAAGGAGCCGAAGGCGAAGCCGATGAACACGGCCTGGAGGCGGCGGTCATCGGTGATGCAAGCCAGGGAGTTCTTGATGATCTCGAACTCGCCGGACTCGACGGTCATGTTGTAGACCCAGATCGCGGTGATGACGATCCAGACGATGGGGAACAGGCCGAACACGAAGCCGTAGGTGTAGGAGCCGATGGCGGTGGACGCCGGGATGCCCCAGAGCGCGATGCCGGTCACAAGGGCGAGCAAAGAGGCGATGCCGCCCGCCACGTGGCCCTTCATGCGCTTCACGGCCAGCAGGTAGAACAGAGCGTAGATCGGAAGGCCCGCAACTAGCGCGGACAGCCCGATGCTCTTGCTGATGGGGTCATAAATTTGAATCCAGGGTTCCATCACTCATCCTCCTTACGAAACGGTTGATCGGTTTACCCAAGGGTTTGGGCGTACAGCTCCACAGGGTGCTTGACGGCGATGCGGTCTCCGGCCTGGGACATCATGTCCGCAATTTGCATCATGCAGGCCGGGCAACCGGCAGCGACAATGTCCGCCCCGGTGGCCGCGATGCTGTCGCGCTTCTTCTTTCCGATCTTGGTCGACACGGAGTAATGCTGCAGGTTGA
The DNA here is from genome assembly GCF_000429325.1 of Fundidesulfovibrio putealis DSM 16056. NCBI lineage: Bacteria > Pseudomonadati > Thermodesulfobacteriota > Desulfovibrionia > Desulfovibrionales > Desulfovibrionaceae > Fundidesulfovibrio > Fundidesulfovibrio putealis. The sequence goes on from NZ_AUBQ01000014.1 coordinate 123,326, forward strand.
ACGAACCGCCGCAACCGCAGCAGACGTCCGACCCGCTCATCTCCACAACATCCAAGTTCGGATTGGCCTTCAGCACCGTCCTCACCTGCCCGGACACCCCCAAGCTTTTCTTGAGGTGGCAGGGATCGTGGATGGTGACCTTCTTGGCGCCGACCGCCGACTCGACCACGGAAACGCCCAACTTGTCAGCGATAAAGGCGTTGATATCCATGGCCTTGCTGGCGAGCATCTCGATCTGTGCGCGCTCTTCCTGGCTGAAATCACTGCACATCAGCGGCCACACGTGGTGGAAGGCCGAGGTGCAGGTTCCGCAGGGGGTGATGATGTAATCGAAATCACCCTTTCCGAAGAGCTTCAGGTTCATCCTCACGAGGTCCTCGAAGCTTTTCATATCGCCCGAGGCCAGGGAGGGAACCCCGCAGCAGACCTGATCGATGGGCATGTAAACGCCCACTCCGTGATGCTTGAACACCTTCAGCATGGCCTCACCCACGGTGGTGAACATCTTGTCCACGACGCACCCGTAGAAGAAGGCCACCTTCAGGCCGCTCTTGCCCGGAGCGGTGTTCAGGTTGCCGGCGCTGCGAAGAGGCTTGTCGGCCAGGGAGAGCAGATGGCGGTCTCCAAGAACCGGCGACAGCAGCTTGGAACAGGAAGACCCGATGATGTCGTTCACCGGGCTGGTGAAAAGGCCCTGGAACTTGGTTCCGATGGCCAGCAGGTTGTTGAACAGTTTGGGCTTGCTCAGCATGCCCCGGAAGATGGCTTTCTTCACGGGGGACAGGCCGATGAACGCGGTGACGATGGCGCGGGCCTTCAGGAAGATGTCCACGGCCTTGACGCCGGAGGGACAGGCCGCCGCACAGGAGCCGCACAGCAGGCACTTGTCCAGGCGATCCTTGACGCCCTTGGTGTCGGAGATCATCTCGTGGCCGAGGAACTCCAGCAGGGCGATCTTGCCGCGTGCCACGTCGGCCTCACGGCCTGTTTCGGCGAACACGGGGCATACGCTCTGGCACATGCCGCAGCGCATGCAGTTGACCAGCTGGTCGTCGAGCTCGCCCAGCATTTTGAGCATTTGATTCAGGTCGGCCATGTTCTTACTCCCCCAGGATCTTTCCAGGATTCAGGATGTTCTTGGGGTCCACGGCGGCCTTGATGCGCTTGGAGTACATCACGCTGGCCTTGTTGGTCTCAAGTTCCATGTAGCGCGACTTGGCCAGGCCGATGCCGTGCTCGCCGGAGAGGGTGCCGTCCAGGGCCAGGGCAGCGGCGAAGATGGCGTCGACGCCCTGCTCCACGCGGTGGAACTCTTCCTTGTCGCGGCGGTCGCACAGGATGGTGGGGTGCAGGTTGCCGTCGCCCGCGTGGCCGAAGGTGCCGATGGTCAGCTTGTAGTCCTTGGCGATCTTGTCCAGGGCTTCCATCATGGCGGGAATCTTGGAGCGGGGCACGGTGGCGTCTTCCAGCACGGTGGTGGGGCGCAGGCGCGCAAGCGACGACAAGGCGGCGCGGCGGGCTTCCCACACCTTGTTGCGCTCCACGGCGTCCTTGGCCACCTGGATGCGGATGCAGCCGTTGTCCTTGCAGATCTTCTCGACCTTCTCGGCGTCGTCGGCGACCTGTCCGGGGTGTCCGTCCACTTCGATCAGGAGGAGCGATCCGGCGTCCAGGGGCAGGCCGACCTTGGCGTAGCCTTCCACCGCGCCGATGGTGAAGTTGTCCATGAACTCCAGGGTGCAGGGGACGACCTTGGCGGCGATGATAGCCGACACGGTGCGCGAGGCGGTCATGATGTCGGGGAAGATGGCCATCATCGCCTTGGAGGTCTGCGGCGGGGGAACGAGCTTCAGGATGAACTCGCTCATGACGGCCAGGGTTCCCTCGGAACCGACCATCAGCTGGGGAATGTTCAGGCCGGTGACGCACTTCACGGTCTTGGAGCCGGACTTGCACCAGTTGCCGTCGACGTCGAAGAAGTTGACGCCCATGACGTAGTCCTTGGTGACGCCGTACTTCAGGCCGCGCAGGCCGCCAGCGTTCTCGGCCACGTTGCCGCCCAAGGTGGAGACGGCCTGGGAACCTGGATCGGGGGGGTAGAAGAGGCCCTTGGCGGCCACGGCGTTGGCGAACTTGGCGGTGATGGCGCCGGTCTGGACCACGGCGTACATGTCCTCTTCGTTGATCTCGATGATCTTATCCAGGGCGTTGGTCAGAAGGACCACGCCGCCCTTGGACGGGATGGTGCCGCCGGAAAGGTTGGACCCTGCGCCGCGCACGGTGATGGGCAGGCCGTTGTCGTTGCACAGCTTCACCACCTTGCCCATGGCTTCCATGGTGGTGGGGCGAACGACCAAGGAAGGAAGCACGGGATCGAGGACTGCGGCGTCGTACGAATAGGAGTGCTTATCTGCCTCGGCGTCCATGATATTATCGCTGCCGACAACGGTCGCGAAGGCCTGCTTGAGCGATTGGCTGACCATTCTGATTTATCTCCCGGTAAGCTGAGGTTTACGGCGGCCCTCCCCGGTCAAGGAGGGAGACCGTCAGCCCTCCCCGGTCAAGGAGGGATTCGATCTGCTTCGGCCTTAACAACAACCGTGCCAAGACACTCAGACTCAAATATGCGTGTTAAAACAGCATGTTATAAAAATGAGGTTCGGGGCGCTCTGGTTTCGTCCGCAATGCCGGAATTTTGCTAATACCGCACTATATCATGCCTTTAGCGACAATCATGTAACATTCGTGCGCCGTGCGGGCCGAGTCCACTTTTCCGGATGAAACACCCTCTTCCGAATTATCGGACAAGCCGGGGCACGCAACCCGACGACTGCCGACACGTACCTTTCAGTCCGACAACCACGCACGATTATTCATATTCGTCGGGCAGCCGGGCAGCGCTCCTTCCGGCCAATAATATCATGGACCACAACCTTCCAGCGTGTGGACCCATGGGAATCACTCTTCATTTCGCAACAGAAACGCCACTCCCCTTTCCGGGCGAGCGGCAATCGTCTCGCCGGTCCGCCTGCCTGCGGACACGAAAAAACCGGATGCGCGGGCATCCGGTTTTGGGTGTTCTTGAAGCGTCTCGTGCGCCGCAGCGTCAGCTTTTGCTGTCCTCGGCGGGCGAGGATTGCTTCGGCAGATTTTCGCCGGGCTGGTAATGGGTCGGATATTTCACGTCGGTCTGGGGAACCTGCACGCCAATCCTGGCCTGGAGGTTGACCACCACGGGACCGGTGAGGTTCAGCGTCGTGTTCTCGGGCTTGCCGGGGGGAATGGTCACGGTGACCAGCACCAGCACCTGGCGGATGTTGTCGATCTGCAGGAGCTTGCGTTCGGCCTCGCCCACCACCACGTCGTAGTCCTGGATGAAGCTGTAGGGGTCAGCCACCATGAGGCCCAGGCGCGGGTCGTTCATGGATTGCAGGATCACGAAAGGCGAGTCGTCCCTGATCTGCACCAGGGTGAATTCGCGTTCCTGTTCAAAGCCGATGATTCCCCGCGGGAAATGCAGCACCCGCTCGGGGGGGATGCTCAGCTTGCCGATACGGCTGTGGATCACTCGTTCTTGCTTTTTTGCCATAATGCCGCCGCCGCCAGAACGTCTTGTTGATCCGCTTCAAGTGCCATGCGGTTCTGCTCCAGCACCCGCAGGTATACTTCTTCCCTGTATACCGGCATATCCTGGGGTACTTCCAGGCCGATCTTGATCTGCTTGCCTTGCACACCAAGTACGGTCACTTTTATTTTGTCGCCCAGATGGATGGACTCCCCTGGTCGACGCGTCAGTATGAGCATTCCCGCCTCTTATCCTTCACGATGCTGGGGCACCCTAGTGCGGCCCCGTGTGCTTGTCAACGCATCCTTCCCGCTTCCGCTACAGATAATTCATCAGGCTGAGGTTCATGATCATGGAGGACGACTTCAGCACAGACTGATATGCCAGTTGCTGTTGAGCAAGCCTGGTCATCAGTTCGGAGATGTCCACGTCCTCGGTGACGGAGAGTTGCTCGAACTGGTTGGCCTTCAGGTTGTCCAGCACTCCGGAGGCGACGATCATCCTGTTCTCGCGCGCGCCCACGTCTGCCGCGTAGTTCAGGATCACCTGGCTGGAGGAACGCAGGTCCGCCAGGGCCTGCTGCACGCCGGCCTGGTTGTTGGTTTCAAGGAACCCCACCAGCTTGCCCACGGTCTCGAACAGGTTGGTGGCCCCGGAGCTCCCCGCGATCACCACGGGGCGGGCGGAGTTGCTGGCCGGGTCCTTGTAGACGCCGCCGAAGATGTTCTTGCCGATGCCGTTCACCACAATGCGTTCGGTGGGCGAAATGTCGAAGTTGATGAGCGCCTTGCGCGGGCGCACCACGAACATGTTGCCCGCCGCCAACTGGTTGCCCCCGTTGGAGTTCAGGGTCAGCACGCCGCCGGGGATGTTCAGGCTGGCCATGCCGGGGTTGGCGTCCGGGGTGGAGCTGTTGGAGAGATTCCAGGTTATGCCGCCGTCCAGGCTGTAGGAGTAGCTGACGTTGGAGGCCAGGGTTCCGGTCTGGTCGATGCGCACGATGACGTTGTTGGGGAACACGCCCTGCGCGGACCCGGTCACGGTGGAGCCGATGCCCTGGAGGGGGTCCACGGCGATGCGGTCCTCGTCGTCGCCCTTGTACACGGCGGTGGGACGGATCCACATCCAGGTGCCGTTGGAATCGTTATAATTGGTGCGGCTGGTGGCCACCACGCTGGTGCCCCGGTCAAGCTCCAGGGAGACCCCGCCCAGCGAAAGCTGAAGTTTGTTCGGCGCGCCCGGATCGCTGACGGCCCCGCTGGTCCAGGTGGTGCCGCCGTCCGTGGAGTACCTATACTCGCTGCCGCCCGTCAGGGTGCCGCTCTGGAGGTACTGCACCACGGTGGTGGTCTCGTTGAAGCCGTTGATGGTGAATCCGGCGTTGGAGACCACGCCCGGCTGGTTGGTGGTCAGCCACAGGCTCTCGGTGAAAGGCTGGGTGTTGGTCTTGTGGCCGGCAAAGATGGCCTTGCCGTCGAACTCGGTGTTGCCCATGGCGATAAGCTGCTTGAACAGCTGGCGCGCCTCGGAGGCGATCTGCGAGCGGTTGGCCGCCGAGAGCGTTCCAGTGGCGGCCTGTTCGGCCAGTTCCTTCACGCGGGTGATGACCGTATTCACCTGTACCATGGTGGCGTCGGCGAGGTTCAGCCAGCCCTCGGCCATGGAGATGTTGGTCTCGTACTGGTCGATGGCCGCGATGTTGTCGCGGTAGCCCAGGACGCGGGTCATGCCGACCGGGTCGTCTGAGGGGCGGTTGATCTTCTTCTGACTGGACGCCTGGAGGTTGGACTCCATAAGCTGCGTCAGGGTGGTGTTCATGTAATTTACACTCGAAGTGTAAATCATCTGTTGGGCGACGCGAAGTGCCATGACGCCCTCCTTACTGCTTCAGACCCAGCACGGTCTGCCACATCTGGTCGGCGGTTGAGATCATCTTGGCCGCAGCCTGGTAAGAGTGCTGGAACTTCACCAGGTTGGACATTTCCTCGTCCAGGTTCACACCTGAAACTTCCAGCTGGCGGCTGTTCAGGTCCTTGGCCAAGGTATTTTCAAAGTCGTAGTTGAATTTCGCGTTCTCGGTGTCCACGCCCACCACGCCCACCAGGCTGTTGTAATAGGACTGGAGCGACTGGGACGTGGGCGCGTCGAAGGTGGTGCGGATGCTCACGGACTTGTTTCGCAGCCCGGAGATGGCCAGGGCCGTGCTGTTGTCGCCCGGGTTGGACTCGTTCGCGCCGTTTATGTGCCCGGCGTTGAGGAAGCCCGAGTCAGACCCGCACATGGGGTTGAGGGTCATGGTGCGGGCGGTGTCGCCCGCGAAGAACGTGTTGACGCCAAGCGCCGCCCACAGGCCGGTTGCGTCGGTGCCGAAACCGAAATTGTAGCCGCTCTTGGCGTTCACCTGGAGCTGGTTGTTGACCACGGTGGCCGTCAGGAAGTTGCCGAAGGTGCCATTGATGGCCCCGGCCACGTCCTCGAGGGTGTGCTGGCTCGGGTCGAAGAGCTGCAGCCCCGGCGTGCTGGCGTCGAAATCCAGGAAGCCGTTGGAGACGGGCTCTCCGGTGGCGGAGTTGAACACGTACATCATGGACGCGCCCGAAGAGAGCTTCGAGGAGAACGTAAGCCCGGAAGAGTCCGAGCCCAGGGCGATGTCCGAGCCCCTGGCAGCGTAGGTGCCGGTGACGTCGGTGAACATCTTGAGGCCCGAACCCTGGCTGTGGATGCGGTTGGTCTCCCAGACGATGGTCTTGACCAGGGCGTCCAAGCGCTCCTTGTAGCGGCCCACGTTGTAGTCGCGCAGCTGGAAGTTACCGGCGAGGCTGCCGCCGGTGACGCGCGTGGTGTTGTCCTGGCCGTTGAAGTAGATCTGCGGCGTGATGTTGATCGGGGTCGCCGCCGACTGGTACCAGAACAGGCCCGACTTGGGCACGATGGTGAAGGTGTCGCCCGCCTGGAGCTGCCCGGTGGGGGTCAGCCCGCTGTTGGAGAGCTGGCCGAAGGAGAGCTTCAGGTTGCCTGCCGTGACCGACAGCTCGTCGGGGCGGGCATAGAAGGTCTTGATCGCGCCGGAGTCGTCGCGCAGCCAGGTGGTGCCGCCGTCCAGGGACACCTGGAACTGCGCGGCGGAGGAACCGGAGGACACGTCGCCGCCGTTCACCACCTTGATGGTGTACTCGAAATCGTCTGAGCCGGAGAAGTTGACCGTTCCGTCGAAGTTCGATCCCGGGATCAGGTTCTTGATGACCTTGTTGGTCTCGAGCTTCACCTCGTAGTAGTTCACTCCGTCCAGCAGGGTGTGCCCGGCCTTGTCCATGATGGTGACGTTGGACCCGCCGTTGTCGATCATGGAGATGTCTATGATCTCGGCCAGCGCGCGCACCTTCCTGGCCCGCTCGTCGTAGAGGCCGTTGGCGTTGTTCTGGGTCGGGTTGTCATGGACGGCCAGCTGCCTGTTGATGTCGGTGATGTCTTTGAGCAGCTGGTTTAAGTTGCTCACATCCTGGGAAATGTAGGAGTTGGCCTGCTGCTGGATTGCGTCCAGGTCGGAGTCGGCCTGGCGCAGGATGGACATCAGGGTCTGGGTGTCGCTCAGCACGTTCTGGCGCTGGGGATAGCTTGAGGGGTCCAGGCTCAGGTTCTGCCAGTCCTGGAAGAACTTGGTGAGCGACTCCGACACGCCTGTGGAGTTGGCCTCGTTGAAGATGGCCTCCACGGAGCGCATGGACTGGTACAGCGCGTTGTAACGCTCGGCGGACGAGGCCTTGCTGTTGTAGGAGCTCTCGATGAACTTGTCGAACATCCGCTGGATTTCAGCGGCCTGGACGCCGGTGCCTATCTGGCCGGGCTTGAAATCGATGTACAGGTCGTCCTGGAACATCACCCGCTGGCGCGAATACCCCTCGGTATTCACGTTGGCGATGTTCTGGCCCGTAACCTCGATGCCCACCTGGGAGGCATTGAGGGCTTTCTGGCCGATATTCAGGAGCGACGCGATGCCGGGCATTTACAGGGCCCCCCTCAACATGGCCGGTGCAGGCTTGGTCTTGGCGAACACGCCGCGCGGGCCGTAGGACTGCTTGGTGGGTGTCAGCTTCTGCTTGAAGAAGTCCACGTAGCCGCTGGACTGGTCGAAAAGGGCCAGGGCCAGGGCGTAGCTCTTCTCTGCCTGCTTGGCGCAGGTCTGCTCCAGGGCGTCGATCTTGGACAGAAGGTCCTCCACCTGCGCCCACTCCTCGCCGAAATATTCCGTAAGCTGCGTCAGGCGGGTCGCACCGGGCACAACTTCGCCTATCATGCGGCGCACGCATTTGCGCTCAACCATGAGCTGGCGCATGAGCTCCTGGATGGAGAACTCCAACGCCCCTACGGACTGGGGCTTGAACTCCCGGAGGTAGGAAAACTCTTCCTCTTGTATGTGCTTAAGGACGTGGAGGGCCTTATGCTGCCGGGTAAGATTTTCCAGAATGCGCTTGTTCATGGCGATCTCCCTTTAGAGAACCGGAACCTGGATTTCAGGCGCCGTGGCGGCCGCAACCCTTGTTCCGCCTTGACTCGCCGGGTCCACCGACCTTCCGTCCACCCGCACCTCGAAGTGCAGATGCGGCCCGGTGGCTCTGCCCGTCTGCCCTACCTGTGCAAGGACCTGACCAGCTTTCACGCTCTGGCCCTCAGCCACTTCGTTGGCCTTGTTGTGGCCGTAGTAGGTGCGCACTCCGCCCTCGTGTTCCACCACCACCAGATTGCCGTAGCCGCGCTCGCGCCCGGAGAACACCACCGTGCCGTCCCGGGCCGCGCGCACCGGCGTGCCTTCGGGAGCGGCGATGTCGATGCCTGCGTGCCAGGCCCGCTGGCCGGTGAAGGGGTCGCGCCGCCAGCCGTACTCCGAGGTGAGCTCGCCGGAGACGGGAGAGATGAACTGCCCTGCGGCTGCAAGCTGGGCGTCCTGTCCCTGCAAATACTGCGATCCGGGCTGGCCCAGATGCTGCGAGGGCGTTCCGGCGAGCGATCCGGGACGCTGCATGACCTGGGCATCGGCGCCAGCTGAAGCATTCGCAGCGGCGCGCATGCCGGGGCGCACCGCGTCCGAGGCCAGCACCACAGCGTGGCCCTGGAGCGATCCGGCTGCCTGCAAGGGCCTTAAGCCCTTGTCTCTGAAGCTTCTCTGCATGGGTTTGCCCGGAGCCGCCAGGGCCATGGTTTCCGAAGCGGACCTGCGAAGCCCTCCCTCGGCGGGCGGAACTGGCATTGCCGTATTGGCGCCGGCCCTGGTGGCAAGCTGCTGCTGCATGAAGTCCGCGAGGCCGATACCGCCCTGCTTGGTGAGGGTCTTGGACAGCTCCTCGTCGAACATGGCAACGTACTGGTCCTCTTCCTTGCGGTGGAGCAGCCCGTCCTTCTGGACGGTCTTGCGCATCTCCTTGAGCATCTGGCCGATGAACACGGACTCGAAGCCTTCGCAGGCCTCGCGCAGCTTCTTTTCCTCGCTCGGGCCGGGGGCGAAGCGCTTGTTCATGGCCTGGGCCGTCAGGGTCTTCTGGGCCTCGGGGGACATCCCCGCAGCGGCGGCCTTTTCGGGCGTAAGCGATTCGAGGATCTTGCCGAAGGACTTCTCGGGCATTTTGGGAGCCTGCCCCCCCGCCGCGCTTCCAGCCTGACCGTTCGCCTGAATCCTGGCATGGTTCAGGGGCTGGGACATGGCCTGCGCCTGTGCCGCGCCGCGCGCGGAAAGGGCAGCCGATGTCTGGGCGGCAACGTCGGGGGTCAGGCTCATGGCTTAGATTACCTCGAGGTCGGCGTGCAGCGCGCCGGCGGACCTGAGCGTCTTCAGGATGCTGATGAGGTCGCGCGGGGTTGCCTTGAGCACGTTGAGGCCTTCCACCAGCTCCTGCAGGGTCGCGCCTTCCACCATGCGCAGCTTGCGGTTCTCCTCGGTGGCGCCGATGGTGGTCTCGGGAACGGCCACGGTCTCGGCCCCGATGGGCGCGAACGGCAGGGGCTGCGACACTTCGGCGGACTCCTGGATGGTGATCTGGAGGTTGCCGTGGGTCACTGCGGAGCGGGTCAGCTTCACGTTGAGGCCCACAACCACGGTGCCGGTCTTCTCGTCCACCACCACGCGGGCCTTGTTGTCCGGGGTGATTTCGAGGTTCTCCACGGTAGCCATCAGGGGAACCATGTTGCCCTTGTGCTGCTCGGGGATCTCCAGCTTGATGGTGGAGGCGTCCGATGCGCGGGCAAAGCCCCCGCCCAGGGCCTGATTGATCTTCTTCACGATGGCCATGGCGGTGGTGAAGTCCGGGTAGCCGAGATTGATGGTCAGGTCGCGCTGGCCGTTGAAATCGAAGGGGACGGAGCGCTCCACGTTGGCCCCGCCGGGGATGGTGGCCACGGTGGTGACGTTCTTGGTGGCGGAGGCCGCAGCGCCAGAGGCCGAAAAGCCGCCCACGGCCACGGGGCCCTGGGCCAGGCCGTAGATCTCGCCGTCCACGCCCTTCATGGGCGTCATGAGGAGCACGCCGCCCAAAAGGCTGGACGCGTCACCCAGGGAGGACACGGTCACGTCGAGCTTGGTGCCGGGATGCGCCGTGGCGGGCATCTGGGCAGTGACCATGACGGCGGCCACGTTGGCGGGCCGCAGGGTCTTCTTGTCCACGCGCACGCCCATCTTGTCGAGCATGTTCCAGATGGACTGGATGGTGAAGTCCGAGCCGCGCTTGTCGCCCGTGCCGCCAAGGCCGACCACCAGGCCGTAGCCGACCAGCTGGTTGGTGCGCACGCCCGAGAAGGAGGCCACGTCCTTGAGGCGCGCCGCCTGTGCCTCCGAAGAGGCCAGCCCGGCCAGGACGAGTGCCGTCAGCAGCAGGATTGCGAGTGGGTGCCTGTTCATGTCGAGTGCTCCTGGAACCTTCGCCCCCTCCCCCGAGTGGACGTGCGGTGCGTGTGGGTTTCGCCGCGCCGCGTGGTTCGACTGCATCGCTAAAAGTTGCTCCGGACCGCCTAGAACGGCCAGATGTTGTCCAGCACCCGCGAGAGCCAGCCGGGTTTCTGACGGTCCGCCAGAACGCCGGTGCCGAACATGTCCACCTGGGCCTCGGCCAGGGCCGAGGAGGAGACCATGTTGTCCGGACCCACGTCCATGGGGCGCAGGAGGCCACGCACCACCATGATCTGGGTGTCGTCGTTGACGCGCACCTGGCGCGCGCCCTCCACCTGCATCACGCCGCCGGGCAGGATGTTCACCACGCGGCAGCCGATGGTGTAGGTCACGGTGGATTCGCGGCTGGTTTCGCCGTCGGAGTCGAACTGGTTGTTGCGGTCGGTCTTCACGATGGGCGAACCGGTCCCCACGTAGCCCTGCATCCCGGCAGCCGCCGCGATGTCCAGCCCGGTCGCGCCCTTGATCATGCCGTTGCCGGGGAAAGGCGTGATGGAGTGCTGGGTGAAATAGTTGTCCACGCCCATGTCCATGGAGTTCTTGCCGTTGGACTTGGTCTTGGACTTGTTCTTGGCGTTGGACTTCTCCACCACGTTGACCATGACGATGTCGCCGATGCGCCTGGCCCGGTTGTCCTCATAGAGGTAGTTGGGCTGGGCCGCCTGGGAATAGAGCGACCCCGGATTGTTGGCGGGTGACGGAGCCTGGATCACCGGCGGGGTGAGCGAGGTCATGGGGCTTGGCTGCTTCTGGGCCGGAGGGGCGCAGGCTGATCCGACTGCGGCCAGGGCGCAGGCGGCCCACAGGGCTAGTGTCTTGGTCTTCATGGCTTTCTCTCCCTATCTGGCCACGACGGTCTTGGCGTCCTGGACCACGGCGGCCAGTTCCCTGCCGCTTTGCACATTGCGTACCGTTATTTGTGAGCCCTTGGCTCCGTCGGTCATGGCGGTCACAGGCATCACGAGCTGAATGCTGGGGCCGCGCCACAGGCAGTACACCTGCGTTCCCTTGAGGATGGCGGGCATGGGTTCCACGGTCTCCGAGGTCAGGGGCGTGCCCTGGTTGAGCGATGATTTGACGCGCACGGGGGTCGGGTCCTTGGGCTCCCAGGGGACGCCGCGCACCAGGGCGAGGTTTCGCCGCTCGTAGGTGATCTTCTCCGGGGTCAGCACGCCCTCTTTCAGGTTGAGCGGACGCCCGGCCACCGGGATGACCTTCCACACGTTGACGAAGGCGTTGGCCGCGATCTGTCGCAGCACGCGCCCGTCCAGGGCGGTTACGGTCAGGCGCAGGTTCACGCGGCCGGGGGTCATTGCGCCCACGCCTTCGACGCTTAAGCGTTCCAGGTCCTTGTCGATGAACAGCTGGCCCGGCAGGGTGATCTCCTTGACCTCGAGCTCGCCGTCCAGGCCGGTCATGTTGGCCGTCAAATAGTCGACAATCATCCTGTCCACCTCGGACACGGTCACGGGCTTGCCCCCGCCCTTCTTGAGCACCACCTGCTCGGGCACGGCGAAGTTCTGCTCCGCGCCGGGGAACAGGCGGTCCAGGTCGTCAAGGATCTTCTTGCGGGTGAAGGTCAGCTGGCCTTCGCGGCCCGGGAACGACCACAGGGGCGTGGAGGCCAGGATGCGCCAGGTTTCGGCGTCGATCTGGCCCACGGGCTCGGCGATTTCGCCAAGCATCACCCGCTCGCCCGTGATGGCCGCCGCCGGGGCGATCTTGAGTTTCCAGTCCATGACGCCAGCTCCGAAAGACGAGCTCGCGGCCAGGAAGGCAACCATGGCGCACACTGCGGCCAGGATGTAGCCGACGCGGCGAATGGGGAGTGCGGATTGTGACATGATCATGTACCGCCGTTAGCGTTTGAGGTTCACAGCCGTCTGCAACATGGCGTCGGCCGTGGAGATGGACTTGGAGTTGGCCTCGTAGGCGCGCTGGCCCACGATCAGGCCCACCATCTCGTCCACCATCTGCACGTTGGACATCTCCAAAAATCCCTGCACCAGGGTTCCGGCGTTCTGGTTGCCGGGGGTGAGCTCCTGGGCGGCGCCCGAGGCGTCGGTGATCTTGTAGACGTTTCGCCCCTGGGCCGTGAGCCCGGCGGGGTTGATGAAGGTGTAGAGCGGGATGGTGGTGGTCGCCAGGACGTTGCCGTTGGAGTCGGTGGCGTTTATCACCCCGTTCTCCGTGATGACCACGTTGGTGGCGGTCTGCGGGATGGTGAACGTGGGCTGGAGCGTGTAGCCGTTCGCGTTCACCACGGTGCCGTCCTGGTTCAGCTTGAACGCGCCGGAGCGGGTGTAGACGTCGTTGCCTTCCGGGTCCTGGAGCCTGAAGAAGCCCTGGCCGGAGATGGCGATGTCCAACTGGTTGCCCGTGTTCTGGAAATCGCCCTGCTGGAAGAACTTGTGCACCGTGGTGGGACGAACGCCCATGCCCACCTGAAGGCCGGTGGGAATGCGCGAGCCGCCCTCGTTCTGGGTGCCCGCCACGTTCAAGGTCTGGTACATCAGGTCCTCGAACTCGGCGCGGCTCTTCTTGAAGCCCAGGGTGTTCACGTTGGCCAGGTTGTTGGACATCGTGTCTATCTGGAGCTGCATCGCCACCATGCCGGTGGTCGCCGTGTAGAGTGAACGCATCATGGCGGCGTATCCTCCTTAACTACCGGGTCTCGCCGACTTTCGTCACGGCGTCCCGGTCCATTTCCTGAGTGCTTGTGATTATCTTGGTGTACGCCTCGAAGGAGCGCTGGGCCTCGATCATGCCCACCATCTCCGAGACAACTTCCACGTTCGGCTTCTCCAGATACCCCTGGTTCACGGAGGTCCTGCTGGAATCGATGGGCCGCGTGACCGGCTGGGCCCCGTCCGCCCCGGTGTAGAGGCTCTGGCCGTACTTCTTGAGGAGCTTCGGGTCGGCCACGTCCACGATGTCGATGGCGCCCACGATCACGTTGTCCACCAGCACCTGCCCGCCGGGAGAGACGGAAACCACCTTCCCGTCCGGGATGGTGATGTTCCCCGACTGCCCCATGACCGGGTAGCCCTGGTTGGTGACCAGCATGCCCTGGTTGTTGCGGTAGAACTGGCCGTTTCGGGTGAGGAACTGGCCGTCCGGGGTCTGAACCCGGAAGAAGCCGGGACCGGAGATGGCCATGTCCAGCGGATTTTCCGTGGGCTGGAGGCTGCCCTGGGTCATGTCCAGGGTCTGCTCGGCCAGCCTGGGCTTGGCCACGATCAGCGGACGCGGCAGAAGCTGCTTTTGCTGGAGGTCGTTACGCGCGTCCGGGCTGTAGTCGGAGGCCATCCGCTGGAACACGTCCTGGAACGAGACCTTGTCGGCCTTGTACCCGGCAGTGTTCACGTTCGCCAAATTATTGGCGATGATATTAAGCCGCGTTTCGTTGCTTAACGCCCCGAAAAGCGCGCTGATTGAGCTTTGTTGCATGGCGGCGCTCCTCCTCGGGCCGGAATGAGCAGGAAGCGTGCCAGGGGGATTTGGGTAGGTTTCGGCTTTCGTGACCAGGGAGGATCAACAAAAAGGGCACCGCGCTCATGCGCGATGCCCCAGACATTCAGCGGTTGCGATGCCCGCCCCTACTTGGGCAGCACCTGCGGAGGAACCGCCGCACCGGCCAGCCCCGGAGCTTCCAGGGTGAGGTCCATGAAGGAGACGGCTATCTGGCGGGGGTCGCCGGGGGCGAATGTCGACCCGGCGTCCTTGTGGTTCCAGCGGGTGTAGCGCAGTTCGATGCGCCCTGCCCCGGCCTTGCCGGGAATCTCCAGCCGCTGGTCCACCTCCTGGCCTTGCTCCAGGTTCTCGTGCAGGGCCACGCGTTCGCCGTCCGCCAGCACTTCCACGCTCTGGCCGGGCAGGCGGCTGGTGAAGCGGTAGCTGAGCGCCAGGGGCCGCGCCTCGTCCAGGCGATACTCCAGGCTGCTCCCCTGGCCCAGGCCCCAGCGCATCAGCACATCGCCCGGCAGGCGCTCCAGCGTCCCCAGACCCGACTCGGCCAAGGCCAGGGTGGAGCTGCCGAAGCGCGCGCCGTCCTGGTCCGCGCACAGCAGCAGCCTGGAGAGCTTCGCCTGCCCCAGCGCGCTCATCTCGGACGTGGCGGTCTTCTCCCCGGCCATGAGCGTGGCCCGCAGCCACAGATGCGTGTACGGCGCGTTGCGCGTAAACCTCGCAAGGCGGCAGGTTCCCTTGCTGGCCCCTGTCTCTTCAATCAGGGCGGACCAGGGCTCGTCGTCGAAACGGTACTCCACCTTGAGCAGGTTGCCGGACGCGTCCAGCTCAAAATCGGCCAGCAGCGCAAAGCGCGACAGGGCTTCCCCGGCGTTCTCCCCTTCCGCTTCCGCCCTGGTGAAGCGGTAGACCACCTCTCCGGGCTGGCGGGGCTTGGTGGGGAACAGGGCGCAGCCGAAGTAGGGCCAGACCGAGAGGTCCCGGAGGGTCCAGGCGCGGGCGTAGACGTCCGTGGGCTTGCCGGTGAGCTCGGCCACGAACCCCGGACCGGAGAGCGCCATGTCCGGCTGGCGGGCGATGGCCGCCTGATACAGGCGGATGTTGTCGCGCTGGGCCACTGCCCCGGCATCGCCGAACATTTCCCGGAACTGGGCCTCGGACTGGAAGAAATGGCCGAATTCTCCGTAGTTGGTGACGAACACCGCCATCACGGAGGGTTTGTCCGGCCCGAGCGTCTGGCTCGCTGGCGCTCCGGCTCCGTCCAGTTGCGACGCGTACCAGTTCACGGACTCGAAAAGTCCCAGGTCGTGAAACGAGATCATGTCCGTGGGCTTGAAGTTGGCGCGCAGGGTACTCGCGATATCCTTATAGAAGCCCATGTGCCACCAGGTGGCCACGACGCCCTTGGAGTCGTAGAAGGCCTTGCCCTTGAGTCCGACGAAGGCCCCGGCCAGGCACAGGCTGAGGAGCACCACGGTGAAGGGACGGCGCCAGGCCCCGGGCGCGAGGCCCTCGGCCCCGGCCCCGGCCAGCAACACGGCCACGGGCAGCAGGAAGCTCAGGTGCACCGCGTAGAGGTGGCTGGCGTACTGGGCCAGCACCAGGGCCAGCGGGGGCAGGACGAACAGGGCGGCCAGGGCCACGGCGGCGCTTCGCCGAAACAGGAGCGCCAAGGTCCCGGCGACCATCAGCGCGGCCAGCGCGACCCAGGCGAAGGGGAGGTCCATCCCGAAGGCCAGCACGCCCTGGAGCGCGTCCAGCACTTTATCGAGGGCAGGTCCGTAGCCCTTGCCCGCCGCGATGACCGCCTCCTGGCGACGGACCTTGGCGTCCCAGAAGAACCAGGCGGCAGGCGCGGCGCACAGGGCCGTGCCCAGTCCGAACCACAGGGTGGAAGCGACTCCCGGCACGCCGCGTACCAGCGAGGCGGCGAAGCTCACCAGCCACTGCGTCCCCAGCACCAGAAAGCCCAGGTAGTGGCTGAGCGCCAGAGGCAGGCAGGCATAGAGCGTGCGCCTGGCGGAGCTCCCCTTTCCTTCTTCAAGGTAGCGCAGCAGAAATCCCAGCGCCAGGACCGCGCAGAGCGAGATGAGCGCGTACGGGCGCAGCTGGCGCGAAATCCAGATGTGCAGGGGATGCGTCGCCAGAAAGCCCAGCGCGGCCAGGGCGGCGAACCGGCTGCCCAGGTGTCGCTCCCCCACTCGCCAGAGAACCAGCAGCGAGAGCGTCCCGAACACCGCGGAGGGAAGCCTCAGCCAGAAATCCGACGCCCCTGCCGCGAGCATGGCTTTTGTGAAAAAATAAAAAAAAGGAGGATGAACCTCCACATTTTCCGCAAGGCTGATTATATAAGGAACGGACTTGGAGGCGTTCAAGGCCACCAGCATCTCGTCCGTCCACATGGACGGGACGCCCAGTTGGTAAAACCTGAGCGCGGCTCCGAGGGCAAGCAACAGGAATGCGGCCAGGCCGTAATCGCCGGTTTCGCCAGTTCCCTTGTCGTAACGACCCAGAATGATTGGCTGCTGCTGCATCGCCCCGTCAGTATCAAATCGGGCGGGGTTGGGGCAAGGGCGCAATCGCAGCAAAAAGCTTGACACTCCCCCCAATCCGCATAATATGACGTACTTTGCGAGCGGGTGTAGCTCAGTTGGTAGAGTACAAGCTTCCCAAGCTTGGTGTCGCGAGTTCGAATCTCGTCGCCCGCTCCAAAAAAATCCTCATGACGTCTGGGCGAAATCCCAGACGATTACAGGGGTGGGCCATTCGGTTCGGTCCACTTTTTTTTTGCTATGAGCCAAGATAAAATAAAAGAACTAGCCAGAATCCGGGAATTGGCCGCCCCCTTCGTGGAGAGCCTCGGCCTTTCCGTGTGGGGCCTTGAGATCGCGGGCGGGGACGGACGTCCCACCGTGCGTCTCTTCATTGAATCCGCCGAGGGCGTGGACGTTGAGCAGTGCGCCAAGGTCAGCCGCCAGCTGGGGCTGGCCCTGGACATGGAAGACGTGATCCACGGGGCCTATCAGCTGGAGGTCTCCTCTCCCGGACTGGAGAGGCGGTTTTTCGAAATTTCCCAGCTCGCCCCCTATGTGGGCCGCGATCTGGACATCACCCTGGCCGAGCCGCTGGGCAAGCCCCTGGAGGGACGCAAGCGCCTCAAGGGGGCCTTTGTGTCCATCGATGGCGAGACCGTCACGATCATGTTCGAGGGAGAGCCCGTGAGCTTCCCCTGGAGCGACGTGACCAGGGCCAGGCTGGTCCACGAGTTCGATACGCCCGAAGCCAGCAAGGCCAGGGCCAGAAAGACTTCCAAGGCAGACAAAGCAGCCGCGCGCGACAAGGCGTAAGGCTGCATTCGGAGGACCCCGTATGGGTATGGAGCTTCGCAAGGCCATCGACCAGATCAGCAAGGACCGCGGCATCGACCGCGACCTGCTAATCGACACTCTCGAGGAAGCTGTCCGTTCCTCGGTTGCCCGCAAATTCGGCGAGCACATGGACATCGAAGTCAGCTACAACGACGAGGCCGGCGAAATCGAGGTTTTCCAGTTCAAGATCGTTGTGGACGAGGTGGAAGATCCCCTGTCCGAGATCAACCTGGAAGACGCCAGGCAGGTCGATCCCAACGTCCAGATGGACGACGAACTTGGCTTCAAGCTCAAGGTTGAAGACCTGGGCCGCATCGCTGCCCAGTCTGCCAAACAGGTGATCATCCAGCGCATGCGCGACGCCGAGCAGGAGATCATCTACGAGGAATACAAGGACCGCAAGGGCGAGATCGTCTCCGGCATCATCCAGCGCCGCGACCGTGGCGGCTGGATCATCAACCTGGGACGCACCGAGGCCATGCTGCCCAAGGAAGAGCAGATCCCCCGCGAGCGCTACAAGCGCGGCGACCGCGTGCAGGCCTTCATCATCGAAGTGCTGCCCAGCGGACGCGGACCCCAGATCGTCGTCTCGCGCACCCACCCCGACTACATGGCCGCCCTGTTCAAGCGCGAAGTGCCCGAAGTCTCCGACGGCACCGTGCGCATTCTCGGCGTCTCGCGCGATCCGGGCTCCCGGGCCAAGGTCGCCGTGTCCTCCAAGGACCGCGACGTCGATCCGGTGGGCGCATGCGTGGGCGTTCGCGGCTCGCGCATCCAGAACATCGTCCAGGAACTGCACGGCGAGCGCATCGACATCGTGGTCTGGCATCCCGAGATCGCCACCTACGCGGCCAACGCCCTCTCCCCCGCCCGCATCACCCGCATCATGGTGGATGAGGACGACAAGACCCTGGAAGTGGTGGTGCCCGACGACCAGCTCACCCTGGCCATCGGCCGCAAGGGCCAGAACGTGAAGCTTGCCGCCAAGCTGCTCGGCTGGAAGATCGATATTTTCACCGATTCGCGCTACTCCGAGTTGAACGCCGCGCGCGCTGGCATGGAGCAGCTGGCCAGCGTGGCCGAAATGAACATGGAGAACTTCCTCTCCGCCGGATTCGACACCGTGGCCATGCTCGCCGAGGCCTCCGACGAGGACCTGGACCGCATCACGGGCATGACCCCGACCAAGCGCGACCACCTGCGCGCCGCCATCAGGCTTCTGCTGCCCGCGCAGCCCAAGCCCGAGGAAGGGGACGACGACGAGGCCGAGCCGGGCGAGGAGAAGGACGACCTCTCTCCCGACGACATGGACGATGCCCAGGAAGCGGCTCCCGCCACGGCTGAAGTGAACCCGGCGGTCAGCGCCGACCAGGTCGGCGAGGCCGATGAAGAAGCCGGTAAATAACGATCTCCAGGGACCGGTGCGGACCTGTATGGTCTGCAGAGTCCGGTTCCAGAAACATGACTTGACCCGCCACGTGTGGCGGGGTGAATGGACGCCCGACGAGGCGTATATCCTGCCCGGAAGGGGCTACTACTGTTGCGCTGGGGAAGCCTGCAAGGCTAAATTCCCCAAACGCGCTGCCGCCGTGAGGAAAGGCAAGGGGGAAGGCAAACGTGACGAAGCTTAGAGTCCGAGACCTCGCTAAGGAGCTGAGGGTCAGCAACAAGGACATCTACCAGGCCCTGCGGGAGCTGGATATCCGTGTGTCCAGCGAGATGGCCACCCTGGAGGACGATCAGATCACCCAGGTTCGCGCCAAACTGAAGTCGGGGCTTGCCAAGTCCGAAGTCGTCCAGAGCCAGTCCCAGCCGGGAGTGGTGGTCAGACGGCGTCGAGCCAGCGCGTCCCACGCCGAGCCTGAGGCCCTGGCCGATGCGCCCGATTCCGCTCCGTCCTCCGCCCCCGAGGAAAAGGAGCAGGATCAGGACGCGCCCGCCAGGCAGACCGCGCAGCCCAAGCCGCGCCGCAGAATGATCGAGACCCCTCCTGCCAGGATCATCTCCCAGCCTGAGCCCGAGCCGGAGCCCCAGGCCGAGGAGCAGGACCTTCCGGTGGTGCACGAGCACGAGTTCGCGCAGGCCGAAGAGCAGCCCGCGCCTCAACCCGAGCAGGCGCCCCAGCCCGTTCAGGACGAACAGGCCGGGCAGGCTGCGGCGTCCGCCGACAGCGAGCCCGTCCAGGCCGCCCAGGTGGAGAGCGTCCAGGCCGAAGCCCCGGAGCACGCTCCCGTGGCTGAAGCGTCCGGGGAATCCGAAGCGCCCGCCTCCGAGGCGGATGCCCAGGCGCCCCAGGCCTCCCAGGCTCCCCAGGGTGAAGGCGCTGAGCCCGAAAAGCGGGTGAAGAAGCCCAAGCGCGAGGTCCCCATCGGTCCCCAGGTGCGCATCATTTCCATGCCCGAACCCCGTGCGCCGGAACCCCGTCCCGCACCGGGAGCTCCCCGTCCCAGCGGCCCTGGTGGTCCCGGCGGACAGCGCCCCGGCGGACCTGGCGGTCCCGGCGGCTATCGTCCCAGCGGACCCGGCGGTCCTGGCGGCCCCGGCGGACAGCGTCCCGGCGGACCTGGCGGTCCCGGCGGCTATCGCCCCAGCGGCCCCGGTGGTCCCCGTCCCGGCGGACCTGGCGGTCCCCGTCCCGGCGGCCCCGGCGGTTTCGACCGTCCGCAGCCTGCTGCTCCCGCGCCCGAATCCGACGACCGCAAGCGCCGCAAGGACAAGCGCGTCGTGGAGTTCGGCGGCAAGGCCGCAGCTGACGACGGCAACCGTTCCGGACGCGGCGGCCCCGGCGGCAAGCGTCGTGGCGGCGACATTCAGGACCGCACCGGACGCGGCGGCAAGAAGACCAAGAAGAAGGGCGGCGACCAGGTTGCCCAGATCATGGCCGCGCAGGCTCAGTCCCAGCCCCAGAAGGCCATCAAGCGCAAGATCAAGATGGAAGACGCCATCCGCGTCGCCGAGATGGCGCGCCAGATGGGCCTTAAGGCGCAGGACCTCATGAAGGTGCTCCTGTCCATGGGCATGATGGCCACCATCAACCAGTCCCTGGATTACGAGACCGCCGTCCTCGTCGCTGCCGAGTTCGGGTACGAAGTCGAGAAGATCGGCTTCGACGAAGACCTGTTCATCGACGTGGAAGAGGCCGATGTGCCCGAGTCCCTGCAGTCCCGCCCGCCCGTCGTGACCATCATGGGCCACGTCGACCACGGCAAGACCTCGCTGCTGGACGCCATCCGCTCCACCAACGTGGTCATGGGCGAGGCCGGCGGCATCACCCAGCACATCGGCGCGTATCACGTCACCACCCCGCGCGGCGACGTGGTCTTCCTGGACACCCCCGGCCACGAAGCCTTCACCGCCATGCGCGCCCGCGGCGCAAAGGTGACGGACATCGTCGTCCTGGTGGTTGCCGCCGACGACGGCGTGATGGACCAGACCCGCGAGGCCATCAACCACTCCAAGGCCGCTGGCGTGCCCATGGTGGTTGCGGTCAACAAGATCGACAAGCCCGGCGCCGAGCCGGACCGCGTGAAGCGCGAGCTGGCCGAACTCGGGCTCGTCCCCGAGGAATGGGGCGGAGAGACCATCTTCGCGTACGTTTCCGCCAAGCAGCGCGAGGGCCTGGACGGACTGCTGGAGATGATCCTCCTGCAAGCCGAAGTGCTGGACCTCAAGGCCAACCCGGACAAGCGCGCCAAGGGCCACATCATCGAGGCCAAGCTGGACAAGGGCCGTGGTCCCGTGGCCACCGTGCTGATCGAGGAAGGCACCCTGCACCAGGGCGACGCCTTCGTGTGCGGCCTGTTCTCGGGCCGGGTGCGCGCCATGTTCGACGACCAGGGCCGCAAGATCAAGGACGCCGGACCGGCCATGCCCGTCGAGGTGCAGGGCTTCGAGGGCGTGCCTGAGGCCGGCGAGGTGTTCAGCTGCGTCGAGGACGACAAGGTCGCCCGCCGCATCGCGGAAACCCGCCTGCACAAGCAGCGCGAACGCGAACTGGGCAAGGCCACCAAGCTCACCCTGGAAACCTTCCTGGCTTCGCGCGGCGAAGCCGAGGCCCAGGAACTCAAGCTGGTGCTCAAGTCCGACGTGCAGGGTTCGCAGGAAGCCATCGCCGACGCGCTCAACAAGCTCTCCGGCGAGAAGGTCAAGATCCGCCTGATCCACTCCGGAACCGGCGCGATTACCGAATCGGACGTGCTCCTGGCCGCCGCTTCGGGCGCGGTCATCATCGGCTTCAACGTGCGCCCCTCGGTGAAGGTCAAGGAAACCGCAGAACGCGAGAACGTGGACCTGCGCTACTACGACATCATCTACAAGGTGGTGGACGAGATCAAGGCGGCCATGACCGGCATGCTCGCCCCGGTGTTCCGGGAGCAGTACCTGGGCCAGGCCGAGGTCCGTCAGACCTTCAGCGTGCCCAAGATCGGCCTCATCGGCGGCTGCGGCGTGCTGGACGGCAAGATCACCCGCAACGCCCAGATCCGCCTGCTGCGCGACGGCGTGGTGGTCTACACCGGCAAGCTCGCAAGCCTCAAGCGCTTCAAGGACGACGTGAAGGAAGTGACCAAGGGCTACGAGTGCGGCATGAACCTTGAGAACTTCAACGACATCAAGGTCGGCGACGTGATCGAAGCCTTCGAGACCGTGGAAGAGAAGGACACGCTGGACTAAACGCATACAAGCGCCTGGGAGTCTCCCTCCGGGGAGATTCCCAGGCGTTTTTTCATCCCGTCACAAGCATGATCATCGGCGTGCTCACCTTGGAGTTCCGTCTGCACGGAAACGACTCCCTCAAGGGGAAGCGCTCGGTGGCACAGCGCCTCAAGGCCAAGTTGCGCAATAAATTCAATGTGGCCGTAAGCGAAGTAGCCCACCATGATTCGCACGATACGCTTGTGCTGGCGGCCGTTACGGTCAACCCCGACGGCAAGCACGCGCAGGGCCTCTTGCAGAAAGCCCTGAACATGGTGGTTGCGGCGGACGAAGCGGAACTTATATACGACGACATCGAGTTGATCGGACAGTAAGCCGCTCACGGAATGCTCCCGGCAGCCCGAAACCAAGCGCGACACTGTGGCCCAAGTATGGGATTCCACAAGGGCGGGCCCTAAGGCCTGCGGAGGCTTTTCCCCCTGCGCACAATCTTTCCAGGAAAGAGTACAGCACTCTCGACCATATTACCCGCCGGAGATTATTTTCCTCCAGCGAAACCGCCCATACAAGGCCGACGCTCCCTATGAAGACTACAAAAGAAGGCCCCAGCCGCCGCTCCATCCGCATGTCCGACCAGATCATGCGCGAACTGGCTCTTATGCTCATTGAGGAAATGCAGGACCCGCGTCTGGACCTTGTGACCATCAGCGGCGTCCGCCTCAATTCCGACATGTCCGTGGCCACGGTGCTGTTCACCATGCACGGCGATGCCGACCGCATCAAGGCCGCCAAGGACGCGCTGTATCAAGCCAAGGGTTTCCTGCGCTCCAACCTGGGCCGCCGGGTCAAGTCCAAGTTTGTGCCCGACCTGCGTTTCGAGCATGACGAATTTCTGGAGACCATGGTTTATGGCCAGCCCCATGCATGATATCCTGCGCGCCATCCAGGCCGGTTCGCGCTTCCTGGTGGCCACGCACGTCAGCCCTGACGGCGACGCCATCGGCTCCATCGCGGCCATGGGGCACATGCTGCAAAGCCTGGGCAAGGACGTCGTGCTGTACAACGCCTCCGGCCTGCCCGAGCATTTCTCCTGGGTGAACATGCCCGCGCCCGTCCTCACGGAACTGCCGTCGCTTTCCGGCTTCGACGCCATCATCGCCCTGGACTGCGGGGATGACCGGCGCGGCGGCAAGGCCCTGCAGGACGCCATGGCCGCGCACCGCACCTTCGTCATCGACCACCACCTCTCCAACCCTAAATGGGGCGAGCTCAACTGGGTGGAAGTGGACCGCTCCTCCACGGGCGAGATGATTGCCACCATGGCCCTGGAGCTGGGCCTGCCCCTGTCCGGGCCGCTCGGCGAGGCCATCTACCTGTGCCTGGTGACCGACACCGGCCACTTCTCCTTCGAGAACACCAGCCCCCGCTGCATGGAGATGGCTGCGACCATCATCCGCCAGGGGATCAACCTGGCCAGGATCAACGAGCTGATCCAGAACCAGTGGTCGCTGGCGCGCTTCAAGCTCTGGGGTGAAGTTCTTGGCGGCCTGACCCTTCATTTCGATGGACAGCTGGGTGTGATTCGCATAACCACCGAACAGCTCTCCCGTCTGGGGGCCACCAGTGCCGACAGCGAGGGCCTGACCAACTTCGTGCTGCGCATCAAGGGCTGCAAGATGGCCCAGTCCCTGCGCGAGGATGCCGATGGTTCGCTGAAGCTCAGCCTGCGCTCCGTTTCGGATGTGAACATCCAGCCCGTGGCTGCCGCGTTCGGCGGCGGCGGGCACAAGTGCGCGGCTGGCGCCAACCTTCAGGGAACGTTCGACGAAGTCGAGCCGCGCCTGATCGAGGCTTTGGGGAAGATCCTTGGTTTCTGATCCCGACGGCGACGCGCCGCAGGCTCCGGAAATCCAGGCTGAGACCCCGGCTGGCTCCCGCCCTGCCCGGCCTGCCAAAGCAGACAGGGCAGACAGGCCTGCCCGGCCGCCGCAGATGCATGGCGTCCTGGTGCTTGACAAGCCCAACGGGCCTACGTCCGCCGATTGCCTGCGTGACATAAAGTACCAGCTGGGGCAGAAGAAGATCGGCCACGCAGGGACCCTCGACCCAATGGCCACCGGCGTGCTGGTGGTGCTCCTGGGCGAAGCCACCAAGCTGGCCGGGTTCCTGACGGAAGGGCAGAAGATTTATTCGGGCCGCCTGCGCCTGGGACAGAACACCGACACCTTCGACGCCGAAGGCACGGTGACGTCCGAGGCCCCCTGGGAGCATCTGGCTCCCGAGACGGTCCGCGAAGCGGCGATGGCCTGGACGGAAATGACCACCCAGGACATCCCGCCCTATTCGGCGGTGAAGGTGAACGGGCAGCCTCTGTACAAGAAGGCGCGCCGGGGCGAGGAAGTCCCGGTCATCACCAAACCGCTCACGGTTTTCGATGCGGAAGTGCTCTCCATGGAGCTGCCGCACATGCATTTCCGGGTGAGAGTGAGTCCCGGCTCCTATGTACGCTCCCTGGTCCACAGCCTGGGGACGCGACTTGGGTGCGGGGCTCACCTGACTGAACTCATCCGGGAGTACAGCCATCCCTTCGGACTCGCCGATGCCATCCCCCTGGATCAGCTTCTGGCAGAACCCGAACGGCTGGCCCAACGAGTGATCCCGCTGGAAAAGGCCCTGCCTCATTGGCCCACGCTTGTTCTGACACCGGAGCAGGCAAAGATGGTCAGGGACGGAAAGGCCCTTCCCGTGTCGGAGATCCCCGGACCGCAGACGCGAGCCATTCTCGCCAATGCGGACGGCCTGCCCGTGGCCCTGGCCGAACCCCAGGACCGGGATGGCGCGAGGCGCTGGGTGATTCTGCGCGGCTTGAACCCCGCCGGATGACTCCCCCCGGCAATCGTGCCTGAACAAGCTTAAACGGAGGATACCGCTGTGGTCATGATGGCTAGCGACAAGCTCAAAGTGATTGACGAGTACAAGACCCACGAGGGAGACACCGGCTCCCCTGAGGTCCAGGTGGCGCTGCTGACCAGCCGCATCATCTACCTGACCGAACACTTCAAGACCCACGCGAAGGACTACCACTCCCGCACCGGCCTGCTCAAGCTGGTCGGCCAGCGCAGGAAGCTCCTGAACTACTTGAAGGGCAAGGACGTCAACCGTTACCGCACGCTGATTGCGCGTCTCGGCATCCGCAAGTAACGTGCTTCCCCGGCCTGTCCGGCAACGCCTGGCGTTGCCGGACAGGTCGATTCCGCCTTTCATCGGGCCGTCGCGCATATTCCGCACGGCCCATAACCGGCCAACCCCGAACGTTATCCGCGCGCCAGCGCCCGGGAGCAATGGTTCCCGGCCTCCGCCGCGCTCATCACGTTCCGGGTAGGCCTCTTCGACACATTCAACAAAGAGGTTACTACATGGGTCTTCTCGACAAAACCATCCGCGTGGAACGCACCATCGGAACAAATCCCATCATCATGGAGACCGGACGTCTGGCCAACCAGGCCGACGGCGCGGTCTGGGTACAGAGCGGCGGCACCGTCGTTCTGGTCACCGTCTGCTCCCAGGCCCTGGAATTCGACAAGGGATTCTTCCCCCTCACCGTCGAATACCGTGAGATGTCCTACGCCGCTGGCCGCATCCCCGGCAGCTACTTCCGCCGCGAAATCGGCCGCCCCTCCGAACGCGAGGTGCTCACCTGCCGCCTGATCGACCGCCCCCACCGCCCGCTCTTCCCCAAGGGCTACCGCGACGAGGTGCAGATCATCGCCACCGTGCTCTCCTCCGACGGAGTGAACGACGCCGACATCCTGGCCGTCACCGGCGCGTCCGCCGCGCTGCACATTTCCAGCATCCCCTTCATGGGCCCCATCGCCGGTGCGCGCGTGGGCTACATCGGCGGACAGTTCGTGCTGAACCCGTCCATCACCGAGCTGAAGGACGTCTCCACCCTGAACCTGGCCTTCGCCGCCACGCGCGACGCCGTGGTCATGGTTGAAGGCGGCGGCCTCTTCGTCTCCGAGGACATGCTGGCCGACGCCCTGGATTGGGGCCACAAGCAGATCTCCGGCCTCATCGACATGCAGGAAGAGCTGCGCGAGAAGGCCGGCAAGCCCAAGTCCGTGTTCACCCCGCCCGTGGAGAACGTGGAACTCAAGGCCCTGGTTCAGACCACCGTTGAGGCCGACATCAAGGGCGCCATGTGCATCGTCGAGAAGATGCCCCGCCGCGACGCCCGCAAGGCCCTGAAGCTGCGCGCCGTCGAGGCCGCCAAGGCCGCCTACCCCGACGAGCCCACCATCGGCGCCAAGGCCGCCGAGATCTTCGAGGCCCTGGAAAAGAAGACCATGCGCGCCTACATCAAGGAAACCGGCACCCGCATCGACTGCCGCGACACCAAGACCGTGCGCCCCATCGAGATCGAAGTGGGCGTGCTGCCCCGCACCCACGGCTCCTGCCTGTTCGCGCGCGGCGAGACCAAGGCCCTGTGCGTGGCCACCCTGGGCTCCACCGGTGACGAGCAGCGCATCGAGACCCTGGCTGGCGAGACCTCCAAGCGCTTCATGCTGCACTACAACTTCCCCCCCTACTGCGTGGGCGAAGTCAAGCCCGTGCGCGGCCCGTCGCGTCGCGACATCGGCCACGGCGCGCTGGCCGAGCGCTCCATCCTGCCGGTCCTGCCCCAGCCGGGCGAGTTCCCCTTCACCCTGCGCGTGGTGTCGGAAGTGATGGAGTCCAACGGTTCGTCCTCCATGGCCTCGGTCTGCGGCGCTTCCCTTGCGCTGATGGACGCGGGCGCGCCCATCAAGGCCGCCGTGGCGGGCATCGCCATGGGCCTCATCAAGGAGAACGACGAGTACCTGGTGCTCACCGACATCCTGGGTGACGAAGACGCCATGGGCGACATGGACTTCAAGGTCGCCGGCACCGCCGAAGGCATCACCGGCATCCAGATGGACATCAAGATCACCGGCATCCCCCAGGAAGTCATGCGCCGCGCCCTGCATCAGGCCCGCGACGCCCGCCTTGGCATCCTGGCCAAGATGAACGACGTGATCTCCTCCCCCCGCACCGAGCTGTCGCCCTACGCGCCCCAGCTGACCGTGGTGGAAATCAACCCGGAAAAGATCCGCGAAGTGATCGGACCCGGAGGCAAGACCATCAAGGCCATCACCGCCGCCACCGGAGCCTCCATCGACATCGACGACTCCGGCAAGATCTCCATCTTCGCGCCCACCCAGGACGCCATGGAGCGCGCCAAGGAGATGGTCCTGTTCTACGACCAGAAGGCCGACGTGGGCCGCAACTACCAGGGCAAGGTCAAGAAGATCATCGACTGCGGCGCGGTCGTTGAAATTCTGCCCGGCCTGGAAGGCCTGGTGCACGTCTCCCAGCTGGACATCGCCCGCGTGGAGAACGTCACCGACGCCGTGGCCATGGGCCAGGACCTGGAAGTGAAGGTCATCGCCGTTGAGCCCAACGGCCGCGTGCGCCTGTCGCGCAAGGCCGTGCTGCTCGAGGAGCAGGGCGAGACCATCGACCTGAACGACTTCGCGGCCCCCTCGCGCCCGCGCGGCGACCGTCCCGGCGGAGACCGTGACCGTGGTCGCGGCGGCGACCGTGGCGGACGCGGCGGCGATCGCGGCGGACGCCGCTAGGTCGCATCCGGTTTGAGATCGACATGAAAAAGGGGGGCAATCGCCCCCCTTTTCTGTTACGGGAGCGTTCATGCAAATTAAAGACAAGACCTTCATCATCACCGGCGCATCCATGGGCCTTGGGCGCGCCCTGGCTGAGGCCCTGGCCGTGCTTGGCGCCAGACTGGTTCTGAACGCGCGCGGCGCGGATGAACTGGAGGCCGCCTGGCAGTCCTGCGACATGGTGGGAGCACAAGCCGTGGCCGTTCCCGGGGACGTCTCCCTGACCGCCACGGCTGGCAGGCTCGTGGAGCAGGCCCTGCACCTGGGCGACTTTGCGGGGTTCGTCCACTGCGCCGGTGTGCTTCGTCCTGGTCCGCTGGTGCGAGAAATCAGCGAACACGATTTCCAGGAGGTCGTGTCCTCCAACCTGAAAGGCGCGTGGCAGATGATCCGCCACTGCGTCCCCGCCCTCGTGCCGCGCGGCTCCGGTCTGGCCGTGTTCATCGGCTCCGCCGCCGCGTCGGTCGCCCAGCCGGGCATCGGCTCGTACTGCGCGGCCAAGGCCGCCGAGGAGCACCTCTGCCGCCAGCTTGCCGCCGAGGAGCCCTGGCTGACCACTTTCGTCTACCGCCCTGGACTGGTGGATACCCGCATGCAGGACGAAGCCCGCAAGGCCGAAGGCGGCGGGGCCGAATCGCTGCGCGCGCTGTTTCGCCCCTGGAAGGAGCGCGGCCACCTCATCATGCCCGAACAGTCCGCCATGGGGCTCATCCGCCTGCTGATGCAGGATGGGGAGGGGCTCTCCGGCAAGACCTTCGACGTGCGCGACAAGTTCTAACTTCCTCCCCTTCTGAACCGACAAGAAAGCCCCCGCCTGGAATCTCCAGGCGGGGGCTTTTCGTGACGGCCCTAGGCAGTCAGGCCTCAGATTTCCAACGTGGGCGGCACGCGTTTGGGTTCGGGCAATTCCGGCTCCGTATCCTTCACGGGGGCGCTTGGGACTTTGGGGGCCTTCGGTTCGCTGGACGCGGCTTGTGTCGCCTGCGCGGCCTTGGCTTTGGCCAACTCCGCGCTGTACTCCGAGGCCTGGGCGATGGCGAGCGTATGGGTCTCGCTGCCGGATTCATCGCGAACTGTCACGCGCACCGCCCGGATGCCCTGCCGCTCAGGCAGCAGCAGATACCCCATGCGGGTGGTGCCGGGGGTGATGGGGTCCTCTTTCCAGACGTTGCCGTCCAGGTCCGCACGCACGGCGTCCACAGTCTCCCTGGGCATCGCGCCGTTGCTGGCGGCCACGCCCAGGACGGCCCCTGCCCCGCCTCCCACGGCGGAAGCCTGCCAGATCAGGTTCGGGTCCTTGCTGCCGCCCAGGAAGTACACCAGCGTCGCTGCTCCCGCGCCCAGCGCAGCGCCGATGCCAGCGCCCCAGGCCCCGGACGACGCGGCGCTGGCGGCCTTCTTGGCGAACGGCTTGGCCGTGGCCAGCCGGACGCCCTCCTCGGGCGTGTACACCAGATACTCCGCTCCGTCAGCAAGGCCGCGAACATCCTCCAGAATCACCTGCGGCTGGGTCTGGCCGGTGTTCTTCAGCACCAGCAGCACCGGCAGCAGCCTGGTCGAGGAGTAATCCACCCCACCCGCCCCCTCGCCGGTGCGCACCGCCGCGACCATCCAGTTTTTCCCGGACACGCTCTGCGGGAACCCTCCCGGATCAAGGGCACGCTTGGCGTGCCCTACCGCGTATGGTTTGGTTGAGCATGCCCCCAGCGCAAGACATACGCACAGCAGCATGTGTACTAGAACGAACATCCGACCACGAACACGCCAGACACGCCCACACACATGTACCATGCGTACACCTCATTCGATTTTTCTATGGGCAGAACTTAATCGAATCCTGTATGGAGCGCAACTCGGATTTCGCTGCCTCGAACTGGTCCGGGTGGGCAGTCGTGTTGAAGTTGTAATAGAAGTTCTGGCCGTCATACCCCTGCCAGATCAACCGCTGGTGCGACCCGCCGCCCCCGGTGCGGCTCTCGGTGATCTCCCAGCCGATGGCCCCGCACTTTTTCTTGTAATCGCCGATGTCGCGGCGTTTGGCCTCGATCAGCCTGCCGGTCTTGACCTCGCCCTGGGACTGCTTGAGCGACGCGGCCACGGACGCAGCCGCCGGGAAGTCGGCGTTCATGGGCGTGTAGTGGAACTGGAAGCTCCAGGTGGTGCCGGGCTTCATGAAAACGGGGTCCTTGCCGGCGGGGTCTCCCCTCTCCAGCCGCCACCCTGCCGGGATGGTGTAGGAGAACTTGCGCTCGGCGTTGGTGAAGGTCTGGGCAGTGGCGTAGCCCTTCCCGGCGGTCTTCTCGTCGGCCACGTTGTGGGCGTCTGACTTCTTGCCCTTGGCCGCGTCGACACCCTGCTGGATGAGGCCGAACTGGGCAAAGGCTGGCACGGACGCCAACGTAAACAGCGTCAGGAAAGCCGCAAGAATGGGGATGCGTCTCATGGATTCCTCCTGGATGGGATTGTGGGAGCAGCCCCAACCTACCACCGCGGGAGGACAATTGCTAGGGTCGCTTTGCTTTTGTGCGCCGCACAAGCGCGGGAAGCGTGGCCGCTGCGCCAAGAAGAGCCAAAGCCAGGGCGAACTGCGGGTCGGCCAGGTCCGAGAGCGACCGGAAGGTCTCCAGCCTGCTGCCGGACACGGCGTAGATCGCTGAGCTGGGCAGCACCCCGAGGAAGGTGCCCAGCAGGAACTTGCGCTTGCGGATGCAGGAGAGCCCGGCCAGCACGTTCACCATGAAGAAGGGCGTGGCCATGATGAGCCGGGCCGAGAGCACGAACCAGAAGCCGTTGCGGGCGATCTCCAGGTTGGCCCTGGCCAACTGGCGGCTGAAGCGGGAATAGAGGGCATGGTAGAAGAGGTGGCGCACGGCGACGAAGCCGATGAGCCCTCCGGCGCAGGACAAGGCGACGTTAAGCGCGAAGCCCCAGGGCGTGCCGAAGAAATACCCCGAGAGCACCTTGACCAGGGCGGCCAGCGGCAGCGGGCAGTTGATGGCCACCGCCCCCAGGGCCAGGATTCCCAGCCAGCAGGCGATCTGGTTCTCCCTGACGAATCCCTTGGAGGCCCCGGCCCAGGCCTGGGCGAAGGCCAGTATCTCCTGGGCGTGGGCCGCCCACTGCCACAACACGGCCCCGAGCCCGACAAGGGCCAGAATCCAGGCCGTTTTGGCTTTCATGCGTTGATTTTCCTTTGCGCGCGGCGGTTTGAATCTGCCGGGAGATCATCCCGGCCTGCGCCGCAAGGAAGTAGCCCGCGCGGATGACGTCCGCGTGACGCTTTCCGTGTCCGCTTCGCTGGCGTCAGCTCACCAGCACGCCCGCGTAGCCCACCACCCGGTCGAAATCGCCGGAAGCGTCGCCAGAGTTGGCATAGGCTGCCACTTCGGCCTTGGTCGCGCCAAGCTCCAGGGCGATCATCAGCCCCAGGGTCATGGGCAGCACGCCGCACATGCTGATGCCCATCTCGCGCACCGTGGAGTACAGGCCCACGGGGTCCATCTCCCGGATGGCCGAGAGCGCCAGGGAGTCGAGGTCCCTGGCCCGGTCAGCTGGGACGTAGTGGCTCATGTCCGAGCTGACCACGATGCTGACCGGTTCCGGCCACGCCCTGATGACCGAGGCCATGTTGCGCGCCACCCCAGCCAGATCCGAGAGCCGCTGCGCAGACACCGCCATGGGCACACCGCGCGGATGCGGTTTCAGAGCGCACAGGAAAGGCAGCACCACTTCCAGGGAATGCTCCTGAAGGTGGGCGTCCTGGTCGGCGGCGAGACGCGCGTCGGCCCCGATGAGGGCGTCGGCCAGCGCCTCGTCGATCTCCAGGCTGCACAGCGGCGTGAGCCACTGCCCCCTGTTCCAGACCGACAGGGGAGCCCCCAGGCCGGTATGGTTGGGGCCGAGCAGCAGGAAGTCGCCTGCCAGGTTGGCCTGGCCCAGGGTGCGGCCCGCAACTTCGCCGGAATAGACGTATCCGGCGTGGGGGACCATGGCCAGGATGGTGGGCTGCGCGTCTGGCGGGGCGGCCTTGGCCAGCATGGACCTGACCTCGCGGTCCAGGGCTGCGGCTGAGCCGGGATAGAACTGGCCTGCAACGACAGGTTTGCGGATCATGACGCTGACCTCCCGGCACGAGGATGATGTGCCAGTTGATCTTCTAACCCGGCGGTAAGACTCAGGCAAGGGGATCACGGTGCAAAGACGCCGGAAGGATCATGCCCGGCTCAGACTGACCCGACGGCACGCCCGGACAGACATGGTGCCGCGATCATGAAAAAGATGAATACGTTTATCAAAATTTAAATAAATGGTTTTGACTGTTTGCCTTGAAAATCCGTGTGGACGGCTATTGAGGACGCAACACTGTCAGCAAGGCCGGATCAGGGAGGCCCGGACAGACGCCCCGCCCGCTCCTCGATCCCGCGCGTGGCCAGCTCCGAGGCGGCCAGCTTGCCGTAGAGCGAGTCTTTCTGACTGTCGCGCATGTCCTCCAGGACCTTGCGCCATGAGGCCATGTCGCCCAGCGACCGGTGCAGGCCTGCCATGCGCAGGCGATTGGCGGCCCACTCCGCGCTGTCCGGCGGGGCCTCGGCGTCGAGCTGGGCGCACAGAGCCAGGGCCTCGCGGTAGCGTCCGGCCCCCTGGTTGGCCTCCACCATGAGTTGCAGGGCGTCCCGGGCCTTGCCGTCGTCCTTGGCCGCTTCCTTGAACAGGGTGCGCGAGTCCAAGGCCCAGACCAGGGCCTTGTCGTAATCCTTGCGCTCCAGGGCGGTTCGGGCCTGATAATACACGGCGTAGGCCCGCTTGCCCGGTTCGAGCTGGCTGTCTGCGGCAAGCCGCGCCCACAACAGGCGCGAGCGGGCGAACTCGCCGGTGTGCTCCAGGGCCATGGCCTGGGCGAACTCCAGGGTGCGCCGGGGGTTGTCGCCCATTTTCCAGGAGGCGACCTTGCGCAGGGTTTCCAGGATGGACTGCCAGTCCTGATTCTCGCGGTAGATGGTCAGCATCAGGGCCAGGGCCTTCTGGGCGTCGGGCGTGGGACCTTTTTCCAGATAGGGTTCGGCCATGGCCAGCGCGTCCTTGGGCGCGCCCTGGTAATACAGGGCCAGGGCAACTCCCAGGCGCTCCCGGTCGGAGAGGACGTCGCCGCGCTCGGCCAGGAACGGGTACTTGCGCCACAGCTCCAGGATGCGCTTGTAGTTCATCTCCTCCAGGAGCGGCCCGACCATCTTGCCGAAAGCCTGCGCGCCCACCTCCACGGCGGACTTTTCCAGGTCGTTGCCGTGGTAGTCCTTGACGAAGCGGTTCGCCAGCTCGAGGGTTTCCGGGTACTCCTGCTTGAACATGCGCCACATGGTCAGCTTGAGGAGCGCCAGCGGGGCCAGGGCGCTCTTGGGATATTCGTTGACGATAATCTCGTAAATCTTCTCGGGCTTTATGTCCTTGGGATCGGCGAAGGCCTTGTACATCTCCTGGAGAGTGGGCGCGTCGTGGATGCCCTGCTCGGCCATGCGCATCATGGCCATGAGCGCGCCCTCCTGCCCGGGATACAGGCGGATGGCCATGTCGTAGAATTCGCGGGCCGCGTCGCGCTTTCCGAGCTTCACGCTCACGTCGCCCAGACGCGCCAGCACAAGGTCGTTGGCCGAGTCCTTGGGGACCAGGTTGTAGAACCAGAGATAATCGTCCTTGGCCCTGGCGAAGTCCCCCAGCTTGTAGGCGATGTCCGCCGCCACCCGGCGCAGGCTCGGGTTTTCCACGTAGTAGCGCGGCCAGCGCTTGTCCACGTACTCCACCACTTTGGCGGCCTCTCCGTACTGCTGGAGTTCAAGCAGCGCCTTGGAGAGGCCCAGGGCCGCATCGCGGGCGAAGCGGCTCTCGGGATGCTTCTGGAGCACCTCGCGGAAGGCCTGGGCGGCGCGTTCGTAGTTGCCCTTAGCGTCGCGCTGCTTTGCCTGGTCCAGGTAGTACTCGCCCCAGTACACGTCGATGAGCGGCACCTCCTGGTCCAGGGGGTACTTGTTTCGCAGCAGGTTGAAATAGGCCCTGGCCTCAGGGAGGTTGCCCTGGCGCAGGTGGATGTAGCCCAGCTTGATGAGCGCACGCGGCACCCGCATGGACGTGGTGTTGTAGTTGAGCGCCTGCTGGATGGCCCCGCTCAGTTCCGGGTAGGTTTCGGCCAGCTTGTCCTTGTCGAGGACGAACATGGCCTCGGCCTGAAGATAGAGAGCCCCTTCGGTGAGTTCCTTGGAGAGCCCCTGCTTTTCCAGCAAAGTCCTGGCGATGCTCAGGGCCTTTTCGTTGTCGCCGTGCGCCAGGGACTGTTCGCCGGAGATCAGGAATGCCTTGTCCTCCAAGGTGTCCGGTTTTTCCTGGCCGGGCGCGAGGGGGGCCTCCGGAGCGGGCGGAGGCGGCTGCTCGCCAGGCGCTGCTGGAGTCTGGGCTGGCGCGGCGGCAGGAGCCTCCGGGGGCGTTTCGATCTTGCCCTGCGCGGCGGGCTTGGCCGGATCGGGAACCGTCTCGAAGGAGATGGGAGCGCGGACCTCGCCGGGAGCGGGCTGCGCTGGAGCTGGAGGCGCTGGCGTTGCCGGGGATGCCGGAGTCGCGGAAGCAGGCGGTTGTTGCGTCACAGCTTGCGCCCCTGCCGCCGGAGCAGCCGCAGAGGCCGGAGCCTGGGCGATCTGCTGGCTCACCGGGGCCGGAGAAGCCAGGGCCGGTTGCGCGCTCTCGGAAGGCTTGGCGGGCTGGGGTCCGATGGTTCCGGTTGCCTGCGCTCCTGTAGGCGGTGACGCCTGAGGCTGTACCGGGGAACCAGTGACGCCCTGCTGCGCCGGAGCGGGAGCGGTTGCTGGGGCGGGAGGCTGCCCTGCTCCCTGCGCGCCGGACGGCGGGGTGGCGGAAAAGTCGATTTTCGCGGTCACGCCCTGGGCGGGCGCGGGCTGCGGCTTGGCTTCCGGGGCCTGCGGCTGCGCGACGGGCAGGGCCTGCCCGGCGACCTGGCCCGTCACGGGTGCCGGTGCCGTGACAGTATCGGAAACAGGACCACCGGCAGGAGCCTGGACCGGTGACGAGGCCGAAGCCGCCCCCGAAGGCTGGGATGCGACGGGAGCTGGCGCGGGAGCGGTCCCCGAAGCCGGGGCCTGCTGCGGCGCTGTGCCGGAGAGGTCCATGCGGACCTTCACTCCGCCGCCGGGAAGAGATTCCGACTGTGCAGCCGGGGCCTGGGGCGCGGGAGTCTGGATCGGGGCCTGTTCCGGCTGTGCGGATGCAGACGCCGAGGCGTCCGGTTTGCCCGGCGCGGGCTTCCAGCGCGTCCCGGAGGGATCGTAAAACACCTGGAGCTGCACCGCCTTGCCGCCCTTGGGAGAGCTGACGAAGCCGAAGGCGTCGGACTCCGTGTCCACCACCAGCACGTTGTCCGCCACGCTCAGGCCTGAAATATGCCTGCCGCGAACCGTGCCGCCGGACACGCCCTTCAGGTTGGTCCCTGCCGGAAAGAGCACCTCCACCCGCTTGGCCCCGGTGCGCAGCACCACGGGAACCGGAGCGTTCTTAGGGAAAGTGATGGTCAAAAGATCGGCGGAGGAGTCGCTGGACAGGGCATAGGTCTGCGCCCAGGCCGGAGCCAGGGGCGCGAGGAGGATGCACAGGCAAAGGAGCCAAGCCGTCTTGGCCGGTGGACGCGGCTTCACGGCGGTGAGGAAAGCAAGAAGCGTGCCAGGCCACACGACGCGGGCCTTAGGCTCCCAGCATGTTCTTTTTTTTGAGCTTCTCGATGAGCGTGGTGCGCTTGATACCCAATATCTCGGCGGCCTGGTTCTTCACCCCGTCGGCCATGCCCAGCGCCTCGGTGAGCAGGCGCTCCTCGATCTCGTCCAGGAATTCCTTGAGGCCCATGTTGCGCTCCTTGAGGTCGGCGACCACAGGCCACACGAACCCGGCCGGGCGCGCCTGGGTGATCTCCGGCTGCGGCGGGGCCTGCCCCACTCCTTCCCAGACCTTCTTGGGCAGGTCCTCCGGGCGCACCTCGTCGTGGTCGCACAGGATGGACAGGCGCTCCATGAGGTTTTCCAGCTCACGCACGTTGCCGGGCCAGCCGTAGCGCAGGAACATGTCGCGCGTGGAGGGCGGAACCACCAGCACGGGGCGTTCCTTGTGCTCGCAGAAGCGGTGCAGGAAGGTGTCGGCCAGGATGAGGATGTCGTCGCCGCGTTCGCGCAGCGGCGGCAGATGCATGGGGATGACGTTCAGGCGGTAGAACAGGTCTTCGCGGAAGCGGCCGGCGGCCACTTCGGCCTCCAGGTCGCGGTTGGTGGCGGCCACGATGCGCACGTCCACCTTCATGGTGCGCGAGCCGCCCACCCGCTCGAACTCCTTTTCCTGGAGCACGCGCAGAATCTTGACCTGTAAGGACAGGTCCATCTCGCCTATTTCGTCAAGAAAGATGGTGCCGCCGTCGGCCAGTTCGAAGCGGCCTGCGCGGCTGCGGATGGCGTGGGTGAACGCGCCCTTCTCGTGCCCGAACAGCTCCGATTCCAGCAGTTCACGGGGGATGGCCCCGCAGTTCACGGGCACGAAAGGCTTGGAGTGGCGGCGGCTGTTGGCGTGCAAGGCCCGCACGAGCAGTTCCTTGCCCGTTCCCGATTCGCCCGTAACCAACACCGTGGAATCGGTGGGGGCCACCTTGGACAGCACGGAAAAGACGCTGGTCAGGGCTGGGCTTTTGCCGATGATGCCCACTGTGTTCAATACCATTCGGCCTCCGGGGTAGCCTCTTGCTTGGACCGAAGGTGTCAATGAAATGACGCGAAGTCAAGAGGAGAGGCGCAAATAGTGATGATCGGCGCGGTTTCGGGCCGGGGAAAACGTGCCTGAGAACAGGGGGGATCAGGTGGTCAGGCTGAGGATCGCCCCGGTGGTCTGCTCGATGGTGCGCACGGGCTGCTGGTTCAGCTGGAAGTTGCGCTCGAAAGCCTGGACGCCGTGCATCTCGCGGGCGATCTCCAGGTTGCCCCCCTGGTAGGGGTACTGCCAGGCGCGTTCCTGCACTTTCTGGTCGTTGGCGATGTCGTAGTGGATGGGGGGCATGTTCTGCCCGAAGGTGTAGGTGTGCTCCACCACGGCCTGCACCCGGAAAGGCCCGGCCTCGGCAGCGCTCGCCGGGGCCTGGGTCACGCCGTCCACCACGCGCCGCTCCGCCGCCAGGTTGTTCCCGGTGTTGGCGTAGAGCCCGAGGGCCTGAACGTTGGCGTCCACGATGTCGGTCATGGCTTGGCTCTCCTCACCTCATACTGTGAGCATTTCGGGGCATGCTGTCAACGTTCGTGGCAGTTGCCGTGCCCCTGTGCTTCAGGCTAAGCTCCCGGCGATGTCCGGACGAAACGCCATCCTGCTGACCCTGGCGGCCTGCCTGCTGGCGGCCTGCGCCCAGGAGCCGCCGCCCAGGCCGCAGCCCTGGGAGAACGCCCAGGCGGGCATCCGCTTTTACGTTGCCGTGGGGTTCGAGGTCCGCGAGACCACCGAAGAGGGCTGCCAGTTCGCTGTGGAGGCCTCCAAGGGGTCGGACCTGCGCTTTCGCATCTGCGTCAGCCCGCCGCGCCCGGAGATCCTGCTCACCCAGAACGACTTCGTGGCCTGCGAGAACGTGAAGCTGTACATAGAGCAGGCGCTCAAGGGCATCCGCCCCACCTGCAACCCCGGCAAGGCCGGGGACCTCTTCGCCTACGACGCCCTCTACGCCAGACGCCTCAAGGACGAGCACGGCAAGGTGCGCGTGCAGTTCGTGAACCACCTGTTCGTTCCGGCCAAAGGGAAGCTGGTGCAGGTGACGGCCAGCGCCATCGGCGACGACGACAAGCACGCCCAGGCCCTGTTCGAGCAGAACCGGGGCGCATTGTTCGCCATGATGTCGAGCGTGAGGATACGTTAGGCTTTGGTCCGCTCGATCCCGGCGAAGGCGCAGTGGTTGTGGATGGACTCGAAGCTCTCGGCCTCCACGGAGTACCAGACCACTCCGGCGTGTTCCTCAAGCGACTTGGCCATGCCCCGCACCACGTCCTCCACGAAGCAGGGGTTGGCGAAGGCCGCCTCGGTGACGAACTTCTCGTCCTCGCGCTTCAAAAGCGCATACACCGGCGACGATCCAGCCCCCTCGGCCATGGTGATGAGCTCCTCCAGCCACACGAAGCCCTTGAAGCGGCAACGCGCGCGCACCACCGTGCGCTGGCTGTGCGCGCCCTGGTCGCTGATGGCCAGCGAGCACGGGCACACGGTCATCACCGGCACTTCCACGCCCAGGGTGATGCGGAACTTGTCCCCGGTGAGGTCGCCCTGCACGGTGCAGGCGTAGTCCATCTGGGACATGGCCCCGCTGGCGGGCGAGGCCCGGCGCACGAAATAGGGGAACCGCACCGTGACGTGGGCGTTCTGGGCCTCCAGGCGCGTGCGCACCCCGGCCACCAGCTCGCGGAAGCCGTGATAATCCAGCTCGCCGTTCCAGCTCTCCAAAGCCTCCACGAAGCGCGACATGTGCGTGCCCTTGAACTCGGCGGGCAGGTCCACGGCCAGATCGACCTCGGCCACGGTGTTCTGGCGGCCCCGCTCGCGGTCGCGCACGGTCAGGGGCAGGCGCAGGGACTTGATGCCCACGCGGTCGATGGCGATGGAAACGTCGGAAGGCGATGATTGGATGTCTTTCATGATCTCGTGCTCACGGCGTGGGGCCGGGCGTTATGGTTTGTTGGCGTTGCTTGCGCGAAAGCCCAGGAAGATGGCGCGTTTGGGGCAGACGTCCGCGCACTCGCCGCACAGCACGCACTCAGGGTGGCGCATGTCGCCGCGCGCGGCCATGTCCGCAACGGGCAGGCTCATGGGGCAGGCCCGAGTGCAGGATGCACAGGCGTCGCAAGAGGCGCTCTCGGCGGCAAGGCGCAGCTGGGGCAGCCCCAGGCGCTCGCCCGCGCGCGTCCCCAGAATGAGAAACGGGGCCATCCAACACAGGCTGTGGCAGAAGCCGCGCCTGCCAAGGGCCAGCGCCTGCCAGACGATGAGCGCCAGCACAGTGAAATACGGGATGAACATCATGGGCCGGTCGATGCCGACCCAGGCCTTCATCATGAAGTCCGGCTCCAGGCGGAGGCCTGCCGGATTGGTGGCCACGGCCAGTCCGTAGCAGGTCAGGATGGCCATGAGCCAGGGAATCCAGAGGACCCACTTGACCTTGCCCGCCACCTGGCTGGTCACGGCGTCGGGGTTCACCGCCGCCAGTGGCTCCTGAAGCCCCGCGCCGGGGCAGACCCAGCCGCAGAAGCCACGCCCGAACAACAGCCCCGAGAGGAAAAGCGCCACGAAGGTGATGGCGCTTGCCGTCACCGCGCCCTTGATGGCTCCCTGAAGGATGACCACCGGGGAGAAATAGGTGAGTGTGAGCGGAAACAGCAGGAACGAGGCGAATATGATCGCCCGCCTGAGCCGCTGGCGTGGAGACATGGCGATGCGCAGGGGTTTCATGCGCGGGGTCCGCGCCTGCAATCGGCAACACCGAAAGAAATGAGCACTGCGTCGGTCATTGCCGCAAGGCCTTCCTTATACCAGTCCCTGTCCGGTGGTGGTCAACGTGAGCTTGCCGTGCTTCACGCCCTTGGTGGCGATAAGCCGGTCGGCCAGGCGCTTGATGGCGTCGCCAGCGCCCTTCAGAATCAGCACTTCCAGGCAGTTGTGGTGGTCCAGGTGCACGTGGACCGTGGTCAGGATCACGTCGTGCTCGTCGTGCTGGATTTCCACCAGCCGCTGAGACAGGTCGGAAAAGTGATGGTCGTACACCAGGGTCAGCACGGCGGCGATCTCCGCCCCGCCGACCTGCTGCTCCTTCTCCACCAGCACGCCCCGGATCAGGTCGCGGATGGCCTCGGAGCGGTTGGGGTAGCTGCGCTCCTCGCACAGGGCGTCGAACTTGTCCAAAAGGTCGGAATTGAGCGACACGCCGAATCGGATGGTCTTGCCCATGCGTTTATCCCCTTTTGCAGCGCCAGGAAACGGCGTCCCCTGCGCGGCCGGATCGTCGCGCGTTGCCTGAAGTGTTTACTCGCCCAGCGAGAGTTCCCACAAGTTGACCGTGACGTGGTAGCCTTCCACGGGCACGGGCTCGGTGAAGAGCTTTTGCACCCCGAAGCCGTCCTCGGCCAGGCGCTCCCAGACCGGGCGCGACACGCTGCGACGGGGTTCGGCCAGCCAGATGCGTCCGCCCGGAGCCAGATACTCCTTAAACAATTTCGTCAGCGGATGATAGAAGCGCGTTTCGTACACGATGTCGCCGCCCCACATGAAATCGAAGCTCTTCGGCTTGAAGGCCGGGGCGCACCAGTCCATCTGGGTCCACAGGGGCTGCGCAACACCGTTCAGCGCAGCGTTCTCGCGCGAAAAATACACGGCAGGCCACTGATGGTCCATGCCCACCACCTTCGCCCCCAGCGACTGGCCCACGATGCCCGTGAGCCCAAGCCCGCAGCCCACGTCCAGGCAGAAGCGCCCGCGCACCAGCTCCTGATTGCGCGAGAGCCAGCGGCACAGCAAAAGGCTCGCGGGCCACAGTTCCGCCCAATAGGGCATGCGCTCGTCCTCGCCGAACTCCTCGCGGCTCATGTTCTCCCAGATGGTTTCCAGGTCGCCGGTGCGGTTCAGAAGCCAGGTGCGGCCAAGCTCCTCGACATGCAGGCACTGCCTGGGTCCCTGGGTGTAGTCCGGGCTTGCGGGCTTGGATTGTTGGGATGTCTGGTGGGGGGCGGTCGCCAGGGTTCGCATGGGGCATATCCTCCGAAGGCGCTCCTGATACGCGCAAGCGTGCCCGCATGCAAGCTCGCGCATGAAGGAAAGCCTTGCCCCGTGCGGTCCTGGCGGGTAAAGTGCCCGCGTTTTCAGGCAGACAACTCGAGCGCAAGACAAGGAGCCATACATGTTTCCCACCGATCTGAAGTACACCCCCTCCCACGAATGGGCCAAAATCGAGGGCGACACCGCCACCGTGGGCATCACCAGCTTCGCCCAGGAGCAACTGGGCGACATCACCTTCGTGGACCTGCCCGCCGTGGGCTCCCAGGTGACCCAGGGCAGCGAATTCGGCTCCATCGAGTCCGTCAAGGCCGCAAGCGAGCTCTACTCCCCCGTGACCGGCGAGGTCATCGAGGTGAACGACGCGCTGGAAGCCAACCCGGAGCTGGTCAACCAGGAAGCCTTCGAGGGTGGCTGGATGATGAAGGTGAAGCTCTCCGCCGAGCCCCAGGGCCTGCTGGACGCCGCCGCCTACGAAAAAACCGCCGTATCCTGCCACTAGGCGAGGAGAACCGATGCCCTACGTTCCCCACACCACGGCGGACACGCGGGCCATGCTGGAGGTCGTCGGCGTGGACTCCGTGGAGGAGTTGTTCGCCGAGATCCCCCAGAGCCTGCGTCCCAAGAGCTTCGACCTGCCCGCCGGCATGTCCGAGATGGCCACCCGCGCCAAGCTCGAGGACCTGGCCTCGCGCAACTCCACCAACCTGGTGAGTTTCCTCGGCGCGGGCTTCTACGACCACTACGTGCCCTCGGCGGTGGACGCGCTCACCATGCGCGGCGAGTTCTACACCGCCTACACGCCCTACCAGCCCGAGGCCAGCCAGGGCACGCTCCAGGCCATCTACGAGTACCAGACCGCAGTCACGCGCCTTCTGGGCATGGACTGCTCCAACGCGTCGGTCTACGACGGCGGCACCGCCATCTATGAAGCGGTCATGATGGCCGTTCGCCAGACCAAGCGCGTGAGGGTTGTCATCTCCGAGACGGTGAACCCCATCTACCGCATCCTGCTCGGCACCTACACGGTGAACCTGAAGCTTGAGCTAGTCACCGTGCCCCATGTGGACGGCGCGACCGACTTCGCGGCCATGGAAAAGGCCGTGGACAAGGACACCGCCTGCGTGGTGGTGCAGAGCCCCAACTTCTTCGGCTGCGTGGAGGACGCCTCCGCGCTGTTCGCCGCCGCCAAGGCCCAGGGCGCTGTGAACATCATCAGCGCCTACCCGGTGATGGCCAGCGTCATCAAGACCCCCGGCGCCATGGGCGCGGACATCGCCGTGGCCGAGGGCCAGAGCCTGGGCCTGCCCATGAGCTTCGGCGGGCCGTACCTGGGCATCATGACCTGCACCAAGGCCCTGGTCCGCCAGATGCCGGGGCGCATCGTGGGCCGCACCACCGACTCGCAGGGCCGCACCGGCTACGTGCTCACACTGCAAGCCCGCGAACAGCACATCCGCCGCCAGAAGGCCACCTCCAACATCTGCTCCAACCAGGCCCTGTGCGCCCTGCGCTGCCTGGCGCACCTGTGCCTTTTGGGCGAGGAAGGGCTTCGCCGCACGGCCAGCGCCTCCATCGGCAACGCGCGTTACGCCGCCGGAAAGCTCGCCAAGATCCCTGGCGTCACCGTTTTGAACAACGGCCCCGTGGGCAACGAGTTCGCCATCCGCCTGCCCCGCCCCGCCCAGGACGTCTGCCTGGCCATG
Source organism: Fundidesulfovibrio putealis DSM 16056 (assembly GCF_000429325.1). NCBI lineage: Bacteria > Pseudomonadati > Thermodesulfobacteriota > Desulfovibrionia > Desulfovibrionales > Desulfovibrionaceae > Fundidesulfovibrio > Fundidesulfovibrio putealis. The sequence goes on from NZ_AUBQ01000014.1 coordinate 165,544, forward strand.
ATCGGCCGCGGCTACGTGCCGGGCTTCCCGCTGGGACGCTACTACCCCGGCCTGGAGGACTGCCTGCTGGTGACCTGCACCGAGAAGCACTCCCGCCGCGACATCGACATACTGGCCGCATGGCTGGAGGACGAACTATGAGCACCGTGTTCACCAAATCCGCGCCCGGCCGCGAGGGCGTCTGGCCCAAGCAGCCGGAACACGACCTCTCCGACCTGCTGCCCGCAGGGCTGACCCGCGAGGTCCCCGCCGGACTGCCCTCTCTCTCGGAGTTGGACGTGGTGCGCCACTTCAGCCTGCTCTCGCGCAAGAACTTCGGGGTGGACTCCAACTTCTACCCGCTGGGTTCCTGCACCATGAAATACAACCCCAAGTTCTGCGAAGACATCGCCGGACTGCCGGGATTTGCCCGCCTGCACCCCCTGCTGCCCCAGTTGCCGCGCGGCGACGAGCTGACCCAGGGCGCGCTCGAGGTGATGTACGAGTCCGAGCGCTGGCTGGCCGAGATCACCGGCATGCACGACTTCACCCTGCACCCCATGGCCGGGGCGCACGGCGAACTGACCGGCGTTCTCATCATGGCGGCCTACCACGCGGACAAGGGCAACAAGAAGACCAAGATCATCTGCCCCGACTCCGCCCACGGCACCAACCCCGCCTCCGCCGCCATCGCCGGATACGAGGTGGTGTCCATCGCCTCCAAGGACGGCATCGTGGACCCCGACGCCCTGGCCGAAGTGCTGGACGACGAGGTCGCGGGCATGATGATGACCTGCCCCAACACCCTTGGCCTGTTCGAGAAGAACCTGCCAAAAATCGTCGAGATGCTGCGCTCCGTGGACGCCCTGCTCTACTACGACGGCGCGAACCTGAACGCGGTCATGGGCAAGATGCGCGTGGGCGACGCCGGGTTCGACGTGGTGCACCTGAACCTGCACAAGACCTTCGCCACGCCCCACGGCGGCGGCGGTCCCGGCTCCGGCCCCGTGGGCGTGTGCGAGAAACTCGCGCCCTACCTGCCCATCTCGCGCGTGGTGAAGGACCCCTCGGGGCGCTTCCACCTGCGCTACGACTACCCCAAGTCCATCGGCTACGTGGCCCCCTTCTACGGCAACTTCGGCGTGGTGCTCAAAGCCTACGCCTACATGCTGCGCCTGGGCCGCGAGGGCCTTATAAAGGTCAGCGAGAACGCCGTGCTCGCCGCCAACTACATGCGCAAGCGCCTGGACGACGTGCTGGAGGTCCCCTACGACCGCGTCTGCATGCACGAGTTCGTGGCCTCCGCCGAGAAGCAGTCGCACAAGGGCGTGCGCGCCCTGGACATCGCCAAGGCGCTCCTGGACAAGGGCTACCACGCCCCCACGGTCTACTTCCCGCTCATCGTCAAGGAATGCCTGATGTTCGAGCCCACGGAGACCGAATCCAAGGAGACCCTGGACCAGTTCGTGGACGACCTGCGCGACATCCTGGCCCTGGCCGAAACCGACCCGGCGGCAGTGCAGGCCGCGCCGGTGACGCTGCCCGTCACCCGCCTGGACGAGACCGCCGCCGCGCGCAACATGCACATCACCGAAGACATGTAACGGATAGATTGGATACGGGCCTGCCAGCCCCCCGCAAAGCCGCCGCCCCGCGTGAGAGACGCAGGGCGGCGGTTTTTGTTGGGAATTGCAGAGAGGGCAAGTGGGGCTTCGCCCCAGACCCCACCAGGGCTCCGCCCTGGACCCGCCAGGGGGATGATCCCCCTGGACCCTCAGTGGGCTTCGCGGGGTATGGGGAAATAAGTAGCTGCGCCCGAATATGGACTTATCGTGCACCTATGAGCGAGGCAGGAGGAGGATCACTGCTGGTTGCGGTGTTCCTGAAGTTCCACGTAGCGCTCCAGCACGTTGTTGATACGGGTCTGGTAGCCAGGGCCTTGCTTCTTGAAATAATCGACGACCCGCTGGTTCAGGCGGATGCTGATGGACTGCTTTTGCATGGGATGTTCGACCCTGGTGGCGTGAAGCCAGAACGCCTCGTCCGTGGGCAAAGCGTCGGGGTCGTCCAGGAAGTTGCGCTGGACTTCCTCCTCGCTCATGCGCTTCACGCGCTCCAGGTCAGATTTTAGCTTCCGCTTCATACACTCTCCGCTCCTTCAGGTTCGCCCGCCGAAGCGAGATAACCCGGATGACGTCGCCTCGCATCACGTAGACGAGAAATACGATGGTGTCCGCCAGGCAGCCGAGGGCGGCGTAACGCGTCTCGCCGTAGTCCCTGCGGTCGTCCACGGCTATCACCATGGGCTGCTCGAACACCGCCCAGGCGTCATCCAGCCACAGCCCGTGCTTGCCATGATTCGCCCGGTTCTGCGCCTCGTCCCAGTCGATGCGCATGGAGCAGACGTATATACGAATGTCCATACTGTCAAATGCACGCGAAGAGGCTGGCAGACGGGGGCTCCGCTCAAGCCCCGCCGGATTCTGCCCGGAACCGGCAGGGCTGTGCCTTAACCTGTCAGGGGTCCAGGGGGATGATCCCCCTGGACCCTCAATCAGCTTCGCGCCGGATGTGGACGAAGCGGCTCAGCGCAGATAGCCGCCTCCTGCTTCCGTTTGCAGATCAACGATGAGGTTTTGAAGACTGTGGGCCTGTCCGACTAGTTCCGACACCGCCTTGGACGCCTCGTTCATGACCTGCGACGTCTCGGCGGAGATGGCGCTGACCTGTTCGATGGAGCGGCTGATCTCCTCGGTCGCTGCGGACTGTTCTTCCGACGCGGTGGCGATGGACCGGACCTGGTCCGAGGAGAGGTCCACCAGGGACACGATTTCAACAAGCGCGTCGCCCGATTTGATGACCAACTCGTTGGCCTGGTCGATACGGGCCACCGCCCGGTCGACCCCTTCCATGCTTTTGCGTGTCCCGGCCTGGATGGCCTCGATGGAGTCCCCCACTTCCTTGGTGGCTATCATGGTCTTCTCGGCCAGCTTGCGCACCTCGTCCGCAACAACGGCAAAGCCGCGTCCGGCATCCCCGGCGCGGGCCGCCTCGATGGCGGCGTTCAGCGCCAGAAGGTTCGTCTGGTCGGCTATGTCGGAAATGACGTTCAGGACATTCCCGATGCCCTCCGCCTGCTTGCCAAGCGAGGCCATGTCGCTCCTGAGTTCAAGGGCGGAAGACTGAACCTCCCCGATCCCCTTCACTGCCTGAGTGACGACCTGGGACCCGTCCTGGGCCTTGCGCCTGGCCTTGTCCGCAGTCTCGGCCGCGTGGGAGGCGCTTCTGGCCACTTCGAGAACCGTCGCGTTCATCTCCTCCATGGCGGTGGCTGTCTCGGCCACTCTGTGCGCCTGGGCCTCCGCTCCCCGGCTGGACTGGTCTATCTGCCCCGACAGGTGATCCGATGCAGCCCCCACGACCTCCACGATGCTCTCCAGGCGCCCCGATGCTTGCAGCATCCCCTCGCTTTTGGCTTTCTCCGCCAGCCTGATCGCCGCCTCGGCCTCCTGCCTGGCCGCTTCGGCGGCTGCGGCCTTCTGGTGCGCCTCATCGGTCTTGGCGTTGATCTTCTCGATGTTGCCGCTCAGGGTCGCGGCCATTTTGTTCAGGGCCTTGGAGAGTTTCGACGCTTCGTCCCGGCCGGACTCATCAAGCTTCACGGCGTAATCGCCGCCTGCCACCTGCTCGGCTGCCGCCGTGGCCTGGGCGAATGGCCGGGTGATGCTGCGCACCACCAGCACCGTCGCGGGCAGCACGATCAGCAGCAGCGCGGCAACGACGCTGACGAGAACGGTTGTCGTGTTGCTGCGTATCACGCTGGTTATGATGCCGCCGATACGGGCTTTTTCCTCGTCGATGTTGTCTATGTATACCCCGGACGCGATCCAGTATGGCGTTCCGGGAATATATGCTGCGAAGGACAGCTTGGGCTGGTCCCCTTTCCCCGGCTTGGCGAAGACGTACTGGATGAACCCTCCGCCCTGCTTGGCTTTCTGCTCCATCTCCCTGGTGAAGTACACGCCCTGCTTGTCTTTCACTTCGCCCATATCCTTGCCGATCAGAGCTGCGTTTATCGGGTGCGCCTTGACCGTGGTTCCCTCGATCACCAAGAAATAGCCGGATTGGTCCTGTTCGTACCGGAATGACGAGATGGCCTTGCGCAGGAAATCAAGTTGCTTGTCCTTGGGGACGTCCTGCAACAGCTGCCCCAATGTTTCTGCCGCAGCTCTCGTGGCGACATCGATCTTGGATTTCTGGGCGTCAAGCATCATCACGCCAACTTCAGACAATATCAGGCTGCGTATGCGGTCAGCTCCAAAGAGAAAGCCTCCCACTGTCGCCATCAGAAAGATCGCCAACCCAAGGAGTGACAGATAAATACGCGTGGAAATGGACAACCTGCGAAGCATGCAAAACCCTCCAGAGCATGGTGTGACGTATCTCATATGCAAACAACGACGAATATCATTCCCAAACAACCAGGCGAGAGCTCTCTATACAGTTGAACGTTGAACACACGGCAAGAACACGCCCCGGTTACCGCAGGGCTCTCTTTTCTGAAGGTCTGGACAGACGCCCCTTACTCGTACTGCGGTACGTACACGTGCGAGCGCACAAACGCTTCCACGTCCTTTGGGCGTTCCACCCCTGCCAGGCCGGAGTCGAACACCAGGGTCGCCACGCGCGCCGCCGTCTTGAGTTCCGTCTCCAGGATGTTGGACTGGAGCGGGTACAAGAGTCCCTGCTCCAGTTGCTCCCCCGACACCTGATCGGCCACGCCGCGCGCCGCTTCGATGAACATCTGGTCGGTCACGCGTTTGGCCCGGGTGGCGTAGATGGCCATGCCCACTGCCGGAAAGATGTAGAAGTTGTTGGCCTGGCCGGGCAGGAGGGTCTTGCCGCAGTAGGACACCGGCGCGAACTGCACCCCGGCGGCGTACAGGGCCTTGCCGCCGCTCCAGGTGTAGGCCTGCTCGGCGGTGCACTCGGCCTTGTCGGTGGGGTTGGAGAGCGCCAGGATCACGGGCCGCTCGTTCACGCGGCTCATGGCCTCCACCACCTGCTTGTTGAAGGCCCCGCCCGTGGTGCTGACGCCGATGATGGTGGTGGGCTTGAAGTCGTCCACGGCCTTGGCGAAGTCGCTGAGCTTCATGGGCGCGTGAGGGTGCGCGTAGGGCAGCTGGAAATCCGCCAGATCGGTGCGCGACGGCTCCAGCAGGCCATTCACGTCGAACATGTGGATGCGCGCCTGGGCTTCCTTGAGCGTCAGCCCCTCTTCCACCAGGGCCGAGCACAGCAGGTTGCTGAGGCCTATTCCGGCAGAGCCAGCCCCCAGGAACAGATAGGACTCGTCCTTGAGCTTCGTTCCCTTGACCTTGCAGACGTTTATCATGCCCGCCAGGGTGATGCCCGCCGTGCCCTGCACGTCGTCATTGTAGCAGCAGCACTTCTCGCGGTAGCGCGCCAGCAGATGCATGGCGTCCACGCCGGTCCAGTCCTCGAAGTGGATGCAGCAGTCCGGGAAGACCTCCTGCACGGCCTCCACGAACTCGTCCACGAAGGAGAAGAGCTCTTCGGTTTTGGGGCGGGGGCGGCGCATGCCCAGATAGAGCGGGTCGTTCAGGAGCGACTCGTTGTTGGTCCCGGCGTCCAGGTACATGGGCAGCATGCCGCCGGGCGGCACGCCTGCGGCGGCGGTGTAGAGCTGCAACTTGCCGATGGGGATGCCCATGCCGTTGGCCCCCAGGTCGCCAAGCCCCAGGATGCGCCCGCCGTCGGTGACGCAGATGAAGCGCACGTCCTTCACGGGCCAGTTGCGCAGCACCTCGCGCACGTGGCCGCGCCGGTCCATGGACAGGTACATGCCGCGCGGCTGGCGGTAGATGTGCCCGAACTTCAGGCAGGCTTCGCCGATGGTGGGGTCGTACACGATGGGCAGGAAGCGGGCCGGGTCGGACATGATGGTCTTGTAGAAGAGCGTCTCGTTGTGGTCGAGCAGGTTCATCAGGTAGATGTAGCGGTCCAGGTCGGTGGCCTTGTGCCCCAACTGCATGATAACGCGCTGAAGCTGCGTGTCGATGGATTCCACCACGTCGGGCACCAGGCCGGTCAGGCCGTAGGTCTGCTTCTCCTGTTCGCTGAAGGCCGTGGACTTGTTCAGTGCGGGATCGCCCAGCAGTTCCTTGCCGCGCTTCGTGATCATGGGCATGTATTCTCTCCGGCTTGTGTACGTTGCATTCTTGTGATTTGGCGAGGCTAACTCTCCTGCGCCACGTAGGGGTGCGTCATCTTGGAGGGCACCACGATCCTGTCGAACTCTTCGGCGGTGACGAATTTCAGTTCCAGCGCCGCCTCGCGCAGTGTCAGGTCGTGCTCCAGGGCGTGATGCGCTATCCTGGAGGCCTTGTCGTAGCCGATCACCGGTGAAAGCGCCGTGACCAGCATGAGAGAACGGCCCACGAACTCGCTTATGCGCTTCACGTTGGGCTGCATGCCGTCCACCAGATACTTCCTGAAGTTGTTCATGCAGTCCGACATCACCCGGATGGACTTCATCACGTTGAAGATGATGAGCGGCTTGTACACGTTCATCTCCAGGTAGCCGCCCGCCCCGCCCAGGCCCACGGCCACGTCGGCGGCCATCACCTGCGCGGCGGCCATGGCCATGGCCTCGCACTGGGTGGGGTTCACCTTGCCGGGCATGATGGAGGAGCCGGGCTCGTTGGAGGGGATGATGAGCTCGTAAAATCCGGCGCGCGGCCCGCAGGAGAGCAGGCGGATGTCGTTGGCGATCTTGTAGAGCGACACGGCCAGGGTCTTGAGCGCACCCGAGAGGTGCACCAGCGCGTCGTGCGAGCCCTGCACCGTGAACCTGTTGGGCGCGCAGGCGAAGGGAAGGCCGGTGAGCGCGGCGATGCGGGCCACGGCGGCCTCGGCGAACCCGACAGGCGCGTTGATGCCGGTGCCCACGGCGGTGCCGCCCAGGGCCAGTCGGCAGGCCCCGCGCATGACCTCGTTCAGGCGCTCCAGGTTGTCGTCCAGAAGGCCCACGTAGCCGGAGAACTCCTGCCCGAGCGTCAGCGGCGTGGCGTCCTGCATGTGGGTGCGCCCGATCTTCACGATGTCCTTCCAGGCCTCGACCTTGGCGGCCAACCCGTCGCGCAGGTTCGTAACCGCCGGGATGAGCGTGCCGGAAACGCCCACGGCGGCTGCTATGCACATGGCCGAAGGAAAATTGTCGTTGGAGGACTGGGACATGTTCACGTGGTCGTTCGGGTGCACGGGAGTCTTGGAGCCGAGCGGTGTTGCGGCCAGTTGGCAGCAGCGGTTGGAGATGACCTCGTTGACGTTCATGTTGAACTGGGTGCCGCTGCCGGTCATCCACACGTGCAGCGGGAACATGTCGTCGTGCTTGTGGGCGAGGATCTCGTCACAGACGGTTTCGATCATGGCCGCGATGTCCCCGGAGAGGCGTCCCAGGGAGAGGTTGGCCTGGGCCGAGCCCTTTTTCAGCACCGCGTAGGACGCGATCATCTCGCGCGGCATCAGGTCGTCACCGATGCTGAAGTGTTCGAGCGAGCGCTGGGTCTGCGCGCCCCAGAGCTTGCCTTCGGGAACCTGGACGTCGCCAAGGCTGTCTGATTCCGTGCGGTAATCCATGTGCTGTCACTCCTTGTGTCGCACGCGCCGCCGGGACGCCCGGCCAGGGTCTCGCCCACGGTGGCTTCGTTGCTGATGCGCGGCTTACTGAATCAGAAATACCTCCCGCCGCCTGCCGACGGGCGCATTCGAGTGCCGCTGCTCGCCCGGAAAAGGGATTCTAGCTTCAATTGGTACTTCAGCGGACGGTTCATTGCAAGGAATCGATCATTTTTTGCATCCTGTTTTCATGACAGGGCGCTTGGCCATGCGTGCGCCGGGGGCTCTCTTCACGATTTCTCTTGCCTTTGGCCCCGCCTCCAATCTACCAAGGCAGTTGGCATTAATATTCCTCCATACACCTCAATACAAAGCGAACGCCATGGCATCCGATCTTCTCATCGTCGGCGGCGGCCCTGCCGGTTACGACGCGGCTCTTGCAGCCGCCAAACGCGGCATCTCCACCACCCTCCTCGAAAAGGAACATTTGGGCGGCTCCTGCCTGAACTGGGGCTGCATCCCCACCAAGTTCCTGCTGGCCGCCGTGGCCCCCAAGGCCGAACTGGAAGGCCAGGAGAAGATGAAGACCGGCTCCGGCCAGTTTTTCGTGGACCTGCCAGCCCTGGTGGACCGCAAGAAGCGCCATCTGGAGGCCACCCGCAAGGCCATGGCCGCCGAACTTACCAAGCTCGGGGTGGAGTTCATCCACGGCGAGCTCAAGATGATCGGGGCCGCGCGTTCCGTCATCGAGGTGGACGGAGAGCCCAAGACCATCGACCACAAGCGCTGCATCCTGGCCACGGGCAGCCGCCCTGCCTGGCACCCAGGCCTCAAGGCCGACCACGACTGCGTGCTCAACTCCGGCGACATCCTGGGCCTGCGCGAAATCCCCAAGCACCTGCTGGTGGTGGGCGCGGGTTTCATCGGGCTTGAGCTGGCGCAGTTCTTCTCGCGCGCCGGGTCCAAGATCACCCTGGTGGAGGTCGCGCCGCGCATCGCCCCCTCCGAGGACGAGGAGATCAGCAAGGCCCTGGCCCAGAGCTTCAAGCGCATGGGCTGGGACATGCACGTGGGCGTCACCATTTCCAAGCTGGAATCCGTGGACGGACAGGCCAGCCTGAGTCTGGGCGACGGACGTGTGCTCACGGCGGACAAGTGCCTGCTGGCAGTCGGCCGCCTGCCCAACTCGCGAAACCTCATGCTGGAAATGCTTGGGGCCGAGGTGAAAGGCACGGCGGGTTGGATTCATACCGACGAGCACCTGCTGGCCACGCCCACGGTGTACGCCGTGGGCGACGTGAACGGCCGCACCCTGCTGGCCCACGCCGCCGCGCACCAGGGCGAATGGGCCGTGCGCCACTTCGCTGGCGAGGAAAAGACTCCCTACGAGCCCGGCCCAATCCCCGGCTGCATGTACGGCGCGCCCGAGACCATGCGCGTGGGCCTGATGCAGGCCGAGGCCCTGGCCAAGGGCATGGACGTGACCGTGAGCCGCTCCCAGCTGGTGGCCAACCCCATCGCCCAGGCGCACGGCGCCACGGGGGGCTTGGTCAAGTGCGTATGGAGCGAAGGCAGGCTGGTGGGCGTCACGGCAGTGGGCCACGGCGTCGCCTCGCTGGCCACGCTGTCCACCGTGATGGTGTCCCAGGGCTGGACCAGGAAGCAGTGCGGCGAGATGATCTTCCCGCACCCCACCCTGGACGAGGCCTTGCGCTCCGCCTTGCTGAATCCGGCGGCGTAAACATTTCATGAGCGGGGTTGTTCGCACCGCCTGCACCCGCCACTGCGGCGACGGTTGCGCCCTGTTGGTCGCAGTGCGCCCGGACGGGTCGCTCTCCGTGCGGGGCAATCCGGAGCATCCCTTCACGCGCGGTTTCCTGTGCGCCAAGACCGCCCGCTTCGGCGAGCGGCTCGCCAGTCCCCGGCGCATCACCACGCCGCTCATCCGGGAAGACGGCGAGTTCCGCAAGGCATCCTGGGACGAGGCCCTGGGCCTTATCGCCGCGCAGATCACACGCCTTCGCAAAACACCGGAGCGCATGCTCCACGTCTTCTACTACGCCTCCTTCGGCCTCCTGCATCAGGCCAGCAAGCTGCTGTTCGGAACACTCGGCGCGTCGGCCTTTTCCGGTTCACCGTGCCTCTCCGCCGGAGTCGAGGCCCTGAAGCGCGACTTCGGAGCCGTGCGCCAGGGTCCTCTCACTGACGCGGCCACCGCTGACCGCATCGTGAACTGGGGCCGCAACGCCGACGCCCAGTCCGTGCATCTGGCGGCCATGCTCTCAAAGGCCCGCAAGCGCGGCGCGCGCGTGCTCTCCATCCATCCCGGCGACCCCGGCTACGACGGTCTCTGCGACGAACAGATCATCATCCGGCCCGGCACGGACCGCTTCCTGGCGGCGGCTGCGGCCAAGCTTCTGCTGGAGCGCGGGCTCTCGGCCTATGCCCGGAAAGCACTGTCGCGCTGCTTCGAACCTCAGGCGTTTCTTGAACTTCTGGACGGCTGGAGCCTGGACTCGCTGCTGGACGCCTGCGGCGCAAGCCCGGAGCAGGCCCGCCTGCTGGCCGACTGGTATGCGGAAGATGCCCCAACGGCCACGCTCATCGGGCGCGGCCTGCAACGCTACGCCTTCGGCGGCGAGAACGTTCGCTTCATCGACGCCCTGGCCATGCTCTCCGGCCAGATCGGGCGCAAGGGCGCTGGCGTCTTCTTCAAGCAGGGGGACCTGGGCAACGCCGCCTGGGGCTGGACCCAGGCCAAGCCCGGCTACGCGCGCACCTTCCCCCTGGCGTCCCTGGCCGCAAACGTGGCCCTGGCCGACCCGCCCGTGGAGTTCGTCTGGGTGGAGGGCATGAATCTGGTGACGCAGTGCCCCGACAGCCTGGCCACCGCGCAGATGCTGCGCTCGCGCTTCACCGTGGTGGTGGAGCCCTTCATGACCGACACCGCGCGCTGCGCCACGGTCATCCTGCCCCCGGCGCTGCTGTTCGAGTGCGAGGACGTGGTCAGGAACGACTCCCACGAGTACGTGAACCACTCGGCCCAGGTGCTCGCCCCGCGCGGACAGGCCCGCAGCAATTTCCACATCGCTGCCTCGCTTGGGGCCATGCTTGCGCCGCCGGTTGTCTATCCCGACCCGGAAGAGGTCATGGACGCGGCCCTGCGCAAGGGCAAGCTGAAGGCCTCGCTTGCCGATCTTCGCGAGAAGGGCTGGCTGGGCGGGCCCGTGCCGTCAACGCCCTGGGCGGACGGCGTGTTCGCGCACCCCGACGGGCTGTACCGGCTGCCCGACGCGCTGCACTTGGGCGCGCCCGCGCCGGACGGGTTCCCCCTGCGTCTCTTGAGCTTCGTGCAAAAGGACCACCTGCTCTCGCAGGTTCCGGAGGACGAGCAGGAGTCGCCCCCGCGCGTGTTCGTGTCGTCCGGCTGCCCGGCCCTGGCCGGGCTGGACCAAACACGCCCCGCCCTGCTTGAGACCGCGCTCGGCTCCATGACCGTGCGGGTGGAAATCCTCGATACGCTGCACCCCGAGGCCGTGCTCTACCCGCGCGGCGACTGGCTCTCGCGCGGCGGTTGCGTCAACCGCCTGATCGCCGGACGCGAGACCGACATGGGGGCGCAGGTGGCCTACTACGAACAAAGGGCGAGGCTTGTAAGCGCCCCGCCCTCCGCCGTCTGATTCTCTCTCCGGTTACAGCCCCGGCACCGGGAACGTCAGGCACATGGCCTCCACTTCCCGGCGGATGTCCGCACGCAGCGCCGCGTCCTCCGGTTTTCCGAGCACCGCCAGCATCCACCCGGCCAGCCGCTCCATCTCGCGTTCCTTCATGCCCCGTGTGGTAGCCGCCGGGGTGCCGATGCGTATGCCGCTGGGACGCAGGGGCGGGTTGGGGTCGTCCGGGATGATCTGCTTGTTGGTGGTGATGCCCACCTCGTCCAAAAGCTCCTCCGCCACCCGGCCGTCCAGGCCGAAGCTGGCCTGGGTGTTCATCACCAGCATGTGGTTGTCCGTGCCGCCGGTCACCAGCTGCGCGCCGCCGCTGGTCAGCGCCCCGGCAAAGGCCTGCGTGTTCAGGAGCACCTGGGCAGCGTAGTCGCGAAATTCAGGCGTCAGGGCCTTGCCCATGGTGATGGCGATGCCCGCGATCACGTTCATGTGCGGGCCGCCCTGCAAGCCCGGAAACACCGACTTGTCGATGCGCGCCGCCAGCTCCTTGCGGCACAGGATCATGCCGCCGCGCGGGCCGCGCAGCGACTTGTGCGAAGTGGTGGTCATCACGTCGAAGCCGTGGTCCATGGGGTTCTTCATCACCCCGCCCGCCACCAGCCCGGCGTAGTGCGAGGCGTCGCACATGGTGTACGCGCCCACTTCGTCGGCAACGGCCTTGAAGGCCGCGTAATCCAGGTCGCGCGGGTAGGACGTGTAGCCGCACAGCACCAGCTTGGGCTTGTGTTCGCGGGCCAGTTCCCGCACCGCGTCGAAATCGATGGCTCCGTCGGTCGCCCCGGTCTTGTAGCGCACGAAGTTGAAGAGCCGCCCCATGTGCGACACCGGAGCGCCGTGCGTCAGGTGGCCGCCGTGGGACAGGTCCATGGCCAGGATGGTGTCCCCCAGCTCCAAAAGGCCCAGATACACGGCCTGGTTCATGGGCGAGCCGGACAGGGGCTGCACGTTGGCGTGCTCGCTGCGAAACACCTGGCAGGCCCGCTCGCGCGCAAGAATCTCCACGCGGTCGGTGAACTCCTGGCCGCCGTAGTAACGCCTGCCGGGGTAGCCCTCGGAGTACTTGTTGGTGAACACGCTGCCCAGAACGGCCAGCACTTCGGGATAGGTGTAGTTCTCGGACGGGATCAGCTCCACGCCGAGGCGCTGGCGGTTTTCCTCGCCGGTCAGCGTTGCGAAGACGTCGGGGTCGGATTTTTCGAGCAGGTCACGATGGGCGCGCATGGGCTCCTCCTGGATCAGGAAGGTTGGCATCATCTGTTGACGATGCAGCCCAGGCGAGCGGCTTGACGGAATTTCGCGCTTCCCCGTGGTTGCCCACGTTTCTCGCCAGTCACGCGAAACGGATGGTTCGGACGGGAGGCATGTAGCGCGGCGCATGAGGAAAGGTCAAGAGGCGGCGGAGTTGACCGAGGGGCAGGGCTACGCTAGGCCACCGGGGCGGAAGAGTAAGATGCCTCCGGCGGCCAAAGGAACTTCGTTCCTTTGGAATCCTAAGTAGCTTCGTGGGTTTCAGCGAGAGTATGCAGTTTGAGAGAGGAGTCTGTAGTGGGAATTGGAGCTTTCAGGGCAACGGCGGACATCGTATTGGCGTCAGGGTCGCCCAGGAGAAAAGAGCTGCTCGGGTCCACGGGCGTGGAGTTCAGGATCGTGATCTCCGGCGTGGACGAGCCCGCCGCCGACGCGGGCGAGACGCCCGGCGGCTACGCTCTGCGCATGGCCCGCATGAAGACCCTGGACGTGGCTGCCACGTGTGGGGGAGCGTACGTTCTGGGCGCGGACACCGTGGTGGCCGTGGGGGACTTCATCCTGGGCAAGCCCGTGGATGTGGACGATGCCAGGCGCATGCTGAGCATGCTCTCCGGGCGCGAACACACCGTGGTCACGGCCTGTTGTCTGATTGGACCAGAGGGCGAGACCGTCTGGGAAGAGGCGTTATCCTCCAAAGTGACCTTCGCCACACTGACCGAAGAGGCCATCGCCGCCTACGTGGCCACCGGCGAGCCCATGGACAAGGCGGGCGGCTACGCCATCCAGGGCCTGGGGGCGTTCATGATCGCCCGCGTGGAGGGGTCGTATACGAATGTTGTCGGGTTGCCGCTGGCGGAAGTGGTGGACGTCTTGAAGCGTAACGGGGTTATTGTTCCGGTAACCGTCTAGACTGGCACGGCATTGCCCGCTTGACGGTATCCTGTTGATGCATGATGCTCGCGGAGTGCGAAATTCCCCGGACGGAGGGCGGAACGTGGAAGAAGCTGGAACGGACAAGAAGGTCGACGTCCTCATCAACGTCTGCGGCAAGCCCTACCAGACCGCCCTGGCGCTCCTCACGCTGGAGCGCGCAAGCGGCCACCGCATCGACCGCATCTATTTCGTCGAAGAAAACACCCAGCACCACAACGTGGACATCCACACCGGGCACCACGGCTTCGTCCTGGACAGGCTGAAGGACAAGATCGTCTACCTGCGCCCCGAAACCTGGAACTACTGTTTCTCCATCGAGCTGGACCGTCTGGGCGACGAGCAGTACCGCCACTCCGTGCGCTACCAGTACGGCTGGGAGAAGTCGGACAAGGACCACGTCCTCATCATCCACAACGACGCGCACTTCCACGGCGACGTGGTCGGGGCAATGCTGGACAACATCGGCGGGCACATCGCCATCGGGCACGTGGGGCAGTGCTGGTACTGCCCGGCGTCGTTCACCGGCAAATGCGGGCCGGACAGCTACCTGGAATACAAGCCGTCGTTCCGCGAACTGCGCGACCTCTACACCAAGACGCGCGCGCCCGAGGGCTCGCTCATGCGGGCCTACCACCTGCCGCGCATGCACCCCATGTTCGAGAAGCAGCCCTGGCCGCTGCCCGAGTGCCGGGTGAACGAGTGGTGCGCGCTCATCGACATGAAGAAGGCGCGGGGCATCACCGTGCCGCACGGGCGCGTCACCCCCTTCGGGGCCATCCTGTCCGTTGGCAAGCAGATACTCGACGTGGGATGCCAGTGGTTCCGCGACGTGCACGTGCGCGGCCACACCTGCAAGAACTTCGACATCTACAAATACATGCACCACGACGTCCCGCCCACCGGGCAGCCGACGCTCCTGGACAAGGAGCGCTATCAGCAGCGGGAGATCGAGGCGCTGGCGCGGCTCCGGGAGGAGTTCGGCCACCCCTGACCCGGTCACACCAACACTCTCTTCAACAGAGCGAATCACACACATGCATGCGACACTGGGCCGCGCAGGCCGCGAAGACTTCCAGGCCTTGGCCGAGCTATGGGAGGCATCCGTCAGGGCGACCCACTCGTTCTTGAGCGAAGAGGACATCCGCTTCTTCAAGCCATTGATGGTCGAGTCGTATCTTCCGGCGGTCGAACTGCATTGCGCGCGGGACGAATCCGGCATCATTGTGGGATTCATAGGCACTGCCGGGAACAAGATCGAGATGCTGTTCGTCGCGCCGGAGCATTTCGGCAAGGGAATCGGCAAGCTGCTGCTGAGCCATGCGGTCAACGATCTCAGGGCGACCGCAGTCGACGTCAATGAGCAGAACCCTTCCGCGTTGGGCTTCTATGAGCATCTCGGCTTCGTGATCACAGGACGTTCCCCCGTTGACGGGGCAGGAAAGCCCTACCCCCTCTTGCACATGCGTCTGCCCTGAGTACCAACCACTTACTGGAGCCTTACCATGACCCTCATCGACCGCATCGCCACCAATTTCGCGTCGCTCGGCCCTGTCGGCAAGCTCCCCGTGTCCGGCACCTGGGGCTCCGCCGTGGCCGCCCTGGCCGCGCCCGTTCTCTTCATGCCCGCGCCGTTCGCCGTGCGCCTGACCATGCTCGTGCTGGTCTTCATCGGCGGCGGCCTGGCCTGCGACATCGTTGAAAAGAATCTCTGCCGCAAGGACCCCGGCCTGTGCGTCATCGACGAGGTGCTGGGCCAGTGGACCACCTTCCTGTTCTTCCCGGTGCTCACGCCCTGGCAGATGTTCTGGGGATTCGTGCTGTTCCGCGCCTTCGACATCCTGAAGCCCGCGCCGGTGCGCGCCTCGGAGTGCTGGATGCCCGGCGGGTTCGGCGTGATGCTCGACGACTTCCTGGCAGGCATCTACGCGGCCATCGCGCTCGGCGTGCTGATCGCCCTGACCTAAGGCAGAATATGCCTCCGGCGGGCAAAGGGCTCCGCCCTCTGCACACCCTCTCCGCTTCGCGTATTGACTGGAATTATTGAGACTATACGTCCGAACGGACACAAGCGAGAAGAAGCGCCGCCATCAGGTGCGGCGTTTCTTCTCTCGTTCTTTGGCATCCTCGAAATTGAGGCGCAACTGACTCTTTTTTTTCTCTCTGGTCTGGAAAGTCAGCCGGGCTCCCAGATAGAAGCAGACCAGAATGACGATTCCCCAGATAATGTAGGCGCTCACTGCTTTCTTCCTTGCAAATCCCTGTCAGGCCTTGGCTGTATGGTCCTTTCCCGCAAGCCGGTCAAGCGTTGCGGCGCGGATGCCAAAGAAAAGGGCGCGGAGGATGCCCGCGCCCGTTTTCCAAATATCCGGGTCAGGCCAGGATTATTCGCAGACGCCGCTCTTGCGGGCGTTCTCCGAGAGTTCGCAGTCGCCTTTCTCGCAGGCGGTCTTGAAGTCGGCGCACATTTTGTCGGGCTGGTTGATCTTCAGATACGCCGAGCCCCGTCCCTTGTAGACTTCAGCGTCGGAATATCCCATTTGGATGGCCTTGTCGTAATCCTGGATCGCTTTGGTGAAACTGCCGAGCTTGTAGTACGTATGCCCGCGCATCACCACGGCCAGGGAGTCCTGGGCGTTCAGGGAAATGGACTTGTTGTAGTCGTCCATGGCCTTGTCCAGATGGTTCAGCATGAAGTTGGCGTGGCCGCGCCCGGCATAAAAGCTGGAGTTCTTTGGTTCGAGCTTGATGGCCTGGTCGAACTGCTCCAGGGCGTTGGCGTAGTTGTTCTGGCGACCCAGATCCATGCCTTTCTCGTAAGCTTCCTGGGCGGGGCTTGCGTTCCCCTCGCGAAGCGGCGCGGACGCAGCGGCGGCGGCTCCGGCCCCTGCGGCGGCTGCCGCTGCCGGGGAGGTGGTGCGGATGGCTTCGTTGGCCTTGCGCTCGGCCTCGGCGTTGGACTGCACCACCGCCGGATGCTTCTTGCTCTTCTTGGGCTCTTTTTTCGATTTTGAGGACTTTGATGATTTCGAGGACCCGGAGTCGCTGCCCTTCGAAGAGGACTTGCCTGAATGAGCGGCCTTCGCGTCGTTCTTGCCGGATGCGGACTTGGTATCCGGAGCCTTTTTGGAGCTCTCGGACTTGGAGGACTTCGAGTCGGATTTAGAGGTGGTTTTCTCAGTGGTTTTCGAACCTTTCTGTTCCTTCTTGACGGGTTCCGCCAAGGATACGGCAACATTCAGGCTCAGGGACAGGGCCGTGATCGTTATGAAGAAAAATAAGTATATTCGATACATAATAGATTCCGCTGGTCCTTTACGGGCAGTGGGCCACGGGATGCAGGCGGGACAGTAGCCCCTTCAATGGGACGCGGCAAGGGGCGCAGCCGCCCCAAATGATGAAGAAAAGTTCATGTACCCGGCGTAAGGCTCTGGCAGGCGGCACAGAATGTGGACGTCCGGCCCGCCACCTTTTCCACGCGAAGCGTCCGTCCGCAGGCAACGCAGGGTTGCCCGCCGCGCCCGTAAACCTGGAAGGTCCATTGGAAGGAACCTTCCACACCTTCGGCGGTCCGGTAGTCGCGGATGGTGCTGCCCCCGGACTCGATGGCGCGGCAGAGAACATCCTGAACCGCCGCAAACAGCGTGTCCAGTCGGGTGGGCGGGATGTCCACGGCACGGGCGTCCGGCCTGATCCCGGCGGCGAAGAGGGCCTCGTCCGCGTAGATGTTGCCGATGCCCGCGACCACCTCCTGGTTCAGCAGGAGCGCCTTGATGCGCCCGCCGCGCCCGGCCAGCGCCGATCGGAAATCCTGGGCGCTCATGCACAGTGGCTCGGGGCCAAGGCGGCGGTAGAAGTCCCAGCTTTCGATCGCGCCTGGAGCGAAACCACGGCAGGAGCCGAAGCGGCGGGTGTCGATGAAGTGCAGGGCGCGCCCGTCTTCCAGTTCGAGGAGCACGCGCAGATGAGGTTCGGGACGCTCGCCCGGCCGGGTGACGAAAAGACGCCCGGTCATCTTCAGGTGGAAGGCGATGATGCCCCCGCCCTCGACCTCCACCAGACAGAGCTTGGCCCGACGGTACACCCGCGTGACCACGCGCCCGACGAACAGTTCGCGGAACGTTTCGGGATCGCCGGGAAAGACCAGCCTGTCCAGCACGGCAAGGCCGGTGATGCGCCGTCCGCTCAGCAGGGGGTCGAGCCCCCTGGCGATTGTCTCGACTTCGGGAAGCTCGGGCATCAGGAGCCTGAACGGATATCCGGCAGGGGCACCAGGAGCGTTTCGGGGCGACCGTCGCGCAGGATCTCCAGGCGCAACGTCCCGCCCTCCTCCGTGGCGCGCATGGTGGCCGAGTGCAGGTCCGAGAGGGCCTTCACCTCGGCGCCCTGGGCTTTCACGAACACGTCGCCGGGTTTAAGCCCAGCGGTTTCGGCCCTGGAGCCGGCTTCCACCGCAACCACGGTGACCGCCGAGTTCTTGGTCTCCAGGGTCAGCCCGAGCCGTGGGCGCTTCACCTCGGGGCAGTAGAAGAACATGTCGGCCTGGGAAGGATCGGGAGCCTGTCCGCCGCGCCAGGGCATAAGCAGGAGGCGCTGCCCGGTGGGGTCGAACACGGCCAGCCGGGAGGCGATGCCCCAGCCGTTCTCCACGTGTCCGCCGCCCGCGATGACGGCCACGGGACGACGGGTGGCGACCCGCGTTTCCACGGCGCGCCGGGCCATGGCGGTGTCCCACAGGGCCTGCACGGTGATGAAGCTCTCCCAGGCGGCCTTGCGATCCTTGGGCTTGCCGAAGGGATGGGAGTCGAACACGGAGCGCAGGAATTCCTCCTGCGCCTTGGGTACCGGGATGATCTTGGAGGGCAGGCCGAGGCGCTCTTCCATGGTGAGGCCCTTGAGCCCCACCCGCCCGACCTTGCGGGCCACGTCTCGGGGGACGTTCAGGGCGTAGAGCGGCAGCTCGAACCTGCGGGCGGTCTCGAAAATGGGTCGGTAGATCTCGAAGGGGAATCCCCAGGTCTGGCTCCAGCGCAAACGCTCTTCCAGCTCGTCCAGGCCGATGATGCCCTTGTTGAACAGGTCGAGGATGGGTTGGGCGTCCAGGCTGACCATCTCCAGCCCAACGGCCGGAGGCATGCCGGCCTGGACCATGAGGGCCAGCACCTGGGCCTGCATCTGGTGGTCGCAGGCGCTGGTGTGGGCCTCGCCGATGAGCACGTAGGCGGCCTTGACGGCCTGCGCGCCCACCCAGGCGGGTTCGATCACCTGTTGGGCGGAGTCCAGGAACTGGCCGGGGGCCAGGGTCGCCTGCCCCTGGGGGGCGAGGGAGGGAGACGGCGCGGACACGTCGCTATAGCGCTTGCACGCCGGAAGGGCGAGAACGATGGCCGCCCAGAGGGCGGCCATCATGAGAGTTCGCGTTAATCCCACTTGCGCTTGTCCTCGATGGGACGGATCTGCGCGGGCAGCGTGCCGGGGGCCAGCACCTTCAGCTCGGGGCGCAGCTTGATCTTCTCGCGGAACATGTGCAGCAGTTCGTCCTCGCGCTTGAAGTTGCTGGCCTCGATCATGAGGGTCATCTCGTCGATGCCGCCGGGGTTGGTGACCTCGATCTGCCAGCGCTTGATCTCCTCGAAGCGGGCGATGACCTGCTCCACCTGATGGGGGTAGACGAACATGCCCTTGATGCGGGCGGTGGTGTCCACGCGGCCCACGATGTTGCCCAGGCGCGGCGAGGAGCGGCCGCAGGAGCACGGGGCGCGGTCGATGTAGGACAGGTCGCCCGTGGCCAGACGGATCAGGGGATAGGTTTTGTTGAAGGCCGTGACCACGATCTCGCCCACTTCGCCGTCCTTCAAGGGGATGCCGGTGTCGGGATGGCAGATCTCCACGAAGGCGCGGTTGGCGATGTGCAGGCCGTTCTTCTGGAAGCATTCGTAGCCGATGCAGCCCACGTCGGCGGTGCCGTAGCCCTGGCGCATTATGAGGTCGAACTTCTTCTCCAGGTTGGCGCGAAGCTTCTCGGAGAATTTCTCGCCCGTGACGAAGGCCACTTCCAGGAACAGGTCCTTGCGCAGGTTGAGTCCGGACTCCTCGCCCTTCTGCGCCAGATGCATCAGGTAGCTGGGGGTGCCCACATACCCGGTGACCCGGAGCTTCTGCATCACCTCAAGCTGGGTGGCGGTGTTGCCGGGCCCGGCGGGCATCACGGCGCAGCCCATGTTGCGCAGCGGTTCCTCGAACATCAGGCCCGTGGGGGACAGGTGGTAGTTGAAGGTGCACTGCACCACGTCTCCGGCGCGGAAACCCGTGGCGTAGAAGCCTTCGGTCCAACCCCAGTAATCGTCCTCGCGGTCTTCGGGATCGAAAATAGGTCCGGGGGAGAGGAACACCCTGCGCAGGTCGCCCAGGTCCTTGGTCAGGAGGCCGCCAAGGCGCGGTCCCATGGACTGCAGGAAGATGAGCTCCTTCTTCTTAAGGATAGGGATATGCTTGAGGTCGGAAAGCTGCTTGAACTTGCCCACCTGGAACTGGGCGCGGTCGAAGCGCTTCTTCACGTCCTCCGAATAGCGGTAGGCATAGGTCAGCAGGTCCTTGAGCTGAATCTGATAGTATTGACGGCGTTCGGATTCATCGAGCACCTCCCGGCGGGAATAAATGCCTTCGGTGCGGTCCTTGCGGGTCATGTATGGGCTCCTTGTGACGGGCGGAACAGCCTCAGTCTAGCATGAAAAGCAGGTTTTTCTAACCCCCCCGAACAAAAAAAGCAAGCCCACGGCATAACCCGGCGGTTTTGCAGCTGTTTGAGGCAATGCCGCTCCATTCCACTTCCTCATTTCAGACATCGTCCGCTCCTGGCCCCCATGCTGTGCCTCTTAAGGATGGTACGCTGCAATATCACTGCATTACGGGTACTTTTGAACACAACGACACCGCTCACCCGGACATCAGGGGCTAAACGAGGCCATTCTCCCTTGCGCCGCCGTAACCTGACAGACGTGCGCCCCGCCATACATAAGGCACACTTACTACGTACACAAAAACTATATCGACAAACAGTTCAATCGGATACCGAATGATGGTTTGACCAGGTGGGAAAAATCCACTAATCACGGCCCCGGGGCTGATTTAGTGGTGGGTTTCTTTTGATCTGGTACGGTTTGCATGTCGCACTGAAAAAGGAATCATCTGTTCTCCCATGAATTCTATATTATTTCGAAGCCCTAACATCTCGACTTTCCTTTTCATTCTTCTCATCCTGACGGTTGCCCCGTGCGTCATGGCCCAGGCGGAGCCTCGGGCGCTGACGGCGGCCAGGACCGATGCTCCTCCCGGCGTCGACCAGCCGGACAGTCCGCAGTGGTCCGCGGCGGCCCCGATAACGGTGCGGGACGTGGTGGCGAATATCGACATCACGCTGAAGGCCCTGCACGACGGCGAGCACGTCTACATCCAGGCGTCCTTCCCCGATCCCACCGAGAACCGGATGCACCGGCTGCTGCGCTGGGACCCGGCCAAGCGCGCATACCGCGACGGCCCGGAACGCGAGGACGTCCTGGTGCTCAAGTGGAACATGTCGCCACACCCTTCGAGGCTGACCCTCCACGAGGATGTCCCCTATGTGGCCGACATCTGGTTCTGGAAGGCCCACAGGTCCGACCACACTGGAAACGCCGACGACAAAATCGATATTTACAGCGTTAACCCGGACCCCTACGCCAAGGCACTGCTCTCGGAGAGCGGCAAGGTGTTCTACCTGACCCGCAAGGGCGACGAGGGCCAGGATCCGGCCGAATCCCTTCTGTATCCCGAATACGCGGGCGACCGGGTGGCGAAGTTCAAGCTCTCCCCGCCCAGCGGATCACGAGCGGACATCCGCGCCAAAGGTTTCTGGAAGGACGGTCGCTGGACCGTGACCTACGCCAGGAAGCTGGTCACCGGCCACACGGACGACGTGCCCCTGACGCTGGACGGCTCCCATGCCTTCGGGGTTTCCCGCTACGAGATCGCCGGGCGCGCTCCCGAGCAGGACGCGGAAGAGCCCCTCTACGGGTGCGGCGAAGTCGGGGAAATAATTGCGCTGCGGTTTACGAGGTAAGCGTGGGCATTACATCTCTGGAACGTCTGGCGGCGCTGCTTGTCGCCGCCTGTTCGCTCTCGATCTGCTGGCTGTCCCTGGATCACTCCAGCCGCTCCCAGGATGTTGTGCGACATCTTGTGGAAGGCCACGCCCAGGCCGCGATGCTGCTCAGCGAAACGGACCAGTCGCTCTCCCAGAGCAGGCAGATTTACGATTATCTGCTTTCGGACCGGGGCGTGTCCGTCGAGGATGCGGTATCCATTCTTGATTCGTTCACCTCGCGCCTGAGGCAACTGGACGCCGTGGAGCGGGAGCACTTCGACGGCATGCTCCTGGACCTTGCCCACCTCAGGGCCGGGCTTATGCTCATCGAGGAAATGCGCGCCTTCGACGAATTCTCCTCCACCATGACATCCACCATGGAGGAAGTGAACCAGCGGCTGGCATCGGTGGAGGCCGCTTTCGGCGAGTTGACGGGAAAGGCGGTCCTGCCCGGAGAGACCCTCTACTTCCTCGGCAATTCGATAAAATCGCTCAAGACCATGGCCACCCGGTATCTTCGCGCGAAACCCGACCGTTTGCCGGTGTTCAATGAGCTCATGGGCAAGATAACCAACAACCTGGACCGTCTGCTTGCCATGGAGGAACTCGCCGGGGAACACGAGGCCCTGCATGCGCTCCAGGCTGAGGTGGTGGCCTTACGGACCAACATCCCCCGCCTGCGCGCCAACCTCCGTTACGACCCGAACTTCATGGCCAACACCAACAAGGCCGAGCGTGACGGAATAAAAAACCTGTGGGACGCCTCCATGCGCTCCGTGCAGGCCATCAAGGAACGCCACACACGCGACATGCGCCAGCACAGCAACGCGTTCCAGCAGGAAACCGAGGCCGACAAGCGCGCCTTCCTGATCCTCACGGGCTGCATCCTGGCCCTGGCGGCAGCCGGGCTGTACACCATCAGAAAATGCGCCGTGGGACGCATCGCCGCCCTCAAGAAGGGGGCCGCCCTCATCTCCAACGGCCAGCTGGACCACCGCATCCCCCCCGGCCCCAGCGACGTGATCGGGGAGCTGGCCGTGGAATTCAACTCCATGGCCGAGAGCCTGCAAAACGAGAAGCGCATCTCCGCCAAGGCCATGGAAGAGCTCGAACGGTCCCACGACCTTCTGGATGAGCGTTTCCGGGAGCGCAACCAGGAGCTGAGCGAGGCCATCGACAGCCTTCACCTCAAGGACGCCGCCCTGGCCCACTCCCGCGAAGGGGTGGTGGTCTGCGACGAGGCGCTGCGCGTCATCGACGCCAACCCCGCGATTTCCCGCCTGACCGGCTACCCCATGGCCAGCCTGCTGGGGCTCACTCCCGGTTCCTTCTGCTCCAACGCCCCCTCGGGGGATTTCCAGGAGACGCTGCTTCAGTCGCTCGAAGCCCAGGGACGCTACGAAGGGGAAGTGGAGATCATATCCCGGGACGGAAAGCGCGTGCCGCTGCGCGTGCTGTTCGCCCGCATCCCCGGAAACGGGGAGCGCCTGCCGCGCCACGTGGGCATCTGCCTGGACATAACGGAGCAGCGTGACACCGCGCACAAGCTCAAGCGCCAGGCCCTGTCCGACGCGCTCACGGGGCTGCCCAACCGGGAGGCCCTGATCTCGTCGCTTGGCGCGCGCATGCGCAAGGCCAGGGCGGACTCCAGCAGGTTCGCCGTGCTCCACCTGGACCTGGACGACTTCAAGAACATCAATGACAGCCTCGGCCACGCCACCGGCGACGCGCTTCTCAAGATCGTCGCCCTGCGCCTGTCCTCGGTCATGCGCAAGGACGGCATGGTGGCCCGCCTCGGCGCGGACGAATTCGCCCTGGTGTCCGGCCCGCTGGAATCGGACTCGCAGGCCCTGGCCATGGCCAGACGGGCTGCGGGCTGTTTCCGGGGTCCGCTCGAGCTTTCCGGCGAGACCTACAGGCTGAGCGCGAGCCTCGGCATGGCCTCCTTCCCCAGGGACGGCTCGGACGCGGCTGAGCTGGTCAAGAACGCGGGGCTTGCCCTGCACCGCGCCAAGATGCACGGCAAGGGGCGGCTGGAGGTATTCACCCAGGAGCTCGACGAGCAGGTGCGCTCGCGGGTCGCGCTGGAGCGCGACCTTTATAAGGCCGTGGAGGACAGGCAGTTCGAGGTCCACTACCAGCCCATCATCGACATCGCCTCCTCGCGCATCGCCGGGGCCGAGGCCCTGCTGCGCTGGACCCGCAACGGTACGCCCGTATCCCCCGGTGAGTTCATTCCGCTCTGCGAGGAGATGCACATCATGCGCGGCGTGACGGAGGCCCTCCTGGAGAAGGTGACCCGCGACATAAAGCTCTGGGAAGCCCAGGGCATCACCCCTCACGTCAGCGTGAACATCTCCGCCCTGCACCTCTCGGAGCCGGACTTCCTGGAGCGCCTGGCCGACACCCTGGAAAGCCATGGGATCGCCAGCGGACGCATCGGGCTGGAGATCACCGAGACGGCCATCATGCAGAACCCGCAGGCCGCAGCGGAGACCCTGCGCCAGCTGCGCGAGCGGGGACACGCCCTCTCCGTCGACGACTTCGGCACGGGATACTCCTCCCTGCGCTATCTCCAGAAGTTCCCCTTCACCTCGCTCAAGATCGACCGGCAGTTCATCGCGGACCTGGACGGCAAGGAATCTCGCGCCATCGTGAAGGCCACCATCGCCATGGCCAGGACGCTGGGGCTTACCGTGATCGCCGAGGGCGTGGAGACCGTCGGACAGCTGGAGCTCATCACGGGCAAAGGCTGCGACTTCTACCAGGGCTTCCTGTGCAGCCCCGCCCTGCCCGCAACCGGATTCGCCGACCTCTTCCGGCAAAAGGCCGAAGGCTTCCTGGACCGCCCTGTCCAGCCCGGCGAGAAGTCCGCCGCCCCCTCGGACGACGACACGTTGCAGTAACGCCGCCCGGCGCACCCACCTGTCTTCACCAAGGCCCCCGCACTTCCGGGGGCCTTGTTTTTTCAGGGGTGACTCGCCCTGGAGCGTTCACCTGGCCCTGAAGCCGCAGCAGCCGGAATCGGAGCACATGATGCGTCTTTGAAAAGCATGCATACGCCATTCGGGACATGCAGCGGCAATGACGCTACCCGAAGACACGTGAAAAGGCCGGGAACGCCACGCGGCGCTCCCGGCCCTGCTCGTTATTTGCCTGTATGGCCCTGAACGGATCAGATGGGCGGGGCGATGGTCACCAGCACGCGCATGTCGGTGATGGCGCGCACGCCATGGGGCTCTGAGATGTCCGAGACCAGCACGTCGCCGGTCTTGGCCGGGATGGCGTCGTCCTCGGAAAGAAATTCCCCCTCGCCGGAGAGCACCAGGATGGAGAGCTCTCCCTCGATCTCATGCGAGTGGATGGGCATGGTCTGCCCGGCCTTGAAATTGAAATTGATGATCTTGAAGTTTTCCGAGTCGTGGACCAGGAAACTGTGGAACGTGAGATCGGTGAACTTGGCCTCGTCGAATATGGCCACTTTCTTCATCATGGCTCCCCTCCTTTGCGGGTCGGACGGCCCTTAAGCCGCCTGGGTCAGTCCTGCATGGATACATCAGCCAGGGGGGCGCGTCGAGAAAAGAAACGCGGAAAGCTACTGCCCGGCGGGGACGCTCCTGCGTGCGCAGCGCCTGACGGCGTGGGCCAGGGCCTCCAGCCTGAAGGGCATGTCCATGACCTCGGCGGGCGAACGGCCTAGACGGGGGATCTCCTTGCTGGCCACGCTTCGCACCAGGACGTAGTTCACGCCCCCCAGTTCCGCCAGTCGGCGGGCCAGGGCTTTGGGTTCCCCGTGCCAGAACACCACGGCGGCATCGGCCTTGGCGTCTGCCTTGCCCTTACCGTTACCGTTGCCGTTGCCGTTGCCGTTGCCCGTCCCGGCCTGGCTGACAGAAAGACCGGACGAACCGAGGCTTTCGGTGAGGATGTCGCCAATGGCCTGATCGGAACTTATGACCGCGACCCGCACGGGCGGTTCCTTGGGGGGGGCTTCTCCGGGGGGTGCTACCTCGCGCCGTGCGGCCTGAAGCAACGCCTTGAGCCGCGCCAGGACGAACTTCTGCTCCGTGCCTGGCTCGGGGGGCGTGCCGCCCTGCTCGGGCGAATCGAGCAGCCGCACCAGGGCCAAGGCCTTGTCCAGGGTTTTACCTACCTCCGGGTTCGACCTGTCCTGCCCGCGCATGGGGGAGGACTCGCGCATGCGCACCAGCGCCCCCTCCATGAAGGCGGCGGGAGAGGAGGCCACCGTTCCGGCGGACAGCCTGGCTTCGTCCAGGGAGCGGGCCAGGGCCAGCATGGCGCGCCCCGCATTGGAGGCCGGGTAGAGCTCCACCAGCGGACGTTGCCTCCCGGCGGCGGCTCCCACGTGCGGGTCGTTCGGGATGTGCCCCAGCAGGTTGGCGTCGAGCTTCAGGTACTTGCCCATGGCCCCGCGCAGGCGGCCAAAGATGTTCTTGGCGGACTCGGCGGAGGCGGCCCGGTTCACGACGACGTTGGGGCTTCGGCGCAGGCCGTTCTCAAAGAGCACCTTGACCAGGGCGTAGGCGTCCGTGAGCGAGGCCGGATCGGGGTTTACCACCACCAGAAGTTCCGGGCAGGCCAGGCACAGCGAAATCACCTGGCTGGAGATGCCTGGGGAGCCGTCCACGATCAGATAGTCGTAGCCATCGAGCTTGGCGAACTCCGTGGCCAGGGTGGCGCGGGCTTCGCGGGAGAGGTCCGCCAGCCGGGAGACGCCGGACCCGCCGGGGATCACGTCCAGGCCCGGCCCGGCCCGCAGGATGGCCGCCTCCATGGGGACGCCCTCGAAGAGCACGTCCTCGAGCGTGAGCTTGGGGGATATGCCCAGCAGCACGTCCACGTTGGACAGGCCCAGGTCCGCGTCCAGCAGGCACACGGTCCGACCCATGCGGCCAAGCGCCAATGACAGGTTGACTGAAATGCTCGTCTTGCCCGTACCGCCCTTTCCGCTGGCTACGGACAGGATTCGGCTCACGGCGTCGGTCCTTGCGCGAAGGGGATCACCGGGAGGCCCCCTCTTCCAGGAGCTTGCTGGCCAGCTCCAGCAACTCTTCCACCTGGAAGGGCTTTCTCAGGCACGCGGCCGCGCCTAGCGCCCTGGCCTCGCTCAGCTCCTGCTCGCTGGCCATTCCCGTCAGCACCAGCACGGGCATGGCGGGCTCGGCGAAGCTGTTGGCCTCGCGCAGGAGCGACAGGCCGTCCCGGCTGGGCATGCGGATGTCCAGGATCATGAGCTGGTAGCGGTTCTGGCGCAAAAGCGACAGGGCCACCTCGCCGTCCTGGGCGACCTCCACGACGTAGCCCTTGGACTCCAGGGACTCGCGCAGGATCTCGCGGATGTTCTGTTCGTCGTCCACAACGAGCACCGCCTGCCTGGGCGTCCTGGTGATCATGGGCAGGCCCGTGTTCCTGGCCGGGGCGGTCAGGTCGCGCGGCATGACCAGACTGAACACCGAGCCCGACCCCGGCTCGCTGGTCACGGAGATGCGCCCCTTGTGAGCGGCCACGATGCCGTACGCGGTGGACAGCCCAAGGCCGGTGCCCTTGCCCTCGGCCTTGGTGGTGAAGAAAGGGTCGAAGATTTTCTCCAGGTTTTCCCGAGGGATGCCCACGCCCGTGTCGGAGATGCTGAACATCACCGAGTCGTTCTCGGAAGAATAGCTGATCCCGGCGGTCAGGACTCCGCCCGCGTCTTCCATGGCGTGCTGCGCGTTGAGCGCCAGGTTGAGGAGCACCTGCTCCATCTGGCGCGCGTCTGCCTTGATGTCGGGGATGGCCCCCCGGTAGTCCCGGCGGACCTCGATGCCCTGGCTTCCCAGGCTGCCTTCCAGCAGGCTCAGCACCCGGTCCATCACGTCGCGCGGGTTCATGGCCTCCATGCGCGGGGCGGCCGGGCGGGCGAAATCCATAAGGCTGCCGAGGATGGCGCTGATGCGCTCGATCTGCTCCACCATCTGGCGCAGGCCTTTTTTCTTGGCCTGGTCCTCCTCGCGCATTTCCAGAAGCTGGGCGCGGGCAGAAATGATGGCCAGGGGATTGTTGATCTCATGCGCCGCGCCTGCGGCCAGCTGGCCCACGGCGGCGAGGCGCTGGGTCTTCAGGAGCTTGTCGTTCATGTCCTGCATGGAGCGCATCACCTGGGCCAGACGCTCGGAGCGAAGCTCGCAGCGGCCCACCAGCTCGATGTGGCGGAAGGCCTGCGCCGCCAGCTGGGCCAGCAGGCTGACCGCCGTGCGCTCCTCGGGCAGGACGCGCCCGGACGCGGGGCGGTACAGCAGCTCTCCGAAGGATTCGGCTCCGTCGGTCAGGGTCACCATGGCCACGCCGTCCTGGAAGTGGATGGGCGGGCCTTCGGGTCCGGCCAGGGCGGAAGCCCTGGTGCGCCAGCCCGTCAGATGGTCCAGGAACTCGCGGGGAAGCCCCACGGAACTGTCTGAGTCGTCGGGCCGCAGGCTCTCGTCCAGGGGGATGTCTACGGGGCGCGGCCCGCCGCCGAACCCCCAGGCATGGCCGGTGGCCGAGCGGAGCACCGGCTCGATCACGCAGGCCAGCCCGCCGGGCGAGGCGAACCGCTCCTGGATGCACCGGGCCAGGGCCAGCAGCACGTCCTGGGGTGTGAAGGCCTTGGCGATCTCCACCCCGGCCTGGGCCACACGCCGAAGCGCCATGGCGTCACGCTCCAGGGCCTGGTTCTTGCCGGCCAGCCCCAGGGTGGCTTCGCCCAGGCGCCGGTTGGCCCGGCCAAGCGCATTGAAATAGAAGGAGGCGGCGTCCTCCTTGAGATCAAACAAGGCGGCCCGCTCCGCGAACAGGTTGCCCACGCCCGCGCGGACCTCACGCAGCGCCACCGGCCCCTCAAGGCCCAGTGCTGAAGCCAAGCCCAGGCAGTCCGCGTCCTCGAAGCCGCTGGGCACAGTTCCCATGGCCTCATGGGCCAGCCGGTCCGCCAGCGCCACGATGAGGCTTACGGTCGCGTGCTCGCCGGCCCCCAGCAGGGCGCTGGCCGGCTGATGATGCATCCAGGCGGCGTCGATGAACAACTCCGGCAGCTTCCAGCGCTCCAGCAGCCATTTCCCGGCCAGGCAGTGGTCGGCCCCCAGGGCCTCCTGCTCGGCGGCCACCAGGCGCTGGCCCACCAGGAACTCGTCGCGCAGCAGGGAGACGTAAGCGTCGCTTCCGGCGCTTATCAGGGCCAGCTTGCCGCAGTCGTGCAGCAGTCCCGCCGCGAAGGCCGCCCCGCTAAGGCCCGGCCGGGCCTGTTCCGCCAGCAGCTTGGCCGCGCAGGCGCAGGCCAGGGAGTGCCGCCAGTATTCGCGGACCAGGGGATCGCCCGCGTCGAAGGTATTGAAGAGCCCTTCGCGCACGCACACGCACAGGGCCACCGTGCGCACCACGTCGGTGCCCAGCAGCATGGCCGCCTGGCGGATGTCGTCCACCTTCTCCACGCGGTTGAATCCGGCGGTGTTGGCGAGGCGCAGCAGCTGGGTGGAAACGGAAGGATCGGCCTCGATGGCCTCGACGAGTTCCTGAAAGTCGGGGAACTCCCTGGTGGCGATCCCAAGGATACGGGCAGCCGAGGCGGGCGCGGACGGAAGCTGTTCCATGCTCTCGATGAGCTTGCGCATCCGGTCGGTGGTATGCTTGGGCGGGTCCTGACGCATGGCGATGCCAACTTGGGGTAAGCGTTATTTCCAGAGAGTACCGCAGTTGCTGCTCCCTACATCATCCGTTCGAAAAAGCAACCGTCCGCCCGGCTGACATGGTCTTCTACCGGTTTGCCCAAGGATGCTGGACAAATCCCGTTAGCAGGTTGTAGACCAGGACCGTCCGGGCGGTTTCCAACACCTTCATCAGGACAGGACTCGATCCATATGGCCCAACACAAGACGCGCATCCTGCTGGTGGACGATGAACCGGGCGTTCTTGAGGTCTGCGCCGAAACCCTCGAGGGGATCGCCTCCTCCGTCTCCACCGCTCGCGACGGCCTCGCGGCCATGGAACTTCTTCGCACCGAGACCTTCGACCTCATCGTGAGCGACCTGCGCATGCCCGGCATGGGCGGCCTGGACCTCATCAAGGCTGCGGGCACACTGGCCCCCGACACAGACGTGATCGTGCTCACCGGCTACGGCGGCATCGAGAGCGCCGTGGAGTGCGTGAAGCTCGGAGCGGTGAACTACCTGCTCAAGCCCTTCAAGCTGGAAGCGTTGCGGGAGGCCGTCTGCAAGGCCCTTGAGGAACGCTCGCTTCGCGTCAAGCGCAACTCCTACGGGACGCTGGCGCAGATGCTCGCCCTGAAAGACGCCATGAACGGGCATGAGGATTCCAAATCGCTCATCAAGCAGTTCCTCGGCCAGGTGAAGTCCGCCTTTTCTCCCGACGGGATCGCCTTCTTCATCAAGGGCGTGAAGGACCTTGAGTCCGGCCCGCAGGTGCTCATCGGCCCCTATTTCCGCGACAACCCCGGCGTGCGCTCCTGGTTCGAGACCCTGAGCGCCTCCATCGCCGCCAAGGGGCGCCCCATTCTGATTGAAGGACAACTGTTGCGCGAGGCCTTCGGCAACGGGAACGGGCACGCCGCCGTCCCCACCTCGGCCATCGGCGTCCCCGTGGAAGGCCAGAACGGACCGCGCGGGGCCGTGGTCGCCTTGCGGGCCGGGAATACCGTGGCCTACGGCCTGGACGAACTCAAGCTCCTGACCCTGTTCGCGGCCCACGCCTCGCTCTGCTTCGAGAGCAACCAGGCCTGCGCCAAGCTGAAATCCGTCAACGGAGAGATCGTCTTTTCGCTGGTCCACGCCGTGGAGGCCAAGGACACCTACACCAGGGGCCACTCCGAGCGGGTGAGCCGCTACGCCACGAAGCTGGCGCGCTTCCTCGGGCTGTCCGAGGCCGAGGTGGAGCTGGTGCGCGTGGCCGGAGTGCTGCACGACATCGGCAAGATCGGCGTGCCGGACAGCATCCTGAACAAGCAGGGGCCGCTGGTTTCTCAGGAATTACCCGCCATGCGCCAGCATCCGACCATCGCGCGCACCATCCTGGGCAAGGTGGAGTCCCTCTCGGACGTTCTGCCCATCGTCTACCACCACCACGAGCGGGTGGATGGAAACGGATACCCCGACGGTCTCTCCGGAGAGGAGATCCCCTTCCTGGCCCGGCTGGTAAGCGTGGTGGACGGGTTCGAGGCCATGACCTCCGACCGCGCCTACCACAAGGCCAGAAGCGTGGACGACGCCCGCACCATCCTGCGCAAGGGCGCGGGCAGCCAGTGGGATGCGGAGCTTGTCAACGCCTGGCTCCAGCTGCTGGACGCGCCCGGCGAGAACTGAGCCTCTCAGGTCGCCGTGTGGAATCGGCGCGGCGCTGCCTCGACAGCCATTTAGACCGTACGTGCGACTCGGGCTCCGGGCCGCAGCGACGCCGGTCAGGACCCCGCAAGCAACGAAAAGCCCCCGGCTCTCACCGGGGGCTTGCTGTTTTCAACTCATTC
Organism: Fundidesulfovibrio putealis DSM 16056; assembly: GCF_000429325.1. Classification (NCBI taxonomy): domain Bacteria; kingdom Pseudomonadati; phylum Thermodesulfobacteriota; class Desulfovibrionia; order Desulfovibrionales; family Desulfovibrionaceae; genus Fundidesulfovibrio; species Fundidesulfovibrio putealis. The sequence goes on from NZ_AUBQ01000014.1 coordinate 196,703, forward strand.
TCGATGAAGACGCGGCTCAGCCCTCGACCTTCTCGAAGAATTCCTTCTCCGCCCCGCACTTGGGGCAGACCCAGTCCGCCGGGACATCCTCCCAGGCGGTGCCGGGATTCACGCCATGCGGCACGTCGCCCTCTTCAGGGTCGTACACGTAGCCGCAGGGGCATTCCCACTTGTCCATGATGGCCTCCTCACGGTATTCGGGCGATTCCATAGACGGGCCGGGACACGATCCAGCCGTGCATCATCACGATTCGCTGGCGCACGTCACAGGCCTTGCCACAAAGATCAAGAGAGCATCAATTGAAAAACATGCACACGTTTTTCAAAGGCAGCCCGCTAGCCGACCGTGAAGAACGCCTTGGCGGCGGCCTTGCAGACCGGGCAGCTCTCGGGGGCGTGGTCTTCGCAGGTGTAGCCGCACACGGAACAGATGTAGTACTCGGTATCCTTGAGGCCTGCGGGGTCGGCCAGGGCCTTCTTGTACAGCTCGGCGTGGATCTTCTCCACCTCGTTGGCGAAACGGAAGGTGCGCTCGGCCTGCTTGTTGCCCTCGGCGATGGCCTCTTCGATCATCTTGGGGTACATGCTCTCGAACTCGTGGGTCTCGCCCTCGATTGCGGCCTTCAGGTTCTCGGCGGTCCCGGCCACGCCCTTGAGAACGTGCAGGTGGGTGTGGGCGTGCACGGTTTCGGCCTCCGCAGTGGCGCGGAACAGCTTGGCCACCTGCTTCAGGCCTTCCTTGTCGGCCTGCTTGGCGAAAGCCAGGTACTTGCGGTTGGCCTGGGATTCACCGGCAAAAGCTTCCTTCAGATTCGCTTCGGACTTCGACATGATGCCTCCAATTAATAAGATGGATTTTTAATTAGTAATAATTCTGACAAGAAGTATAAGCCAAATTGACCGTTCTGGTCAAGTGCCCTGAAACATTTCGATTGCCTGACGAACTTCCTACTGCGTGCCCAGGCACTCCTGACACACGCCGCGAACCACAACGCGCCGATCATCCACGCGCCCAAGGGCCTCGGAATCGTCTGGCAGAACCAACTGGTCGAACTCGCTCCACATGAAGTCATAGATGGACTTGCAGCGAGAACAGACGAAGTGGTGGTGCGGACTCGTGTCAGCATCGAAGCGCCCCTGGTCCCCGGTGACCGGGACACGCATGATGATGCCCAGGTCGTCGAAGGTGGACAGGGTGCGGTAGACGGTGTCCAGCGAGATGGTGGGCAGCCTGCGCCGCACCCGCCCGAACACCATTTCCGCGCTGGGATGGTCCTTTGCGCCAACAAGTTCCCGCAGGATTTCAAGGCGTTGATGCGTAAGCCGCAACCCCTTGTCCTGTGAGATGACCTTGAACTTCTCCAGGGCGGAGTCGAAATCCATGGCCATTGCATGTGTCTGCAACATGGGAACATCTCCTTGAAACGGATAGTTTTCTGATAGCCTACTTGTTGTCGAAGTCAAGGGTTATTGAGAAAAATTCACAACAAGGAAAGCTCCTCCTTAACGGTCGGGTTTGATTTCAGGGGCCACTTGCGCTACCCCACGCCTACCGAACCCAAGGAGCGAACATGAACGTCCTGCTGGTTGGCTCGGGCGGGCGCGAACACGCCCTGGCCTGGAAGCTCTCCCAAAGCCCCCTCGTCGATACGCTTTTCGCCGCGCCCGGAAACGGCGGCACGGCCCTTACCGCAACCAACGTCCCCCTGGCCGACACCGACGTGGCCGGACTGGTGGACTTCGCCAAGGCCAACGCCATAGGCCTCGTGGTGGCCGGTCCCGAAGCCCCCCTGGTGGCCGGTCTGGCCGATGCGCTGGCCCAGGCCAACATCCCCTGCTTCGGCCCCGACGGCTACGCCGCGCAACTGGAAGGGTCCAAGGCCTTCGCCAAGGACATCATGCGCGCCTCCGGCGTGCCCACCGCCGACTATCAAGTCTTCACCGACTACGACGCCGCCAAGGCCTTCATCACGGCCCACGCGCTGCCCATGGTGGTCAAGGCCGACGGCCTGGCCGCCGGAAAGGGCGTGGTGGTGGCCAAGACCCACGCCGAGGCCCTGGAAGCGCTTCACGACATGATGATCGCGCGCAGCTTCGGCGCCGCCGGAGACACCGTGGTGGTGGAAGACTGCATCGTCGGCGAGGAGGCCTCCTTCCTGGCTTTCTGCGACGGCGAGACCGTGGTCCCCATGCCCTCCTGCCAGGACCACAAGGCCGTGGGCGAAGGCGACACCGGCCCCAACACCGGCGGCATGGGCGCGTACTGCCCCGCCCCGGTCCTGCCCGACACCGAGTGGGAGCGCATGGCCGCCCTGGTCATCACCCCCATCGTGCGCACCCTGGCCGCCAAAGGCCACCCCTTCAAGGGCATCCTGTACGCGGGCCTGATGATGACCGCCGACGGTCCCATGGTCCTGGAATACAACGTGCGCTTCGGAGACCCCGAGTGCCAGCCGCTGCTCATGCGCCTGGAGTCCGACATCGTGCCCATCATGCTGGCCTGCGCCTCGGGCACGCTGACCCCGTCCCTGGTGTCCTGGAGCCCCAAGACCGCCCTGTGCGTGGTGCTGGCCGCCGGCGGGTATCCCGGCAGCTACCCCAAGGGCATGGTCATCTCCGGCATCGAGGAAGCTGAAAAGACCCCCGGAGCGAAGGTGTTCGTGGCCGGAGCCAAGCTCGAAGCGGGCAAGCTCCTGACCACGGGCGGGCGCGTGCTCGGCGTCACCGCCCTGGGCGACGACCTGGCCTCGGCCCAGGCCAACGCCTACACCGCCGTTTCGTCCGTCCACTTCGACACGTGCCACTTCCGCCGCGACATCGGCGACAAGGGCATCAGGAGGAGCGCGAAATGACCCAGGTCGCCATCTTCATCGGCTCTATCTCCGACCGCGACATCATGCAGCCCTGCTCCGACGTACTGACCGAGCTTGGCATCCCGCACCTGTACACGGTCACCAGCGCGCACCGCACCCCGGACCGCACGGAAAAGCTCATCCGCGACCTGGAGGCCGACGGCTGCCAGGTGTTCATCTGCGCGGCGGGCATGGCCGCACACCTGGCCGGGGCCGTGGCCGCGCGCACCGTGAAGCCCGTGCTTGGCGTGCCCGTCACCGCGTCCGCCCTGGGCGGCATGGACGCCCTCCTCGCCACGGTGCAGATGCCGCCGGGCTTCCCGGTGGGAACCGTGGCCCTGGACAAGGCCGGGGCGCGCAACGCCGCCTGGATGGCCGCACAGATCCTGGCCATCGGCGACAAGTCCCTGGAGGCCAAAATCATAAAGGCCCGCGAAGGCTTCGTGGCGGGCGTCGAAAAGGCCGCGCGGGAGCTCGAAGGCCGAGCCTGAGCCCGGCTCTCCCGGCTTGTTTATCCGACAATGCCGTCAGACCGAAACGCGCCCTCCACGGCATTCCCGTGGAGGGCGTTTTCGTCCTGCGCGTACGTGTCCCCGAAGCGATGTCCGCCCGATTCTCCGATACGTCTGCATCTCCGCCTTGCGCCTCACCTCCCAATACTCTATGGTCGAATCAGCTAAACTCAACGTGACAATTATCTTTCGCAGATAAGAAGCCCTTTGCATCTATCGCGCTGATGCGGGAACATGCAAGGCCTGCGCGGAACGCGCATAAACATCCCGCACCCCCGCGCTCCGCTCCGGACAATAACAGCCACGACCCCAATAACAGGAAAGGCATGAAATCACTTCTTCGCTCGGTCGACTGGAAGGAAGCCTCCCTAGGCATCGTGCTTCTGGTTGCCCTGGTGATGTCGGCCTCTTACAGTTATCTGTTCTTCCACACCTTCGCCGAACTGTTCAGCATTGTCATCGCCTTCGGCGTCTTCATGCTGGCCTGGAACACCCAACGCTTCATGAACAACGGCTACCTGCTGTTCATGGGCATCGCGTACTTCTTCGTGGCCATTCTGGACCTGCTGCACACCCTGGCCTACAAGGGCATGCCCATCTTCCCCGGTTACGACGACAACAACCTCCCGCCGCAGATATGGATCGTGGCCAGGTACATGGAGAGCCTCGCGCTTCTGGCCGCCCCCCTGTTTTTCCGGCGCAAGCTGCCGGTCGTTCCCGTATTCTGCGGCTTCTGCGCCGTGACGATCCTCGCGCTGCTCTCGATCTTCTCCTGGCGGGTATTCCCCGACTGTTTCGTTGCCGGTTACGGCCTGACGCCTTTCAAGATCGCCAGCGAGTACATCATCTGCGCCATCCTGACGGGAGCGACCTGGCTGCTCTGGATCAACCGCGACAAGTTCGATCCGCTGGTGCTGCGCTTCCTCATCCTCTCCATGGCCGCCACAATCGCCACGGAACTGTGCTTCACCGCCTATACGAACCTCTACGCCACCATCAACCTGGTGGGACACATCTTCAAGATCCTCTCGTTTTACTTCATGTACCGGGCCATAATCGAAACGGGCCTGAAAAAGCCCTACGACCTCCTCTTCCGTGACCTCCAGATGGAAATCGAGGAACGGCGGAAAGCCCAAGCAGCACTCCTGGAAAGCCGGGAGCTGCTGGACAAGACCCAGAAAGCAGGCGGCATCGGCGGCTTCGACTGGGAGCGCGAAAGCAACGAACTGCACTGGACCGACGAGACCCACCGCCTCTTCGAAGCTCCAGAGGGTTTCGTCCCTACCATGGACGCCATGCTCGAACGCGTCGATCCCGAAAACCGCATCTCCCTGATGGTCTCCTTCGATAGTTCCCGCGAAACCGGCATCCCGCTGGATGTTGAAGCCAAAATCGCCACTTTCCAGGGCAACGAACGCTGGATCAGGTTCCTGGGGGGCGTCACCCTTCACGGCACGCGCAAAACGCTGGCCGGCGTCCTGCAAGACGTCACCGACAAGAGGCGCCTGGAACAACTGCGCGAGGACATTGACCGGATGTCCCGCCATGACCTGAAAAGCCCCCTCAACGCCATCATCGGGCTGCCCAGGCTCATTCTTCTCGACAAGGACATGCCGCGCGAGGAAATCGACGAGTATCTGCGGCTCATCCGCCAAACTGGCTACAACATGCTGAATCTCATCAACATATCCCTGGAAATGTTCAAGATGGAACAGGGGACCTACACCTTCGAGCCAAGCCCCGTGGACATCGTGGAACTGCTGCGCAAGCTCAAGCTCGAAGCCGCAGGCAAGCTCAAAACAAAAGAGCTCACCCTGGAGACGACCATCGAGGGACAAACTGCCGGGGAAACAGACACGTTCCCGGTCCTCAGCGAAGAGCTGCCCTGCTGGTCCATGTTGGGAAACCTGCTGGAAAACGCCATTCAGGCGTCACCAAAGGGGCACGCCGTGACCATCGCACTCGCAAGGCAGGGCGGTCAGGGCCGGATCTCCATTACCAACAAAGGTGCTGTGCCCCACGACATCCGCGCCCGCTTCTTCGAGAAGTACGCCACCTCCGGGAAAACACACGGCACCGGCCTTGGCACCTACTCCGCCAGACTGATCGCACAAACCCTCGGCGGCTCCATCGCACTGGACACCTCCGACCCCGACGGAACCACCGTCCACGTGACCCTGCCCTTGGCCGAGTAAGCCGACGGCGGGGCTCCGCCCCGGACCCCGGCGGGCTCCGCCCTGCACCCGCCAGGGGGATGATCCCCCTGGACCCTCAGTTAGCTTCGCGTAACGAACAGATACGTTTCAGATATCCCGCAAATAAGCCCTGAAGCGCGCAAAGCCGCGCTTCAGGGCTTATCAATTCGTAAATCGCCATCTTCGACGATGGCGGTGATCGGGGTGTACTGCATTGAATGCTCCCAACCGACCACATGCGTCTTCGTCCTGACTCACGTTTCATCGTGGCAGAGCGTGCTTTCATTATGGCAGAATGGTTTTTTAATGCGGCAGAGCGTGCTTTAGGCGGTGGCTGAGGGCTGTCACGGTCGGGTTCTGGCGGCGGGCGACGAATCGTCTTCCAATCGGTTCTAGCCCGCCCGCCAGGACACGAACGGGACAGCACCCAGCCACCGCCACCAGTCCCAACTCAACACGCCCGCACACGACGCAAAGCGAAAAGCCGGGTCCAGGGGAGGCTTCTCCCCTGGCGGGTCAAGGGCAGAGCCCTTGCGGGTGCAGGGCGGAGCCCGCCGGGTCCGGGCAGAGCCCGGCTGCGGCGCTTACTTGGCCTCGTAGCGGGCCAGGAACCTCTCCAGGTCGTTGGGCTCGCCGTCCTGGTAGTCGTCGGGGTACAAAAGCGCGGACATGAAGAAGATGCTCTCCAGGTTTAGGGCCATGTCCGCGCGGCGGGCGAAGCCTTTCAGGCCTTGGCGCAGGCTGTCGGTCACGGCGTCGTCGCCCTTGAGGTAGGGCTCGGCGTGCTCGGGCAGATCGGCCAGCAGCTCGCACTTTTCCAGCATCATGGCCCGGTGGGAGTCCGTGTCGCCCTGCCCGTGCAGGGCTTCCATGGCGTCCTTTTCCAGGCGGCGGATGGCCTGTGCGGTCTCGCTGACCATGTCCAGCACCTTCGCAATATCAGACGGCTTTTCCATGAGCGGGTGGTCCTTGTGCCGGGCGCGGCGGCGCGCCCGGGGATCAATACATCTGTTTCAGCAGGTCCTCGCCGGTTGCCAGGGGGGCGTCGGGGTCGGAGAAGTTGACGTTGCCTTGTCCGCCGATGATTCCGGCAAAGGCGCTCTTCTCCTGTCCCTCCTTGAAGGGCATGGACACGCCGTCCACGGCGCTCCATACGATGCCCGGCGGCTGTGGGAAGTCTTCGACCGGGTACATGTTTTCCACGGCCAGGCGATACTCGATGAAGGCCGGGAGCGCGGCGGTGCCGCCGGTCTCGCCCTTGCCCATGGGCTGGACCTGGTCGAAGCCCAGGTAGACGCCGGTGAGCAGATAGGGGGTGAAGCCCACGAACCAGGCGTCCTGTTCGTCGTTGGAGGTGCCGGTCTTGCCTGCCAGGGGGCGGCCTATGACCATGGCCTTCCCGGCGGTGCCGGCGCGCACGACTTCCTTGAGCATGGCGTCCATGATGAAGGCGGTCTGGGGCGACATGGCCTCGTGGTATTCGGGCTCGGACTTGAAGAGCTCCTGGCCGTCGGGGCCGGTGACGCTGAGGACGAAGCGGGGCTTCACCTGCACGCCGCCGTTGGCGAAGGAGGTGTAGGCCTGGCACAGGTTGATGAGGTGCACCGCACCCGCGCCCAGGGAGATGGGCAGATACGGTCCGAGTTCGGACTCGATGCCCATGGCCTTGGCCCGCGCGATGACCTTCTGGATGCCGATCTGCTGGGCCACGCGGATGGTGACCAGGTTTCGCGACTTGGCCAGGGCGGCGCGCAGGCTCATGGGGCCTTGGAAGCCGCCTTCGTAGTTCTCGGGCTTCCAGATCTTGTGGGTGACGGGGTCCTCGTAGACGAAGGGGCTGTCCATGACCACGGTGGCCGGGGTCATGCCCTCGTCCATGGCGGCGGAATACACGATGGGCTTGAAGGCCGAGCCGCACTGGCGCAGCGCCTGGGTGGCGCGGTTGAACTGGCTCTTCTCGAAGGAGAAGCCGCCCACGCAGGCCAGCACCGCCCCGTTCTTGGGGTCGAGGGAGGTTATCGCGCCCTGGACGTCGGGCTCCTGCTGGAGGATGAGGTCGTCGCCGACCTTGGGAGCAGGGGCAGGCGCGGCCTTGCCCGAAGCGGGTTTCTTGGCGTCGGCGATGGCTTTGGCTTCCGCTGCGGCCTTGGCCTTGGGGTCCACCGGAGCCAGGGACACCCAGACCACCTCGCCGGGCTTGGGACCCTTGCCGCGCGTCCAGCCCAGGAACTTGGCGTCGATGAGGCCGGTGTTCTTGCCGTATTTCACCACCAGCCCCTTGGCGGAGGCCTCGGTGACCAGGGCCTTGACCCACTGGCCGTTCTTCAGCAGGGCGGGGTTCACATCCTGGGCCAGGAACTCGGCCCACTTATCGGGAGTCAGGGTGTCGATGGTCCCCTTCCAGCCGCGACGCTTGGAGGACGCCACCAGGGCGTTCTTCAGGGCTTTCTCGGCGGCTTCCTGGTGGGTCAGGTCGCAGCCGGTGACCACCTTGAGGCCACCGGTGTAGACCATGTCCTCGCCGTAGTGGTCCACCAGCCAGCGGCGGACCTCTTCAAGATAATATGCGCCCACGCCCCAGGTCTGCTCGTCCATGCTCTTGAAGACCAGCTGCTCCTTGAGGGCCTTGTCGTGCTCGTCCTGGGTTATCCAGTTCATCTCCAGCAGACGCCCCAACACGTAGCGCTGGCGGCTCTTGGCGGCCTCGAAGTCCTTGAGCGGGCTGTAGCGGCTGGGCGCGGGGGGCAGACCGGCCAGCACGGCTGCCTGGGCCAGGGTGAGCTGGCCCACGTGCACGCCGAAATAGGTGCGCGAGGCGGCTTCCACGCCGTAAGCGCGCGACCCCAGGTAAATCTGGTTCAGATAGATTGTGAGGATTTCGTCCTTGGTGAGGTAGCGCTCCAGGCGGTAGGCCAGGATGGCTTCCTTGATCTTTCGCTTGAGGCTGCGCTCGGGCGTGAGCAGCAGGCGCTTGACCAGCTGCTGGGTGATGGTGGAACCGCCCTGCTTCGCGCCGCCGTGCTGCATGTTGCGCAGGAAGGCGCGGAAGATGGCCATGGGGTCCACGCCTTCGTGCTGATAGAAGGAGGAATCCTCTGCGGCCAGGAAGGCCTTGGGCAGGTACGCGGGCATCTCGCCGAGCGTCGCCAGGAAGCGCTTCTCCGCGAACAGGTTACCGAGCACCTTGCCGTCGTGGGTGTAGACGGTGGACACCACAGGGGGCTTGTATTCGGTAAGATTCTTAAATCCCGGCAAATCGCTGGCCGCCCAGAAGTACACGCCCACCAGACCCACACCAGCGCCCACGATGGTCAGCGCGACAAATATAGCGAAGAATAAGAGAAATTTACGCATTTTTATCCACTTTCGTTCGTTTCCTTTCCGCCCGTGCGCCGTGCTCATCGGGAGACATTCCCCAGGCCATGCGCATGCGTCCGTGCAACTCCCGGACCGTTGAGCGTTTCTGGCTGAAAAGGGGAAGCATGCCGCTTACGATGCGCCCTTCCCGGCAGGCGAGGCAGTCTTTTGCATCGAAAGCGGTGACGGCCCCTGCCGATACCCAAAACGGGAACAGACGGCAATAATAGGGTCTGACCTCGCCCGACAAAATACACCCATGAGGGCCCAGGAACGTACAGTTGCCGTCCGGGTCCGTGGCCAGCCGGAGGTGCTCCCCGTGGGGGGGAAACACCCTGGACAGATGCTCCCGGTCGTTGGGGAAAAGGCGCATCAGGTTGTCCAGGAAGGCGGAGGAGTTCGGCGCGCCCGTCAATCCGCCGCGCGTGGGGCCGTACTCGACGATGCGCTGACGCTCGATCTCGGACACCGGGAAGCACAGGTCTTCCTGGCCCGGCGTGAGGTTGCAGCAGGTTGGGCTTATCGCGGCGCACCGGGCGCAGACCTGGGCGTCTTTTGATGTGGTCACAAATGATATCCTCGTTTGCTCGTAAGCCATTATGACCGCAGGGGCGCTCTGGCAACACCTTTCGGACAATCCGGCCTGAATCGCCTCCAGGGCGCAGCATCGCCGCGAGCGATCGACGCCGCCGCCCGTCGGGCCATTTCCGGCACGAGCGTTCCGCTCACGGAAGGGGAAGTTTCAAAAACCAAGCATCTCGCTTAAGAAAAATATTGTTGCACAAAATCCACATGCCCCCTATATATAATTATTTTTTGTTTTACTTTGTGATTTTTTTCCCTTGACCTCACCCCCGGCTCGGGTCTATCACGACTCCCGGCAGTGGTTGAGGTTCCGGCGACGCATTTTGACTGTACCCAATTGGTCCTATTCCATCTTCAGTCCCTTGCGCCGCCTCGGAGCTGTGTACGCGCACCGCGCGATCGCGCTCCTTGGTTGCAACAGCTATATATACACATAGAAGGTTTCTGTCATGTCCACGAGCAAGAAAGAGGCTTTTGCCGAAATCATCCGTCCCCTTGAGAACTACAACGGTGAAGGCGTTCACGGCTGCACCACTTGCAAGAAGGCCATCACCGTTCAGCTGCGCATCGTCGACGAAGTCGTCGTCGAGGCTGGCGGCATCGCCGAAGGCTGCTACTACAGCCGCCAGTGCCTGGCCGCCCTGTTGACCATGATCAAGGGCAAGTCCATATACGATCTTTACCCCCTGACCAACGAAGATCTCCGCCCCAACCTTCAGACCGTGAAGGACGATTACGACTGTGACGTCTTCACCATCGGCGCTCTGAAGATCGCCCTGAAGGACTGGGAAAAGAGAATGGCCGCCTAAGGCGGACCACTGCCAACTGGGCCGCTCCGGGATCGTGGGGCGGCCCTTTTTTTGTCCTTCGCGCACAGACGCCTTTGACATACTGCCCACAACGGAGCGCACAATGATCGTCCTTCGGGCATTACTTCTCTGGCTGGCTTTCCTGGCCATGGCCATTCTCGCCGGGACGCTGCGCCAGTTTCTCCTGGCCCCGGCCATGGGCGATACGCCCGCGCGGGCCGCCTGCACCGTCCTTCTCTGCGTTCTCTACTTCGCAGCCATCCGGGCCTTCGTGCAGCGCCTGCGCATCGACGGCACGTCCACCCGCCTGTCCCTGGGGCTCTTCTGGTCCGGCCTGACCCTGGCCTTCGAGTTCGGCTTCGGCCTGGCGCGCGGCCTGAGTTGGGACGTCATGCTGGCCGACTACAACATCCTGGCAGGCCGCCTGTGGCCGCTGGTGCCGCTGACGCTTCTCGCCGCCCCGCTTCTCGTACGCCGGAAGAGGCAGGGGCTTCGCCCCTGACCCCACCAGGGCTCCGCCCTGGACCCGCCAGGGGGATGATCCCCCTGGACCCTGCATCCGCTTCGCGGGCAGCACCGGCAATGTTCACAGAATTCGCCAGCCCAGAACGCGCAAAGCCGCGTTCATGGGCCGTATTTTCTTGAACTCCCCCCGTGAAGATTCGATGGAGCCATTCTCTAGGCGACTGCCCGCCCTGAAAAGCAAGGGCATCTCTCCGTAAACCGGGGTCTGCCTCTGAGGACCGGGCCGGAGCTGTTTCTAAAGCTGAGGCTGATGGTCCAAGGGCTGGGGGCTGTCACGGTCGGGTTCTGGCGGGCGGGCGACGAATCGTCTTCAAATCGGTTCTAGCCCGCCCGCCAGGACACGAACGCGACAGCCCCAGCCACCAACCCCCTGCCCAAACTCAACCTGCCCGCGCACGACGCGAAGCTAAGAGCCGGGTCCAGGGGAGGCTTCTCCCCTGGCGGGTGCAGGGCAGAGCCCTGCCGGGTCTGGGCGGAGCCCAGCCTCTCCCTGACCCTGCCCTATTCTTCGACGTCCGTTGATATGCAGTCGTTGGGGCAATAGGCTATTGCCTGCCTGACGACCTCCTCAAGCGCTTCGTCGGCCTTGAGAAAGGGCTGCTCGATGGACTGATCCATGCCGAAGAGTTCGGGGGCGACCTCGGCGCACGCGCCGCAGCCGTGGCAGGGCACGAGGTCGAGATAGACGGGAATGATGACGGGACCGGGACTGCTCATGCATCCTCGCTTTATGGTTGCCCGCGTCCGCACGCGGCGCTAGAATTGAACATCCGCCGGAAAATGTACGGCCTGGGGGAAATTTGTCAACGCGCCACACCACATGATCTGCAACAAATGCGGCCAGGAGAACCAGGACGACGCCCTGTCGTGCGGGTCGTGCGGCCACAAACTCCAGTCTAGCCAGAGCGGGCCGGGACAGCTGGGCTTTGACGACGGTGGATACGTGGAGCCGATCCCCATGCTGCATGAAGCCGGACCTGCGACCAGACGCAAGACGCGAAAACATGTGGAGGCTTGGGCGGTCGCGCTTCTCGCGGGGGGCGCGGCGTACGGCCTGAGCGCAGCGGAGCTTTACTGGCCGCTCTTTGTGCTGGCAGGGGCGGCCATGGCCTACGCGTTGCTGCGTGGCCTCAACTGGAAGGGATGAGCATACGCGCGTATGCCGGAACAGCGGGCAATGCAAGAAAGGGCTGGTTGCGCGCGGACTTGCGCGGGATGGACGAAACGGGGCGAGGCTAGTCCGACCCGCAGCACTGCACGATCTTGGGGACGTGGCACTCGGCCCAGGGCGAGTTCACGGTGGCGGTCATGCAGCCGGGCTGGGACTCGTAGTTGATTCGCGCCGAGCCCATGTTGCCCTGCCAGGCCTTGCTGGTCACCACCACGTCCCTGTCGAAAACCTGGCAGTAGAACTCCGTAAATTTGGCGGCGTAGTGGGCGTTGAACACGTACACCTCGTCGCGTTTGCCCACGAAGCGGAAGTCGTCCGTGGTCTTGCAGGTCAGCGCGGCCAGGACTTCGCGCAAGAGGCAGCGCATCACCGCCTCGTTGTCGATGGCGTTGACGGGGCTGGCTGTCAGCAGGACCGAGAGCAGCAGTGCGGCGGTGACGCTTTTGATCATGCCTGCAATTGTAGCAAGTTTTGCGCCAATCAATCCAGCTCGTATTCGGTCATCCAGTCGGAATCCTCGGGCAGGGGCGGCTGTTCGCCCTTGGCGAAAAGGCAGTCGCCCATCACCAGATAGTCCATCTCGGTGCGCATGAAGCAGCGGTAGGCGTCGGAAGGCGTGCACACGATGGGCTCGCCGCGCACGTTGAAGCTGGTGTTCACGATCACCGCGCAGTTCTGGGTCTGGCGGAAGGTGTCGATGAGCTGCCAGTAGCGGGGGTTCACGTCCTTGCCGACGCTCTGGATGCGGGCGGAGTAGTCCACGTGGGTGATGGCCGGGAGGTCCGAGCGCTGCACGTAGAGCCGCTCCCACATGCCGAGTTCGTTGTAGTCGCCTGGCAGGGCCAGCTGGCGATCCTCACTGACCGGGGCCACCAGCAGCATGTAGGGCGAGGGGCGGTCGATCTGGAAGTACTCGCTGATGGCCTCCTCCATGACGGAGGGGGCGAAGGGGCGGAAGCCCTCGCGGTACTTGATCTTCAGGTTCAGCTTCTTCTGCATGTCGGGGTTGCGCGGGTCGCCCAGGATGGTGCGGTTGCCGAGCGCGCGCGGACCGTACTCCATGCGCCCCTGGAACCAGCCCACCACGTTGCCCTGGGCCAGAAGCGAGCAGACCTCGCGGCACAGCGCGTCGAAATCGTCGAACTTGGTGAAGGGCGCATGGCGGCGGGCGGCCACGCGCTTGATGTCGGACAGGGAGAACTCTGGGCCGAGATAGGCTCCGCGCATGGAGTCCTTGCCGGGGTTCTCGATGACGCGGTCCTTGCCCTTCCAGATGTGCCAGGCGGACAGGGCCGCGCCAAGCGCGCCGCCGGCGTCGCCGGCGGCGGGCTGAATCCAGACGTCCTTGAAGATGCCTTTGCGCAGGAGCTTGCCGTTGGCAACGCAGTTGAGCGACACGCCGCCTGCCATGGTCAGGTATTCGCAGCCGGTCAGGTCCTTGGCGGTCTGGGCCAGGCGCAGCACCACCTCTTCCGTGACCTGCTGGATGGCCAGGGCCATGTCCATGTATTCCTGGGTCAGCTCGGTCTCGCTCTCGCGCCGGGGCAGGCCGAAGAGTTTCTCCCAGGCCGCGTCGTTGCACATGCGAAGCCCGGTGGCGTAGGTGAAGTAGGCCATGTTCAGGAGCATGGAGCCGTCGGGGCGCACGTCCACGAGTTCGTCGTAAATCTTGCGCATATACTCGGCCACGCGCTCGGAGTCGGGGTTGCCGTAGGGCGCGAGGCCCATGAGCTTGTACTCGCCGGAGTTCACCTTGAAGCCGCAGTAGTAGGTGAAGGCGGAATACAGAAGGCCCAGCGAGTGCGGGAAATCGAGCTCGCGCAGGAAGGTGATCTCCTTGCCCTTGCCGTGCCCGATGGTGGTGGTGGCCCACTCGCCCACGCCGTCGATGGTCAGGATGGCGGCTTCCTCGAAGGGCGAGGGGTAGAAGGCGCTGGCCGCGTGAGACAGGTGATGCTCGGGAAAGAGCACCTGGGGCTTGCCGGGGCCGAGCTTGGCGAATTCGTCCGCGAGCATCTTGCTCATGAACAGCTTTTCCTTGATCCACACCGGCATTGCGGACAGGAAGCTTTTGAGGCCCGAGGGCGCGAACCCGTGGTAGGTCTCCAGCAGGCGCTCGAACTTGAGGAAGGGCTTGTCGTAGAAGGCCACGGCGGCAAGATCCTTGAAGGCCAGCCCCGCCTCGGCCAGACAGTAGGCCGCGGCGTTGGTGGGGAAGGACGGGTCGTGCTTTCTGCGGGTGAAGCGTTCCTCGTGGGCGGCGGCCACGATGCGCCCGTCCATGATCAGGGCGGCGGCGGAGTCGTGGTAGTATGCGGAGATGCCTAGAATGGCCTCGGGCATGGCGTATTCCTGCTGAAGAGCGCCGCCGGGGCTGTCAAGCCTTCGGCGGCGCGACTCTCGTTGATGTGCTGATTCAAACGCCCGGTACGGCGACGTCTCGTGTTGCGCCCTTGCCGCGAACAAAGCCGCGGGGGAGATCCTAGAACAACGTGTAAATGAACGGGGCGATGGCCGATCCGCTGGTCAGCACGATCAGCACGCCGAAAAGAAGCAGCACCAGGATGATGGGCAGCAGCCAGAATTTCTTGCGGACTCTCAGGAAGCCCCACAGATCACCGAGAAAGCTCATGGTATTTCCACCTAATAGGGAGTTTCGATATCTTTGCTGGAAAACTGATGGTCGCGCACGCGAAACACGCTTGCGCTGTCCTTCTTGAAGCCCCTGGTCTGCATGGAGTCCTTGCCCATGGCGCGGCGCAGAAGCCCCATGGGGGTCAGCACCGTATAGAACACCACGGCCAGGAGAATCTTGGACATCACGGTGCCCAGGATGTGCGAGAAGCCGAACCAGACTTTGGCGGCGGGCTTGAAGGCCGAAGGCCAGGTCATGTCCAGCACCAGCAGCAGCAGGCCGTAACCCAGGAAATCCCGCCGATGGCCGAACCAGGCGATCAGCAGACAGATGAGCACCAGGGCCATGCCGGTGTCGCGGGCCTGGGCCTTGCTGGCCGAGAGCCAATACGAGCCTTTTTGTGCTTTCTGAGTCATGTATTCCTCATTTCAAACGCCGGAAGAATGCCAGACGGGCCAATCCTGGGCAATACTAATTTTTCGAGGCATTATCCCGGCGAACTGCCCGAGGCTGGCAGCAGAGCAGATTCATCCTTCAGTTGAACCGGAGCAGCTTGAATCTATCAGAGGCGGCACTTGACCAGCATGCCTTTTATTTGCGAGAATACCGTATGGGGATCCTGCTTACTGTCGGCATTTTTTACATTGTCGCGCACATTTTGGTCTTCCTTCCCGCAGCGAGGAGGTCTTTTCCCAGACTTTGCCAGAATGCTGCTTCAGTTTTTCTCGTGTGCGACTCCATGCTGGCGGGCGTGCTCCTGCTTGAACTCTATTTCGCAGCAATCCACGACCAATCCGACGGCTTCAACCTGACGCGTTCCGGCCGCCAATGGTTCGAACGCCACTGGAAGCCGGTCAATTCCCTGGGCTACCGCGACGCCGAACCCGCAGCTCCCGCCCCGGGCCAGAGAACCGTCATGATCCTGGGCGACTCCTTCGCAGCCGGACACGGCATCGAACGGGCCGAGAACCGTTTCTCGAACGTGGCCGCCCGCGCGCTGGGGCCGGGCTGGAAGGTGTACAACGTGTCCCAGCCCGGATGGGACACCGTGGACGAGGCCAAGGCCATGCGCGCCTTCCCGGTGAAGCCCGACGTGGTCGTGCTGTGCTACTACCTGAACGACATCTTCCATGCCGCGAACGAGGCGAAATACCCCCTGACCTTTTCCGTGAATCTACCCACGGGCTTCATGAAGGAGCTCGTCGGGGTGTCCGCCCTGGCCGACTACGCATACTGGCGTCTGGCGCGCGGCGGCAATCTCTCGGGCGGAGCCGGAACCTTCTGGGACACGCTGAAGGGGGCCTATGCCGATCCGGCGGTCTGGGGCATCCACGCCAAGGCCCTGGAGGACATCGCCGCCTATTGCCGGGAGAACCGCATCACCCTGGTGGCCGTGGTGTTCCCCATGCTCCAGGCTCCGGCCGAGAGCGCCCCCATCACCGGCAAGGTGGCCGGAGCCCTGGCCGCCATGGGAGCGGACGTGATCGACCTGACGCCAGCGATGCAGGGCCGCCCCGCCCGCGAACTGGTGGTGAACACCCTGGACGCGCACCCCAACGAGGCCGTGCATCGCCAAGTGGGCGAGATGCTGGCCGGGCGCATGCACACCCTGGAAGCGTCTCTCTCGCCGCGCTGACCGCGCCAAGCTGCTCCATCCCGTCCATGCGGGCCGGTTCGTCCCGGCCTCGCCATGGATTCATCCGCCTCCTGTCCGACACTCGTCGACAGGGCGCTGACCGTCCGCGAAGCACCCGCCCCATTCAGACTTCCGCAGTCCTGCATCACGATTCCCGATAACATCCGCCCCCCTCCATCCTGACAAGCGATTGGCCTGGAACGCTCCCTCCGGTGTAACGTGCCGGAAATTCATGACGGAGCAGGCGATGAAGAGGACCAGGACCATCACTATTCTGGCCAGAACGGCCCTCGCCCTGGCGTTCCTGGTAGCCGGGGCCATCAAGCTCACCCGTCCGGAAGTCTTCGCCGTGACCATCAAGGCCTTCGGCATCGTCCCCGACGCGGTCATCGGGCCGCTCTCCATCGGCCTGCCGGTGCTGGAAGTCGCGGCGGCGCTGCTGCTTCTCTTCAATCGTCGTCCGGGGCTGGAAATGGTTACGGCCCTGCTGCTCCTGTTCGTGGCCATCCTGGCCTACGCCCTGCGCATGGGCCTGGACATCGACTGCGGCTGCTACGGCCCCTCCGACCCGGAGCGCGAGGCCTTCGGCTCCATCCGTCAGGCTTTATGGCGCGACGCGGCAATGCTTTGCTGTGCGGCCTTTCTTTTCTGGCGCAGACGCTTTGTTCCACAAACACTCGAACCGTGAGGAGGCTCTCTGATGGCGTTTCGTTTTTTCCTGGCACTGGTGATGGCTGCCGCCCTGCTGGCGGCGAACGTGGCCGGTTCCTACGCGAAGGACATGTTCGAGGAGGAAGTGGACAAGGAAGCCGTGTCCGTGAAGCTGGCGCGCGAGGCCGTGGCCGGAGGCTACCCGCTGGTCACCGTGGACGAGCTCAAGAAGATGGTGGACGAGAAGAAGCCCATGCTGATCGTGGACACCATGCCCTACGAGGCCAGCTTCAAGAAGGAGCACATCCCCGGCGCATTGAGCTTCGAGTTCCCCATCGAGCCCCTGGCCCAGTGGGACCCGGCCAAGACCGGCGGCAAGTCCCAGGCTGATTTCGAGAAGCTGCTCGGACCCGACAAGGGCAAGCTGATCGTGTTCTACTGCGGCTTCGTCAAGTGCACCCGCAGCCACAACGGAGCCATCTGGGCCAAGAAGCTGGGCTACACCAACGTGGTGCGCCTGCCCGGCGGCATCTATGCCTGGAAGGGCGCCAAGTTCCCCGCCGAAGAAGTGAAATAACTCCCGGCTGAGCACCTGACAGACCGCAGAGGCAGCGACTCTTGCAGCCTGTAACAGGCTCGCTGGCATGCCCTGGAAAAAGCCAAACCCGATGCGTCGTCGGCACGCGCGCGGGTTTGGCTTTTTTTCGCACAGCGGGGAATATTTTCAACAAAACACTAAAGTTTGCCCCCCCACGAACCGATAAGACCAGCGACACGGGATGATATCGTCTTCCTGGGGAGGTGGGCATGACTATCGACAACAGCGGCATGTCGGGGATTTCCGGCAGTTCCGGCACGATGACCATGGACAACAAGACCGCCAAGCAGCTCTTCGGGGCTGGCGTGGTGAAAACGACGCTGGACTACATGAACTCCGACCCGAACGGATCGTCCGGCAAGAACGCAGACTACGATTTCCAGACCAAGGTCCTCGAAGGCGGCATGATGGCCAAGGGGATGATGGTCAAGGGAAAGGTCTAGCCTGACGATGCTTCTGAACGCCAACGCGCCGGTTCCGGGTCGATCCCGAACCGGCGCGTTCGTTTTGGCGCTTCCTCTAGGACGCGCCGCGTAAGACCGGCGCGGGAGGGCGTCCCCGGCGCGTTTGCAAACCGTGAACGTTGCTGGTAATTCCCGCTCGCACGACAGCACCCGCTCCAGGGCGCGCACACTCGCCAGATGCGCGCCGGAGCATTCACGCCATGCCCATGCACGATACTTCAAACCGCCCGGCCAGGCTCCTCGGACTCCTTTTCTGGGGATGGGTGACGGCGCTCGCCCTGTTCACGCTCTCAGCACACATCACGGCGTCTCGCGGCGGGTCGCAGTCCCTCCCGTCCGGGAGCGTCCTCCTCATGGAGAATGCAGCAAAGGCCCTTGCCGCCATCCAGGCCCAGGACGGGGCGTTCCCGCCCAGCGCGGGCGCGTGGCTGGCCCTCTTCCCCGAGGACATGGCCGGGCAAAGCCCCGCCGCCCTCCGTGACGCCCTGAGCCGCGCCAAGCCCTGGAGCGGCGTCCCTGGATCCGCCCTGATCTACAGGTCCGACGGCAAGGATTACAAGCTCGTCTGGCACAAGCCCGGCAACTGCAACGACCTGCACGCCATCAGCCCCGGTCTGGTGGACCCGGTGCGCACCACCTACTCCCGGAGCATGATCGCGGGCGGCTGGACGGTCACCGACCCGAACGAGCGGACCGTTGCGCCGCTGAAGAGTCCCATGGTCAAACCCGACCCCGCGATCCTCGACCCGCTTTTCGGGGAGTGCTGGGCCTGGGGCGTCTGGACGCCGGGAGCGGTCTTCTGGTGATGACGGCGGCCCCGCCATGCTAGCCGAAACCATCCACGGCCTTGCCGGGACGCTGCGCGCCCTGTGGACCCTCGCGCCTCTTTGGCAGGGGCTCGCATGCCTGGGCCTGCTGGCCGCCATCTGGAGCGGGCTGCGCTCTACCCTGGAGACGCGGGAGCTTGCGGTGCGGACGCCTTCCCCACGCCTTTTCGCGCCGTTCGCGCTGACGCTCGCTGCCATCACCGCGCTGGGCCTGTGCCTTCGCCTCTACGGGCGCGACGCCCTGCCCTACTGGTGGGACGAGCTCCTGGCGGTCTGGATGTCCCAGGCGGACCTGCCGGTCATCCTGCGATCGCTGTTCACGCCTGCTGCTCCGGCCAGCGACTTCACCCCGCCGCTGTTCTATCTCCTCCTGCACGGCTGGCGCGCCCTGTTCGGAGACGCCGAAGGCGCGCTGCGCCTGATGACGGCCCTCCTCTCCACCCTGTCCATTCCGCTCGCCGCACTGCTGGGGCGCAGGCTCTTCTCAGCGCGCGCGGGCCTCACGGCGGCGCTGCTGCTGTGCATCTCTCCCCCGGCGATATTCTACGCCCAGCAGATCCGCTGCTACGCGCTGCTTGGGACCCTGGCCTTGGCCGCCGCGCTCTGCGCGCTGCGGGCGCAGGAGACCGGGCGGGCCAGGGACGCGGCGCTGCTGGCCGCCACCGGCACGCTGTTTCTGTACACGCATTACGTGGCCTCCTGGCTGTGGCTGGGCATGGGCGCGGCCACCCTGGCCGCATCGGGGGGGGGATTGCTGCCGCTCTGGGGCGCTGCCTGGGCGCTGCGGGCCAGGATGATCGCAGGAGCGTCCGCCGCCTGCATCGCGGCCTTCGCCCTGGCGTGGCTGTGCCCGTATTTCGATCCGCCCCTCTTGCGCGACGGCGAAAGCCTCTGGCCCGTGGCGCTGGCTGCGCTGCTGGCTCTGACCCTGCTGGCCTCGCGCCCCTGGACCGGGCAGGCCCGGCCCCGGCTGAAGGCCACGCTGGCCCTGGCCGCCGCGTTCGCGCTCCCGGCCCTGCTGCTCAGTTTGTGGATGCTGCCCTCGGGGGTCCTCAGGGTCATCGGAGGCGCGGGATCGAGGATTCCCGGCAGCTACGGCTTTCCGGAGTTCGCGCGCATGCTGGCGGAGTTCTCCGGCCCGCAGGCCATTCAGGACCCCGGCATGGCTGGCCTGGGTCTGTTCCTCGTGCTGTCCGGGTTGTTCCTGGCCTGCGTGTCGCGCCCCCGGCAGGCCGCCCTGATTCTGGGATGGGCGGGGTTTCCCATGGCAATGGCCATGGCCGTGCAGAACCCGTCCATGAATCTGGTGCGCTACCTCATCGCCACGCTGCCTGCGGTGCTGCTGCTCATGGCCGTGGCCCTGTGCGGCGCGTGCGACGGGCTGGCGCGTCTGCTGGGCAAAGCGGCGGACGTCTTTCCCGCCCGGCTCTCCGCAGCTGTCCGACTGGGCGCGCCGCTGGTTCTTGGCGCGGGCCTTTTGGGCTATCCAGCGTACACCGCCACGCAGTTCCCGACCACCAGGGCCAACATCGAGAACTACCCCGCCGTGGCGGCCCGGCTGGCCCAGGAGCCATCCTTCCTGCTGGTGAGCGAATCTCCCAACCTGACGCGCGCCGTATCCTGGTACCTGGACCGCCAGGGCAGGCCGTCCGTGACCATAACCCCGGACAGCCCGAGGCTGGCCGTGGTGAACACCTTCCTGGACGGACGCCTCTGGCACGCGCAAGCCGCGCAGGAGCTGGGCCTTGAGAACGCGGCCCCACTCTCAGGGCCGTTCGGCGAGATCGCCCTCATGGCCCTGAAAAGCCAACCGGTAGGGCGGGAAGTCGTCACGGGCGAAATCCGCCTGGAGGGACCGGCCTTGCGGGACGCCCTGGTCCAGGGCCGGGACGTCGCGTTTGCGGGCGGGCATTCGGGAGGGCTGGTGACGCTCTACAAGAAACGTCCGGGCCGGGCCGTTTTCCTGCTGCGCCATGACGAGGCGTGGTCCGGCCGTCTGGCCGCGACCCTGGACGGCATAGTGGCCGGGCCTGGGAGCTTCGTGCGGGCCACGGTCAGGACGGCGGGCGACGACGGATGGAGCGCGGTGCTGGAGCTTCGCGAGAGCGGCGTGTCGGCGGGCGGCGCGGCGCTGCCCAAGGGGTCGGTCCTGGAATTCGAACTGCCCCGCGAGTTGCCGCCCGGCCTCGTGGAAATCGAGGTCCTCATGCACGACGACAACTCCGGGGTCATCTATTCGAGCAACGCGGTGCTGCGTTCGCTCACGCTGCGCTGCGTTCAGTAAACTCTTCTCGCTGTGGCGTCCTCAAACTCCGGGACGCGTCGCTAGGCCGTCTCGGTCAGGAAATCCGCATTGACCACGTTCTGGGCCTGATCGTCCAGGAAAGCCCGGATGTTGTCCGCCGCGATGGTCATAAGGCGCTTCCTCGCCGTGAGCGATCCCCAGGCCATGTGCGGGGTGATCAGGCAGTTCTTGGCGCTCATGAGCGGGTTGGACGCCTCCGGCGGCTCCACGGACAAAACGTCCAGGGCGGCTCCGGCCAGGTGCCCGCTGTTCAGTGCCTCGGCCAAGTCCGGCTCGTTCACCAGCTTGCCGCGCGCCGTGTTGATGAAGAACCCGCCCGGCTTCATGAGCTTCAAAAGCCGCTGATCCACAAACCCCTCGTTCCCCTTGGTCAGGGGGCAGTGCAGGCTTATGGCCTCGGACTCCCGGAACAGCTCCTCCAGCCCCACGAAGGCGAAAAACGGCGAAGCGATGGGCGCTTTGGGCCTTGGCGCGTGGGCCACCACGCGCATGCCGAAGGCCAGGGCCAGCTCGGCCACGCGCCTGCCGATGCCCCCGAAACCCACCACGCCCATGGTCTTGCCCGCCAGCTCCACCTGCGGGGTGTCCCAGAAGGTGAACTCGCCGCGTTTGCTCCACTCTCCCTCGCGCACCAGCCGGTCGTGCAGCTCCACCCGGCGGCACATGGCCAGAAGCTGGGCCATGACGAACTGGGCCACGGACTCGCTGCCGTAGCCCGGCACGTTGGACACGGGGATGCCCCGGCGTCCGGCCTCGGCCACGTCCACCACGTCGTAGCCCGTGGCCAGCACGGCGATGAAGCGGCATCCGGGCAGCCGGTCCAGCACTTCGCGGGTGATGCGGGTCTTGTTGGTGACCACGATTTCGGCCTTGGCGGCGCGCTCCACGGTGAGCTCCTCGGGCGTGCGCTCGTAGAGGGTGAAATCGCCGAGCGCGGCCATCTCGTCCCAGGGGTTGTCGCCGGGGTTGAGGGTCGCGCCGTCCAGCACAACGATGGATGGTTTCGTGTTCATAGGGCTCACATTTCGGGTTTGTAGACGTCGAACTTCTGGGAGAGCACTTCGCCCTTGTCCGTTTCCACGCGCAGTTCCCAGTTGCCCAGCACCATCTCCCAGGGTTGCGAGAAGGTGAAGATGACCTCGTAGGTGGGTCCGGGCTGGAGGGTCGTCTCGGTGACGAACTCCTGCTGGACCTTGTTCTGGGCCGGATCGATGAGCCCGGGCGTGGCCGTGACGATCTTCGCCTTGAGGGTTCCCGCCTTGGGGTCCTTCACCTTGAAGCGGTACCCGAAGGAGGAGCCCATCTCGCGGGGTACGCCCGTGGTCTGTTTGACCAGGACGCCGTTCTTGAAGATGCCGTATTCCACGATCTCCAGTTGGCTGGGGGCGTCTCCCATTCCGATCATGGAGCAGGACGCGAGCAGGACGGACAGGAAAAGGACGAAAAGCGTACGCATGTCTACCTCTGGTTGGGGTTGCCGAAGGCCAGGGCCGCAAGCGGCGTCTTGCCAGCAAAAAGGGTCTGCGCCCTGGCCTCGTCGGCGGCCAGGATCTTCAGGCGCGACACGGGGAGCGGGCTGTCCGCGCCGCCGTACAGGGTCACGGCCTGGTCGATGAAGGATGCCAGGATGAAGCTCGCGGTCACGGCCACGGGAGCCTCGGGCGCTCCGTCTGCGTAGACGCGCAGGGTGACGGCGTGCACGGAGTGGGAGGCGTCGGAGAGCATGTTGCCGGTCTTGACCAGGGTTTGCTCCACGCGGTCGGGGAACATGCCCGCCCAGCGGCTCAGGTATTTGATGAAGCCGGGCTGGACGGCCAGATAGGTGAAGGGGTCCACCTTGCAGGCCAGGGAGGTTCCCGGCGTGCCCAGGATGTAGGGCGACTGCCGGTATTGCTCGCCAAGGGCCTTTTCCAGGCGCTCCAGATTGTGGCTGTAATCGGTGAGCATGGTCCGTTCCCCCTCGGGCGCGCCCAGGCGGCGCGGTCGGCGACATATCCGTAAGCCTGGACGAATGATTACACAAAACCACCATGGAGGAAAACCCGCAATTTCCGGCTGCGTGACTCCCCGATTATACCACTTCATGTATAATTGACGCAATTACCATATTGTACAAAGCAGTGACGCTTTGTATCTCCAAAAATACAGGAGGAAGAAAAGCAATGTCGTTATCTTGTATGCGTTTTCGACATCAGATTTGCGGCAGATGGCGCCGCACCCCCCAAACCTTGCAACCAGAAGAGGAGGATCAACCATGCCAACCCCCCTGAACAAGGCCGTCGACCAGGCTACTGGCGTCTGCTACGCCACCGGATGGCACCCCTCACCCCCGGACATGAGGGACTACACCGCCACCCAGAAAGACATCGTCGAAGCGTCCAATGTGCTGAAAATGCCTGCACAAGGCGCTCCTGCCGCCGCGCTGCCGGGAGAGGTGGATTTGCGGGCCTTCTGCAGCACTCCGGTGGAGGATCAATTGAGACTCGGTTCCTGCACGGCCAACGCCGCCGTGGGGATCGTGGAGTATTTCGAGAAACGCGCCTTCGGCAAGCACCTGGATGGCTCGCGCCTGTTCATCTACAAGAACACCCGCAACCTGCTGGGATGGAAGGGCGACACCGGAGCCTACCTGCGCACCACTATGGCCGCGTTGAGGCTGTTCGGCGTTCCCCAGGAGACTTACTGGCCCTACACCGACAAGGCCCCGGAGTTCGACCTGGAGCCGCCCGCCTTCGTCTATTCCTTGGGGAGCAACTTCAAGGCACTGAATTATTTCAGCCACGACCCGTTCAACGCCAAACTGCAATCTGACGCCGTCCTCCTGAGTGTCAGGACATATCTGGCTGCCGGGATCCCGAGCATGTTCGGGTTCTACGGCTTCGACTCGTTCTCCTATGGGGACGCCCCCGGAGCCATCCCTTATCCCTGCTCGAACGAGAAGGCCAAGTGGGGTCACGCCATCGCTGCCGTGGGCTACAACGACAAGAAGACCATCACCAATACCCTTTGCAACACCAAGACCGTGGGGGCGCTGCTCATCCGCAACTCCTGGGGAACCGGATGGGGCGACAACGGGTACGGCTGGCTGCCCTATGATTACGTCCTGAACTATCTCGCCTCGGACTTCTGGTCGATCCTGTCCCTGGACTGGGTGAACACCGACGCGTTCAAGCCGTAGGTTCGGCCCGGGCCTGCGCCCGGCCCAGGCCAGTCTGCTCTCGCATCCGCAGCCCGCGCTGGAGCCATCCCCGCGCGGGCTCATCACCAGCGAATCCCCCTCGCGCGCAAAAGAAGAATGCCGCTTGATAAACCCGTCCTTCCTGCGTACAGAATAGAACTGATCCCCGTTTCTGTTCCCGGTTGTACCACGGGACGACCAATCGGCCTTGTCCCTTCGTCCAGGCGCGCAGTTCTCGCCGGGGAAAGCCCACGGTCGCAACCTATCAACCAAAGGAGTCTTCCATGGAATGCAAACGCTTGATTACCGGAACCGTTCTTGGCGCAGCGCTGTCGCTCCTCGTGGCATTCCCCGCCGCCGCCCAGGTCGGCTCCACCGTAATGGCCGGGTTCACCGATCTTCCCCTCCGCACCTGCGAAGGCGTGACCGCTGGAACAATCAGACTGCTGCCCAAGGGTCAGGCGCTCAAGATCCTCTGGGACAACAAGAACAACTGGGCCGAGGTCGAGGTTGTCGGAACCGGCCAGAAGGGCTGGGTCAACCTGGAAAACACCTCGAAATAACATTGGCGGCGCATTTCCAAAGCGCCTTCGCCGCCAAGCCCGCCAAAGAATAAGCCCGGACGATCATCCCGTCCGGGCTTTCTTGCGTCGACTCCTGCCAAGCCTCTCCCATCAGAACTGCCTGCGTCCTTCCTTGCTGCATCGTGCCAGCGTTCCTGCGGTCTTCTGCCTGCCAGGCTGCCCTTTTCGGGACGCCGCGACACGCAAAATCAAATTTTCTTTGTTTGTTTCCGTGGTTGGTGCGCACGGACGGTTGCACCAACGTGGCGTTCCCGTTACATTGGGAGCCATGTAAGTGGACTCGTTCGCCCACAGGGCGATGGCGTAAGGCAGACGAAGACTCCGAGGCTCAACCCTTAAAGGACAACCACGGGAGACTGGCATGCTTGACGTTCTCAAAAATCAGCGGACCTACGCTCTCATCGGCCACGGCGGTTGCGGCAAAACCTCCGTGGCCGAAATGCTTCTGTATGTGGCCGGGGCCACCCCCAGGCTGGGTAAGATCGAGGACGGCACCACCGCCCTTGATTACGAGCCCGAAGAGATCAAGCGCCGGGGTTCCGTGCAGCCCGGCTTCGCCACCTTCCAGTGGAACAAGAACCGCCACTTCCTGATCGACACTCCCGGCGATCTCTCCTTCAACGGAGACTTGGCCTACATCCTGGCCAGCGTGGACGCGGTGCTCTTCGTGGTGGACGCCGTGGACGGCGTAAAGCCCCTCACCAAGAAGCTCTGGCAGGAGGTCTCCAAGTTCCGCCTGCCCACCATTTTCCTCATCACCAAGATGGACCGCGACCGCGCCGACTACGAGTCGGCCCTGAACGGCATCAAGAACCAGCTCGGCGTGAAGCCCTTCCTCCAGAACATCCCCATCGGCAAGGCCGACTCCTTCACGGGCGTGGTGAACATCGTGGAGAACAAGGCCTACTCCTTCGACGCCTCCGGCAAGGTGAGCGAAGTGGCCATCCCGGCGGACATGGCCGACGAGGTCGAGGGCCTGCGCGAGTCCATGATGGAAGAGATTGCCGTGTGCGACGAGACCCTCATGGAGCGCTACCTGGAAGACCCGGCCAGCGTCACCCTGGACGATCTGGTGGCCGCCACGCGCAAAGCCGTGGTCTGCGCCGAACTGTACCCTGTGATGGTGGCCTCGGGGCTTAAATGCATGGGCGGCCAGCGCATCCTGGACGCGGCCCAGCTGTTCTTCCCCTCCCCCCTGGACGTGCCCGTGGGCGTCAAGGAGGTCGAGGGCGAGGACGGCTCCATGCTCAAGGTAGCCCCGGACGGCCACCCGGCCTGCTTCGTGTTCAAGACCCTGTTCGACCAGTTCGCGGGCCAGCTCTCCATCATGCGGGTGCTTTCAGGCACCATCACCCCGGATGTGACGCTTTTGAACCCGCGCTCCGACGCCAGGGAGCGCTTCAGCACCATGCTCTTCATGACCGGCAGCCAGACCACCCCCTGCAAGGAACCCCTGGGACCCGGAGCCATCGTGGCCGTGGCCAAGCTGAAGGAAACCAAGACCGGCGACACCCTCTGCGACGAGAAGCACCCCTTCACCATGCTCAAACCCAAGCTCCACGAGCCCATGATCTCCTACGCCCTGGCCCCGGCCGAAAAGGGCGACGAGGACAAGGTCTTCCAGGCCATGGGCAAGCTCCTGGACGAGGACATCAGCCTGCGCCTGACCCGCAACGAGGAGACCGGCGACATGCTGCTCTCGGGCATGGGGCAGTCGCACATCGAGTGCGCCGTGGAAAAGGCCAAGCGCCGCTTCAAGGTCACCCCCGTGCTAAAGGCCCCCACCATCCCCTACCGCGAGACGGTCAAGGGCAAGGCCGAGGTGCAGGGTCGCCACAAGAAACAGACCGGCGGGCGCGGCCAGTTCGGCGACTGCTGGATTCGCATGGAAGGCCTGCCGCGCGGCTCGGGGTATCAGTTCGTGGACGCCATCGTGGGCGGCGCGATTCCGCGCCAGTACATCCCCGCCGTGGACAAGGGCGTGCAGGAATCCGCCGTGCGCGGCGTGCTGGCGGGCTACCCCATGGTGGACTTCAAGGTGGAACTCTACGACGGCTCCTTCCACACCGTGGACTCCTCGGAAATGGCCTTCAAGATCGCAGGCTCCGTGGCCTTCAAGGCCGCCTGCGAAAAGCTCAAGATGGTGCTGCTGGAGCCCATCGCCATGGTCAGCGTGTCCATCCCGGACGAGTTCATGGGCGACGTTATCGGCGACCTGTCCAGCAGGCGCGGCAAGGTGCTGGGCTCGGACGCCGAGGGCGGCGTGACCGAGGTGCAGGCACATGTGCCCATGAGCGAGATGCAGGAATACGCCAAGACTCTGGGGTCGATGACCGGCGGCCAGGGAGCGTTCACCATGAGCTTCGACCACTACGAGGACGCGCCGCCCCCGGTGGCCGAGAAGGTCATCGCGGAGCACAAGAAGGCGCGGGAGGAATAGAAGCGGCGGGCGAAGGCCCGCGCAGGAGACAATATCAAGACGGAAAAACCCCGGAGCGATCCGGGGTTTTTCGTTTGGTCAAACAACGTCGCCACATTGCATCAATCACGCTGCCCGCACCTTCTCCCGTTCCATTTCAAGCGCCTTGCAGGCCAGCATGACCACTTTCGGGATAAGCCGCGCGCCCTGTTCGTAATAGATCACGGCGCGGCGCGTGATGCCCAACTCATCGGCCGTGGCGGACTGGGTCAGCCCCAGGCGTTTGCGCCAAGCCTTGAAATCCTCCGGTCGCATGGCGTTGCCGCGTTGGCGCTCCGCCATCCGCCACAGCGCGTCCCCGCCGACTTCCAGGCCGATGCCCGGCCACTCCACGCTGGAGCCATATTCGCCCACCTGGACGGTCCCGAACACCTGCGGGTCCCGCAACACGTCCTTCCTGCCCTGCGCGAAGTCCGAAAGATCGACCTCGCGCAGGCCGTCCTTCCCGAAGTCCAGGCGAAGCACAAGCCCGCCCGCCACGCTCACGTCGTGAATTCTGGGGTATTTGTCGCTCATTGGTTCCACTCCTTCCAGGCATCCTCGATGACAGCCCGGTTCTCCTCGGCCCACTGCCGCGCCTGCCTGAGCGCCCCGGCAGGCGCAGACCCTGCCAGAATCTCCATGGTCTCCAGATCGAGCGCGCAGTTGAAATCAGGCCCGGCTAGGTGAAAATGGACCCGCCCGTGCTCATCGCCGAAGACAGAGAGCTTGAACTTCCCGAAGCGCTTGAGCGTTCCCATTGGCACACCAAATAGTGAACAGTGTGCACACTGTCAAGCCAATCTGTATTCCGACCATCAGGCCACAGTTCGCGCCAACTCAGCCCGCAAGAGGACAGCCCAAACTGAACGTGTACGGATGATTACATCCGCTCAACACCCATTGTGGGACATTGGGGAACACTATATTCCGAATAATGAGTGGTCAAAAGTAACTCTGGGGAGCATTCTGCCGTCCAGAATGACAGATCCCGCCATCCGGCCAACCGCAGACCATCCCAGACCCGGAGCAGCCCTCAGTGCACGTGTTCCTGGCTCATCTTTCTGGAGAATTCTTGAAGAATGCCATCGTCGTATTGGTCATCACGCTCTGCTGCCTGCTCCTGTTTGAAGCAGGGCTTCGCCTGTTCAAGGTCATCCCGGACACCATCCCCCGGCCAGTGTTCTACTCCGACCTTCTTGGGGATTTCGAGCCGCACCTCTCCACGTCCGAGACGCTCTGCGGCTCGCTGAAGTATTCGATCAGCACCAACTCCCAAGGCCTGCGCGGCAAGCGGGAATTCAGCCTCCAGAAACCGGACAACACCTTGCGGGTGCTGTGCATCGGCGATTCGTTCACCTACGGAACCGGCGTTGACGACGAGTTCACCTACCCCGAACTCCTGCGCATCTATCTCGCCGAAAAATTCCCTGGCATGAATATCGAAGTCATAAACGCTGGCGTATTTCTCTAC
Organism: Fundidesulfovibrio putealis DSM 16056; assembly: GCF_000429325.1. Classification (NCBI taxonomy): domain Bacteria; kingdom Pseudomonadati; phylum Thermodesulfobacteriota; class Desulfovibrionia; order Desulfovibrionales; family Desulfovibrionaceae; genus Fundidesulfovibrio; species Fundidesulfovibrio putealis. Next base: position 225,519 of record NZ_AUBQ01000014.1, read on the forward strand.
GACATCGTGGACGAGTATGACTACTACAAGGACAAGGGGCACAAGCTGAACGCCGACATCGTCATCTTGCAGTATTACGTCAACGACCTTGAAGGGATGACCAGATGGTTCTTCCGCCCGAAGAACAAGGGCAACGAACACTCCTCCAGGTGGAAATCACTCCTGCGGCAAACAGCAATCTACAATCTTGCGGCATATTTCAAATTCAAGATCAACGGGAAATCCACTCCAGCCCTTTCCGTTAAGGAACGGGCTGAGCAGTATGGAGAGTTCATCGTCCAGGGCACCGAAGAACAACTTGCCGTCATCTTCAACCAGGACCGTTTGCTGCGTGAAGAGAATTATGACGCCATCGCAGCAGACTGGAACATGTACCAACGGGTGCTCAAGACATTCAAAGACACTGTCGAGTCAAACGGTTCTCAATTCCTTCTTCTCCTGCTGCCTGACGAATCACAGCTGACCACCTACAGCAATGCTCCTTCACACGCCCTTGTTCCATGGCTCGAGAAGTTTGACGTGAGCCACGTGGACATGCTTCATCACCTGAGGAGCATGAAAGGCGGCAACTCAAAACCCTTCTACAATTCCCCCTGCGACTTTCACTTCAACCGGTTCGGCAACACCCTGACGGCAAAGTCTGTTTCAAAAGCCATCGAGATGCAGGCCATTGGCGCAACCCTGAAGCCGAAAACCAGAACCCCCTACGATTACAGGACCTACCGCGATGGGATCGAAACCCGCGTCGCCATTGCGGAAGGCGGCGCGCTCGGGGTGGAGACGGTTCCTGGCGTACGCTCCGCAACGGCATCAAGCAGCGGCCTGGAAACGCAGTGCGCCAGAATGCATGACGACACCGTCTGCCAGGCCTTTCCATCCGGGCACGCGGCATCGCCCGGAACGCTCTGGCTGGACGTCGAGTATGACCGCCCCATGCACAGGATGACCGTCTTCGTCCCCCACAAGGTCGGAGCTGCCGGCACGGGCGGCGTGAACATGTCGTATTCGGTCGATGGAGGCGCCATGACAACCGTGGACCAGTACACAAACGCGGGGAAAAGCACGCCTGACGCCTTTGAAAACGTCGCGTTCTTTGAAATCGACCTGGAGAAGCCGTGCCGCTCCATCCGCATCGAGTACAGGCTCCAGGGCAATGCGGCCATCTTTTCAAACGAAGACCCGAAGGATTTCAGGCAGATCAAAATCATCGCATACGAGCCGCAGTAGACGGCTTTCAGTCAAGCCGCACGGACATTGGGATGACGCCGCGCGCCCTGCCTGCATTGCAGCAGGGTGCGGCGGTTGCTGGACGTCTCATTGGCCGCAGCATCCGCCCTCGCCCACCAGCGCCGCCAGCGCCCGCACGGCGGCTGTCCCGTTTCCGGCGCGCCAGATGAGCGACGTCTGTGCCTGGGCGATGTCCGGCGGCAGCTCGTGGATACTCACCCCGCTTACACCCGGAGCCATGTCCGCCACGGAGCGGGGCATGATGGCCACGCCCATGCCAGACGCCGCGCAGCCCAGCATGGTCTGGTAGGAGGACAGCTCCACCACCCGGCCAAGGGGCGCGCCGCCAGCCGACGCCCAGTCCTCGAGCCTTTTGCGGTAGGCGCAGCCGCGCCTGAACACAAGGAGCGCCCGCGTGGCCACCTGCGCGGGCGAGGTGATCGGCCCCTGCTCCGAAGCCGCCACCAGCACCAGCTCCTCCCGGAAGGCCGCGAGCCGCTCAAGCCCGCCGATCTCCACCGGCTCGCTGACGAAGGCGGCGTCCAGCCCGTACCCCAGCACGTCGCGGATCAGGTCTGCGGTGGTTCCCGTTGTCAATTCCAGGGCCACCTGCGGGTGCAGTGCGTGATAGCGCCCCAGAAGCTCCGGCAGGCGCGAGGCCGACGTGCTCTCCATGGCTCCAAGCCTGAACGGCCCGGCGGCGATGTCCCCGCGCACGCAGGCCCTGGCTTCCTCGGCCAGGATGAGGATGCGCTCGGCGTAGTCAAGAAAGGCCCGCCCGCGCGAGGTCAGGTCCATGCTACGCCCCCTGCGGGCGAACAACTCAGCCCCCAGCTCGCGCTCAAGCCCAGTAAGGCGCGCCGAAACCCCGGACTGCACCTTGCTCAGCGCCTCGGCGGCACGGGTGACGCCGCCGTGGCGAGCCACAGCCCGGAAGACTTCCAGATCGGTCAGCTCCATCGTTCACCTTCTGTGAATCAAACCATCATTAATAATCGTTGTACACGATACACAGTCTGGGTAATTGATGTCTTCAGGCAAGGCAAGCCTGAGGAGGCGTTGGTGCGCGGATACGTGGAAGGACTGGCCGTGGTGGGATTCTGGACGGCCTTCATGCTGGTGAGCAGGATAGGGCTCACGGGAGCGTCCGGGCTCACGCCCTGGGACATGCTGGCCCTGCGGCTGGCCACGGCTTCTGTTGTGCTCGCGCCATTCTGCGGGGACATGGGGCGCGAGGTCTGGACGTCCTGGAGGCTGTGGCTGCTGGCGCTGGTCGGCGGACTTGGCTACGGGATACTGGTGTACTGGGGCTTCCGGCTGGCTCCGGCCACGCACGGGGCGGTGCTGTTTCCGGGGATGCTGCCCTTCTGGACGGCGGGACTGGGCTGGCTGCTGCTGCGCTCGCGCCCCGGCGGATCGCAATGGGCCGGGTACGCCCTCATCGCTGCGGGGATGGTGTTCATGACCCGTCAGGCCTTCAGCGGCCAGAATGACTCGGACACCCTGACCGGGGACTTCCTGCTGCTCGCCTCGTCGCTGACCTGGGCCTTGTACGGCGTGCTGGCCAAGCGCTGGGGCTTCCCGCCCTGGCTGCTCACGCGGTTTCTGGCACTGGCCCCGGCAGTGCTGTATCTGCCGGTCTACGCCGTGGCCTTGCCCCGCAACCTGGAGGCCGCCGGCCTTGGACGCCTGGCCTTCCAGGGCGTCTACCACGGCGTAGTGACCACGATTGTGGTCATGTGGCTGTACCTGCGCGCCCAGGAGAGGCTCGGGCCTGCCCGGCTGGGCGCGCTGCTGGCCGTGGTCCCGGCCTTGTCCGGCACCCTGGCCGCGTTGTATCTGGGAGAGGACATGACGGCAGGTCTCGCGGCGGCCCTGGCCCTGGTCAGCTGCGGCGCATGGCTGGCCGCGAGAGGAAAAACCGAAACAGGAGGAGGCGCGCATGCCCTATGTGAACATCAAGATCACCCAGGAGGGAGCCTCGGCGGAAGCCAAGGCCAAGCTGATCGAGGGAGTGACCCGGCTGCTGGCTGACGTGCTCGGCAAGAATCCGCAGACCACGGTGGTGGTCATCGAGGAAGTGCCCACGGACAACTGGGGCATCGGTGGCGAGAGCGTCACCGTGCGGCGGGCCCGGGGAGCGTAGTCCCACGTTTCTGAAAAACATGAACACTTAGGAACTTGCATTATTCGCAGGAGGGGATCGCCTCCGGCGGCCAAAGGGCTGCGCCCTTTGGAATCCGCAATTATCCCCATCCTGTTGCCGACTCACCCCGCTGTTCGGGGGGCGGCTGGCGATGACCTTTGCTTGAGCCTCGTGTTTTTCAAAACTAAATAAATGCTTCTCGTCGGTTAGGCTCCAGCGCTGTAGGTTGGAGCCAAGCGCGCCCAAGTGGCCTGGAAGCGTGCGGCACATTGCTCCATCTGGGTGTCCCCCCGCTGCCGCCCGTGAGAAGAGTAAACAGCGCCTAGCCCCGCGCCTTGGGGCGGCAGGCCCCCTGGCAGCAGCCGCCGGAGAGCATCTCGGAATAGGCGTACAGGATGCGCCGTTCGCGCTCGGCCCTGTCGGGCGGGAGCGCCTCCACGGGATGCGTGGCTGCAAGCGTCGCGAGGTCGTCCCAGAAGGGCACGGCCCGCATGCCGGAACCGAGCGTCTCGCCGGTGGCCGTGGCGGCCAGCACGGCGGAGCGGGTGTCCGTGACCAACGTCAGCGGCGCGGGGGGCGTGTACAAGCGCGCGGCGGCCAATGCTTCGCGCACGTATGTGCCCGGCTCGCCCGAGCAGAAGATCACCAGCATAAGCGGAGCGCCGTCAGGCCCGGAGGCCACCAGGTCCACCATGCGGGTGTAGTCCTGCCCGTCGATGGGGAAGCAGACCCCGCATTTGGCGGCCAGACTGGCCTTGGGATAGCCCCGTTCTTCCACGAACAGACGGGCGAGGGCCTGCCGGAACTCCTCGTAAGAGGTCTCCTCAAGCTCCTCGCCCGTCAGATAGTCCCGAATGACCGTGCCGAGTGATTCTTCGTGCATGTCCACCCCTCTCGGGGCGCGCTACCTGCGCATCACCCCGGCGTTCTTGAAGCCGGTATGTATCTCCGAGAGCAGCGTGACGGCAAGTTCTTCACGCCAGCCAACGCTGGCAATTGCATGACACTATCCGCACGGATCGCCTTCAACCGGGTTCTCTCCGGCAGCATTATGATCTGGTGCCGTAAAACCCGTCCGAACAGCTTCCTCCATCACTGCGACTCAACAGCTTCCTTGTATGCCTTCATCTTGTTTATGACTTCCGTTTTGAGTTCCAGCTCTTCTTTGAGGCGCGTGTATTCTTGAAGAACAGCATCTTTGGCGGCAGCCTGCGATTTTGTGATCAATTCCAATGACGCCGTTGCGGCATCGACAGCACCCTTTGCCCTGGAGCTCTTGTCCTTGTAGGATATCTTCTCAACGCTTCCATTGATCCTGAAATCCATAACCAACGCATTATCTTCAAACGACTTATTCCTATACGGGATAACGAAGCACATCCCTGCCTGCGGGACTGAAACCTGTTTCGTGAGTATCGTCTTCATCTCGGACCTGACTACGAAAACACCGCTCACCGGATCGCGACAAACAACTCCATGAGCATCAGCACCGTCTCCAGGGTCACACTTGTTATTTGCCATCAAAGGATTTTTGGAATCCTTGGCAAAAATTCTCCATTCGAGCATCATTCCAATGAATCCCTGCACTCTGAATTTGGGCTTGAACCAATCAATCACCATCGCGCTGCCCGGCTTCAGGGCCGCCTTGTAATTCTGGTCCTTATGCTTCGGGTCTAAGACTGCGGTGGAAAAATCGCCCTCGGCGACGGGCGTATTCTCGTCGATCACGTACTGTTGCGTCCGAACGAGAAATTTTTTGGCGTCCGCGATCTGTGCATTCAGCGTGGCGAGCTGTGCCTTGATCTGCTCATTGCCTGCGCCCGCCGATGCGACTCTCCGTTCAGCCTCAAGTCGTTTTACCAACTTGAGTTGATCCACAGCCGCTTGGGAGCATGGACACTCCGGCTCCAAGGTTGGAGGTAAAGCTCGCAGCGCCGTCATGAGTTCCGCCTTGTTAGGCTCCGGGACTACGTCGGACAGCACCGCAGCCGCCACCACGGGATTTCCCGTGGCCAAGGCGGCAACAGCGACACCGGCCTTCACAACCCCAACGGCAATATCCTTCGAGTGGTCAGTCACTCCTACGCTAATCTGCTTTATTCCACCAGTTTCGGAATGAGTTAACATATTGAAATCAACAGTCTTCGCTGCAGACTTCATCTTTTCATAGTCGAGATAATATACTGCAGAACTGTCCTTGGTCATAACTTCCTGCAAGGACACCTTGGTCTTCACCACTGACGTTCCATTGTCGCAGCTGACAAGTTCTCGCTCGACATCCAGAACAAAGTTTACCCTGGGCAATGAATAGGGAAGCCCCCGATAGATTTTCCCGGCCGTTGGCTCAAGGTCACGTGAGGTTCTCAACGACGACGTACACGAAGTCAGACAAAGAATCATGAGTACTACGCCAGCAGTCTTCATACACTCCTCCTTGACTTTCGTTATACTATATCAAGTTATAACACGCGCATATATATTCGCCCACGCAACCAAACAAGTCAATGTCAAATAGTTTATTCAACATTATACATATAATGCTCAAGTTAGGGTTGCCACGAGTGACTGCATCTGCCAGGAAAGCCCCCATGCCAAACCCCCTTTGCGAGAACATCTCCTCCTTCCTGGTCATGGACATCCTGGAGCGCGCCTGCGTGCTGGAGCGCCAGGGCAAGAACGTGGTCCACATGCAGATCGGCGAGCCGGATTTCGACACGCCCGACCCCGTCAAGCAGGCCGCCGTCAAGGCCATTCAGGACGGCCACACCCACTACACGCACTCCCTGGGCCTGCCCGCCCTGCGGGAAGGCATCTGCGCCTACTATGAGCGCACCTACGGCGTGAGCGTCGATCCGAGCCAGGTGATCGTCACCTCCGGCACCTCGCCCGCCATGCTGCTGACCTTCTCCGCGCTCATCCACGCGGGCGACGAGGTGGTGCTCACGGACCCGCACTACGCCTGCTACCCCAACTTCATCACCTACGCCGGAGGCCGCGTGCGCCGCGCCCGCACCCGCGCCGAGGACGGCTTCCAGTTCACGCCGCAGACCCTCGCGCCGCATCTGGCCGACTCGCCGCGCGCCGTGGTGGTGAACTCCCCGGCCAACCCGGCGGGCACCGTGATGCCTGATGCGGACTTCAAGGCCGTCTGCCAGAGCGGCACGACCATCATATCCGACGAGATCTACCACGGGCTGACCTACGGCGCCCCGGCGCGCTGCGCTCTGGAGTTCACCGAAGATTGTTTCGTGCTGAACGGCTTCTCCAAGCTGTGGGCCATGACAGGCTGGCGGCTCGGCTGGGTGATCGCACCGAAAAAGTACGTTCCCGCCATGCAGCGCTTGCAGCAGAACTTCTTCATCAGCGCCTCCAGCGTGTCGCAGTGGGCGGGCATCTCGGCCCTGACCGAGTGCGACGAGCACGTGGCGGCCATGGTGGCCCAATATGCCAAGCGCCGGGTAGTGCTGCTGGAAGGGCTCGCCAAGCTCGGCCTGAAAGCGCCGGTGGAACCCACGGGAGCCTTCTACGCCCTGGTGGACGCGCGCCACCTGAGCGGCGACAGCCTGTCCCTGGCGCGCGACGTCCTGGAGAAGGCCCTGGTGGGCGTGACGCCGGGGATCGACTTCGGCCCCGGCGCGGAAGGGTATCTGCGCTTCAGCTACGCAAGCTCGGTGGAAAACATCGAAGAGGGGCTTTCGCGGCTGGAGAAATACCTTTCGGCTTAGGACGTCCAACAGCCCGAACTACCAACGCGCGCTTGATAAAAAAGGCCGGGACGCCCACGCGGACGCCCCGGCCTTTGCCGTCAATATTCTCCAGCCGCTACGCGCCTTGCCTCTCCCCGACCAGGGCCAGCGCCCGCGAGGCCGCTCCCCACAGCCCCACCTGCTGGTCCGCCACGAGGCGCACCGGCACGGCGGACAGCAGGCCCGCATGAGCCGGGGATGTGCGGAACTCCCTTGCGAAGGCCGGGTGTTCAAGCAGCATGGGGTTTCTGGCAGCCACGCCGCCCGAGATGAACAGCCCTCCCGTGGCCAGAACGTCCAGCACGTAGTCCCGGCAGGCCCGCCCCAGAAAACGCGCGAACCATTCGGCCACCGGGGAACCCGGCCCAAGCGCCGCAGCCGCCTCGGCTGGCGAGGCCACGCTCTGGCCGGTATGATAGCGATGCAGCAGTGCAAGCCCTGAACCGGACACCACCGTCTCCCAGCGCGCGAAGGGCTCGGCCACCTCGGCCTGGACGAACTCCTGGAAGCGGCGCTCCTCCGGACCGTTGAAGGGGAAGGCCGCGTGGCCCCCCTCCGAGCCGCACACCACGTATTCCCCGCCTCCAGCACAAGAAACCGGAACCAGGGCTGCCTTGCCGAGGCCCGTGCCGGGACCGACAACGGCCTGGGTCCGCGCAGGGTCCATGCGTCCGGGCAGCACGGAAAGCGAGCGTTGCTCGCCGAAGAGGCGGCAGCCGTGGGCCTGGGCCGCGAAATCGTTCAGCAGTATGCTGGCCCCTGGCAGGAGCCCGACGGGCAGCGCCTCAAGGTCCATGACGTAGTCTATGTTGGGAGGTTGGCAGAACAGCCCGCGTTCCACGGGTCCGGCCACGGCCAGCGCTGCTGCCGTAGTGCCGGGGAAATGCACGGAATCCGGCGCACCAGATTCGCCCGACCAGCCGGTCGCCTCCGCAAGTTCCCGCGCCGCAGCCTCCACGAGCCCGTGAAACGAGGCGAACGACGCCGTAGGCAATTGCGTCCCGGCAGCCATTCGAACGCCCCCTCCGGTGGTGAACAGGGCGAAGCGGGCGTTGGTGCCGCCGATGTCCGCAGCGAGAACAAAGCCTGAATCCGTTGTCATGCCTCATTTCTAGGGGCAATTTCCCGGCGGGGCAAGGACGAGGTTGTCAAAAGCCCGGATATTTGGGAAATTAACAAATCACGACAATATCCGGAGGCCCCATGCGCACGCGCGCCCTGTTCACAGTCGCTCTCTCGCTGATGCTTCTGGCCGCGACCGCGCAGGCCGAACCCGTCAGCTACAAGGAACTGATCCCGCTGATCTCCTCAGTCAGCCTGCCCGGCTGGACAGCCGGAACGCCCACCGGCCAGACCGTGAAGGCTCCGGTTGAGGCCAGCGAGGCCACCCTGGAGTTCGCAAACGGCGACAAGCATCTGGAACTGGCCATCTACGATGGCGGCCCGGCCATGGGCGCAGCTGCCGCCGCCATGGCCCAGGTGGAGATGGAGAGCCCCGAGGAGATCATAAAACCCGTGACCGTCAAGGGTTTCAAGGGGTCCTTGTACCTGCATCCCAAGGACAACGAGGCCGATCTGGTGATCCTGGTGCCGCCCCGCTTCGCCGTGTCCATCCACGTGAACGGTTCAGCCGACGGCGACCTGCTCCAGAAAGCCGCCGCACAGATGGATCTGGCCAAGCTGTCCACCCTGGGCAAGTAGCCCGAGCCGACATGGACACCCTGTACGACATCCCGAACTTCGTGAGTATCGACCAGGGGCTGGCCTGCGCGGGCCAGCCCAGCCCCGAGCACTTCCCCCTGCTTACCCAGGCGGGCTTCCAGGCGGTGATCAATCTGGCCACCAGCGCCTCGTCCGGGCACCTGCCGGACGAGCCGGAGCTGTGCGCCCGCTCGGGCCTGGAGTTCACCTGGCTGCCCGTGGCCTGGGACGCCCCCACCGTGGAGGATTACCGGGCCTTTGAACGATGGCTGGACGCCAACCGGGGCCGCAAGGTGCTGGTGCACTGCGCCAAGAACTGGCGCGCGTCGCTTTTTTGCGCGGTGTACCGCGTGGTGAACGAGGGGCTCGACCCCCTGAAGGCCCGCGACAGCGTGCTGGAGGTCTGGGAGCCGGACGCGGTCTGGACCGCGCTTGCCCGGCAGGTGCTGACCCAGTCCTGCGAGCTCTCCGGCGACGATCCGACGTTTATTTTCTAGCGCCGTTCCCCGGGCATTGTTCAGGCTGATCCTCGCCCGACCAATGAGAACCGATTGTTTTCGTTGTTGAAAAGCATGTTCATGTTTTTCAACAACGCAACGCTCTCAGTCCCCTTCGCCGGGCTTCAGGTACTCCACCTGCACCTTCATGGCGTCCTTCAGGTGCACCTCGCGCTGCGGGTACGGAAACTCTATCCCGTGCTCCTTGAACAGATCCCAGATGGAATTCATCACGGCGCTGGACACGTTGGCCACGCCCTGCTCCGGGTGCACCATCCATAAGCGCAGCTCCAGCTGCACCCCGTTGTCCCCGAATTCGCGCAGCAGCACGTTGGGCTTGGGATCGGCCAGCACGCGCTCCTTGCCCTCGGCGGCCTTGAGCATGAGCTCCACGGCCAGCTTGAGGTCCGTGGAATAGGCCACGCTTACGGGGATCCTCAGGCGCACGCTCGGCCCGGAAAAGGTCCAGTTCACCACGCGGTTGGCGATCAGGTCGTCGTTGGGGATGAGGAACGCCTTGCCGTCGCGCGTGACCATGGACGCAAAACGGGCGTTCATGGACTCCACCCAGCCGTAGATGCCGCCCACCTCGATCACGTCGCCGGGCTTGATGGAGTTGTCCAGCAGCAGGACCACCCCGCTCACAAGGTTGGAGACCACCTTCTGCAATCCGAAGCCCACGCCAAGGCCCACCGCGCCGCTGAACACCGTAAGCATGTGCAGGTTGATGCCAACCAGATCGAGCGCCGACACGAAGGCTACGGCGTACAGTCCGGCCTTGACCAGCTTGGCCACCAGCACCCGCACCCGGACGTTGACCTCGCCCACGCGCTCGAGCCCGGCCTCGATCAGCGCACACAGCTTGTTGATAAGGGGCAGCATCACCGCCAGGAGAAATAACGCCTTGATGATCTCCAGCAGGGATACCCGCTCGTCGTCGAAACCGAGCGCGATGCTGTCCATGTAGTCCACCACCGGCCCAAGAATGCCCAGCACTTCAAGAATGAACACCCCGCCAACCACCACGGTAACGGCCTTGGTCCAGCCGTGGGGCAACAGAATGGAGGCGAACAGCTGGATCACCAGCCAGGCCTCGGAAAAGGTGATGCCCAACTCCAGCACCGTGACCGGCCACTCCCTGGCCATCGACAGCCCGAGCGCAGCCTGGAGCACCAGCAAGGTGAACAGCGGCGTCAGAAGGCCCGCGAGCCTGTGGCGCACCCACTGGCTCAGGGCGGGGCGCTGTTCGATCATGCCGCCGAGCTTGCCGCAGAGCATGCGCGAAAGCCCGTAGCCCAAGGCCACGGCCCCCAGGCAGGCCAGGGCCTGCCACATGCCGCCCTGATGCCAGACGTGCTCCGTGAACCACTGGCCAAAGCCCCCCTTGCCCTGGACAATCTCGTGGAGGTGACGCGATTCCACGCCTACCCCTCTTTCTTCACGGCCAGGGTCAGTCCGTCGCCGATGGCGGTGAGGCAGGCGTCCACGCGCGGATCAGCACGCAGCCGCTCGTTGAAGGCGCGGATGGCCAGGGTGTCCGGGTCCTGATAATCCGGGTCGATCACGCGGCCATACCAGAGGGTGTTGTCCACGGCGATCACGCCGCCAGGGCGTATGAGCTCCAGGCAGCGCTCGAAATAGTTCCAGTAGTTCACCTTGTCGGCGTCGATGAAGGCCATGTCGAACGCCCCGGCAAAGCCCGACGCCAGCGCGATGTCCAGGGTCTCCAGGGCCGGAGCCAGCCGCAGGTCGACCTTGTGCTCCACCCCGGCCTCGCGCCAGTAGCGCCTGGCCACCTGTGTCCATGGCTCGGACACGTCGCAGGCCAGGATCATCCCGTCGTCCGGCAGGGCCATGGCCACACTCAGGGCGCTGTAGCCCGTGTACACGCCCACCTCGATGGTGCGCCGCGCCCCGACAAGGCGCGCCATCAGCATGAGAAAGCGCGCCTGTTCCCAACCCAGGCGCATGTGCGCCTTGACGTCGGCGGAGGTTTCGTCGGCCAGACGTTTCAGGATGTCGGGCTCGTCCGCCTGCATGGCGCGAACGTAGGCGGTCAGGTCCTCGGTGACGTTCAAGGGCTTTGTGGTCATGCGGCCTCCCGGTCTTGACAAGGATTGCTTCCTGGGTTCACTAACACCTCCCTTTTCTGGAAGGAACTCCCCATGCACGACGTTTCCACTTTTCTGCTCACCGGCGTGACCCTGGGCCTGGCCGCCAGCCTGACGCCCGGACCGCTCCAGGCGCTCATCTGCCTCCAGACCATCACCCACGGTCCGCGCGAGGGCGCGCGCGTGGGCATGGCCCCGCTGTTTTCCGACCTGCCGGTGATGGCGCTGTGTCTGTTGGTGCTGGACGCCCTGTCCGGGCAGGCGTGGCTTATGGGGTGCGTGTCGCTGGCGGGCGCAGTCGTGGTGCTGCGTTTCGGGTGGGGTTCCCTGCGGGCCGGTCCAGCCGACCTGTCCTGCATCCCGGCGCAGGCCCAGTCCTGGCGCAAGGGCGTGGCCACCAACATCCTGAACCCCAAGATGATCCTCTTTTGGGCCACGGTTGGCGCGCCCACGGTGCTTCAGGCCTATGCCAGCTCCGCTGCCGCCGCCGCAGCCTTCCTGCTGGGATTCTACACGCTGCTCATCGGCACCAATCTAGCCCTGGCCTGGCTCTCCGGGCGCTTCACGCGCTTTCTCTCCGGGCCGGGCTACGTCTGGACCATGCGGGTGCTGGGGGCGCTGCTCATGCTGGTGGCGCTTCGCCTGATGTGGGACGGGCTTTCGCGGCTCGGCCTTGCCTAAGCCCCGTGCGGCGCGCTACAAGACGACTCTCACACTCCATGCGAGGTTTCCCCATGTCCCATACCAAGCCCTACACCGTGGCCCTCATCCAGATGGCGCCCGCCGACACCCCGGCCCGCTCCATCGAAAAAGCGGTCGATCTGTGCGTCGACGCCGAAAAGCAGGGCGCCAAGCTCCTGTGCCTGCCCGAGCTCTTCGCCACGCCCTACTTCTGCCAGACCGAGGATCACGCCCACTTTTCCCTGGCCGAGCCCATCCCCGGCCCCTCCACCGAGGCCCTGGGCAAGGCCGCCAAGGCCGCAGGGGCAACCATCATCGCCCCCCTGTTCGAGAAGCGCGCCGCCGGGCTGTACCACAACTCCCTTGCCGTCATCGGCACGGACGGTGAAATCATCGGCGTGTACCGCAAGATGCACATCCCCGACGACCCGCTCTTCTACGAGAAGTTCTATTTCGCCCCCGGCGACCTGGGCTTCAAGCGCTTCAACACCGCCGTAGGCCCCATCGGCACCCTTATCTGCTGGGACCAGTGGTACCCCGAGGCCGCGCGCCTGACCGCGCTTCGCGGCTCGGATATCCTGTTCTACCCCACGGCCATCGGCTGGCACCCCTCCGAGAAGGCCGAGTACGGCGTGGAGCAGCGCGAAGCCTGGATGACCATCCAGCGCGCCCACGCCATCGCCAACGGCTGCTACGTGGCCGCCGTGAACCGCGTCGGGCACGAGATCCCCGAGACCGGCGGCGACGGCCTGGAGTTCTGGGGGTCGAGCTTCCTGTGCGGCCCCATGGGGACCATCATCGCCCAGGCCTCCACCGACAAGGAGGAGATCGTCCTGGCCGAGGTGGAGCCCAAGCGCGTGGACACCACCCGCACCCACTGGCCGTTCCTGCGCGACCGCAGGATCGACGCCTATGGGGCGATCGAGAAGCGCTTCATCGACGAGTGAGAGTAAGATAAGAGGGGAGAATGCCTCCGGCGGCCAGAGAGGAAACTTTTTGAAAAAAGTTTCCTCTCTGGACTCTCCTTCAAAAACTTCTAATGGGCTTCGCGTCGGAGCTCGTCTTTCTGGACGATGAAGAGGCATCGACAGGCTGCTTCACAGGCACGCCACGATGCCAGGACGGTGTTACTCCAATCGTTACAATCGGCTGGCAACATGGCAAGCACGCAGTTCAGAAACGACATTAGGGCAATCGCGTCCATTGAAAACCAGACCAAACGCCGCGCCATGTTTCTTGCCCTGCTCAACCGTGAGCTTGAGTCCAGGGGAAGCAGGCCGACATTTCTGGTAGGGGGCTTTGCTGTCGAAATATACACTGCCGGAAACTATACTTCTGGCGATGTGGACATCAAGGGTCCGCAAGAGGCCATCGAGAGTCTCCTTCTTGAAGTGGGTTTCCAGAAGTTCGACAATTCCAATTATGGAGACGAAGAGCTTGGAATCTACGTACAATGGCTTGGTGAAGGTCCACATCCGCCATTTGAATGCCGTGAAAGAGCCATTGACGTATTATTGGGCGATCCGGACCTGCGTGTCAGGATGATTTGCTATGAAGATTTGATGATTGACCGTATGTGCCAGACAAAATATTGGGGAAACCCTGACGGAGTTCTTTGGGCCAGGGCAATTGCGGAGTCCATGGAACTCGCTGGACAAAAACTGGACTGGACATATCTTGAGGCCAGGGCTAGGGACGAAGACATCAGCGATGTCCTTTCAGCCTTGAGGGATGATCATGCTTCAATTTGAAACACTCCAGGACGCAGGACGCAGGGCGAAATTTGAACGGGCCAAACGGGGAGCACCCCAGCCCGGTCACATGAGAACCCGTGAACGCTCGCTGGAAAAGCAGAATCTCCTCATCCAGGCGGTCAAGGACGTGTACAGGCGCACTCCACCAAGGACAGAGGTTGTCGGTGGCAGAGAGGCGCTCATATTGCCCTGGATCATCTAGCAGGTTTTACTTCGACTAAGTGAGCGGGCCTTTCTTTGGAGGGTCCGCTTTTGTTTTTGCGCATCAATCATTTCAAGCAGCTTCGCGTCGGAGCTCGTCACCACGGACGGATTAAGACGCGAAGCGGAAAGGGTGTCCAGAGCCCAACCAACAATTGGGCCCTTTGGCCGCCGGAGGCCTCCTGAATGACCATGTTTGCGACCACGCCTGACGCTTATCGCCTTCCCGCCGAGTGGGAACCCCACGCCGCCACCTGGATCGCCTGGCCCAAGAATCCCGCTGACTGGCCCGGCAAGTTCCACCCCATCGGCTGGGTGTTCGGCGAGATCGTGCGCAAGCTGGCCCCCTACGAGAAGGTCCGCATCCTGGTGGACGACGCCGCGTGGGAGGCCAAGGCCCGGCGCGCGCTCGCCAAGGTCGGCGTGGAAGACCACCGCGTGCGCTTCTACCACATTCCCACCGACCGGGGCTGGACGCGCGACATGCTCCCGGCATTCACCGTGCGCAAAGAGTCTCCCCGCGCCCAGGCCGTGCGCTTCGGGTTCAACGGCTGGGCCAAATACCCCAACCACACCCTGGACATGCACGTCTCCGGGAAAGTGGCCGAGGCCCTGAAGATTCCCGCCGTGGAGGCCACGCACGCGGGTCGGCAGGTGGTGCTGGAAGGCGGCGGCATCGACTGCAACGGCAAAGGCGTGATGCTCACCACCGAGGAGTGCTTCCTGGACCCCGTGACCCAGGTGCGAAACCCCGGCATGAACGCCAAGGATTACGAGCAGGTGTTCCGGGAGCTGCTTGGCATCGAGCAGGTGATCTGGCTGAACAAGGGCATCGCGGGCGACGACACCCACGGCCACGTGGACGACCTATGCCGCTTCGTGAACGCAAGCACGGTGGTGCTCTGCCGCGAGAACGACCCAGCAGACGAGAACTACCGGATATTGGAAGAGAACCGCGAACGCTTGCAGGGGCTGAAGCTTATAAGCGGCGGCACGCTGGAAGTGATCGACCTGCCCATGCCCGAGCCGCTGTACTTCGACGGCGTGCGGGTCCCGGCCAGCTACGCCAACTTCTACATCGCCAACGGCACCGTGCTGATGCCGACGTTCAACGATGCGCGCGACCGCGTCGCGCTCGGCATCTTGTCGGAATGTTTCCCGGACCGCGCCGTGGTGGGTATCCATGCCGTCGACCTGGTGTGGGGATTCGGCACGCTGCACTGCCTGACGCACGAGCAGCCCGCGACGAGTTCATAGCAGCGGTGCTGCCCGCGAAGCGGAGAGGGTGTGCAGAGGGCGAAGCCCTTTGCCCGCCGGAGGCATATTCCTGCCTTCTCTTCGGCTGTCAGCCCTACTCCCGCCACCCTTTGGCCTCGAACCCGCCGTTCTCCAGGCTCTCTTTGTTATACAGGAACTCCCCGCCCCCCATGGCCGTGAAGCTGCCACCCGCGCCTAGTATGATCGCGTGCCCAGCGGCGGTGTCCCACTCCCAGGTGCGATTGTAGCGCGGGTAGAGGTGCGCCGCGCCCTCGGCCACCAGCCCGAACTTCAGCGCCGACCCAACAGCTCTTTCCTCCCGTGCGGGGTAGCGCTCCAGATACTCCTGCAAGCGCTCGTCCGGATGCGACTTGCTCCCCACCACGATCACCTTCTCGCCGGGTCCCGGCTTGACCACATGGATGGCCTGGCGCTCGCCGGACTGCACCTTGAAGCTGCCCATGCCCGGCCCGCCCGCGTACAGAATATCCTTCACCGGCACGTAGACCACGCCGAACACGGGCAAGCGGTCCTCCACCAGCCCCACGCACACGGCGAACTCGCCGTTTCGCTTCACGAACTCCTTGGTGCCGTCCATGGGGTCCACCAGCCAGAAGCGCTTCCAGTTCTTGCGCTCGTCGTAGGGCGGGCGCGCGGCCTCCTCGGACATCAGGGGGATGTCCGGATGCAGCACCTGGAGCGACTGGGTGATGATCTCGTTGGAGGCCCGGTCCGCCCTGGTTATGGGCGAGTCGTCCTCCTTGAGTTCCACCGCGAAATCAGTGGAGTAGATCTGCATGATGGCCTGCCCGGCCAGGCGTGCGACTGAACAGACGGCGTCGTAATCAAGAGGCGTGAGATCCGGCATGATGACCTCTGATGTGTTACGGCTTCAGGGTGCGTACGCCGCAAGGGCTTCGTCCACGGGACCGCAAGCCAGAACGCGACCGTTCTCCAGCACCAGGGCGTGGGTGGCGCAGGACGGAATCTCCGACGGATTGTGCGTGACGATGACCAGCTGTTTGCCCTGCGCGGCCAGTTCGTCCAGCAGCGTGAGCATCTCGGCGCGCGCAGCTGGGTCCAGCCCGCCAAGCGGCTCGTCCAGCAGCAGCACGGGCGGATCGAAGGCCAGGGCGCGCGCGATCATGGCCCGGCGCGCCTGCCCCTGTGAGAGGGTTCCCATGGCGCGGTCTGCAAGAGGGGTCAGCTCCAGCCGGTCCAGCCAGGAGGCTGCGCGGGCGAGCATCTCGGGGCTTGGCTGGTCGTAGAGGCCGAAGCTGCCGAAGAAGCCGGACACCAGCACGTCGCGCACGGAGGTCTCGGGCGGATACTCGGCCTGGGCCTCCCAGGAGACCACGCCCAGGCGGGCGCGCAGCTCCCAGATGCTGAAGGGCTCCGGCAGGCCGAAGCGGGTCACGCTGCCCGAGGCCGGGTGCAGGTCCGCCGCCAGGAGCTTCAGAAAGCTCGACTTGCCCGCTCCGTTTCGTCCGGCCACCACCCAGTGCTGGCCGGGAACGAGCGACCAGTCCAGCGGGGCCAGGACCTCGCTCCCGCCAAGCGTGACGCTGGCCGCGTGCAACGACAGAAGCGGTTCGCCTCCTATCAGTGAGGGAACAGCGGCGTCCGACGCGGGCGAAGGCTGTGCGCGTGCCGTCCGGTTCCGGCTGGAGAGCCGTTTGGCGGTGTCTTTCAGAGAACCGCGAAACACCTCCCTGCCGTTTTCCAGCATGAGCGCCTTGAAATCCAGGTCCGGCAGGCTCTCGGGGTGGTGCGTGGCCGCAGCCAGCCCCACGCCGCTTCCGGCCAGACGCGTGAGCACCCGGTGCAGCAGGCGGCGCGAGACCGCGTCCAGCCCGTCGGAGGCCTCGTCCAGGAAGAGCCACTCGGGCTTTCGGATCATGGCGCGGGCCAGCAGCACGGCCTGGGCCTGCCCCTGCGAAAGTTCCAGGAAGGGCGTGTAGGCCAAGTCCCCGATGCCCAGGGTTTCGAGCGATTCCAGCGCGGCCAGCCGCTTGTCCTGCCCCAGCTCGCCCGACGGCAGCGGCGAGTCCGTCAGGCCCGAGACCACCACCAGCCAACCGGACACGTTCCAGCCCCGGCGACGGTAGAGGTCTCGCAGGTCGGCCCCGGCAAGGCCCATGCGCGCCCGCGCCTCGATGGGGCTCGGGCTCGCGTGGCCGTCCACCACGTACAGGCGCTCTCCTGCGAAGCCGCCGCCCGGCAGCTGGTCCGGCCAGATTTCTCCCCTGGCGAGCCGCAGAAGGCTCGACTTGCCCGCTCCGTTGCCACCCACCAGGGCCACGCGGCCCCCTGGCGGAAGATGCCAGGACACGCCGTCCAGAATCGGACGCCCGCCCCGGCTGACCCGTACGTTTTCCAGTATGATTTCAACGCTCATGACTGGCGCAGCATATCCCCGGCGCTTTCAAAAGGCCAGCAGGCAGCTCCGGCTTGCAATTTCCGGCACCATGTGATCATTCTCACACTGCATGAACGCCTTGGAGGAGAGACGCGTGAGTACCTGTACCATCCTGCTAGTGGACGACGAGGCCGAATTCATCGAGACTCTGGGCAAGCGCCTTACCCGGCGCGGCCTTGGGGTGCTGCTGGCCAATTCCGGCCAGGAGGCCCTGGACCTGATAGCCGTAAGCGAGATCGACGTGGTTGTGCTGGACGTGAAGATGCCCGGCATGGACGGCATCGAGGCGCTCCAGAAGATAAAGGCCCTGAAGCCCGACCTGGAAGTGCTGATGCTCACCGCCCACGCCAACGTGGAGGTGGCCATGCGCGGCATGGAACTGGGGGCCTTCGACTACCTCATGAAACCCGTGGAGCTGGACGACCTGCTGTACAAAATCCAGGATGCCAACAAAAAGAAATGTCTGACCGGCTAGGTCCCACGTGTTCACGCGCCTGAAGACCTTTTTCTCAAGCCTCATCGGCGAGGGACCGGATCAGAGCCAGGGCCTCTCCGACGAGGAGATCCTGGCCGAATTCAGGAAGCGCTATCACAATTTCCGGCTGCTGCTCACAGCCAACAAGAAGACCCTGGCCATCATGAGCGAGATGGAACAGGCCCTTCGCGGCAAGTTCGTCTTCGGCATGGCCTTCGTGCGCTCCCAGGCCACGGCAGTGTCCGTGAACGTCTTCCGCATCGTCAAGCACCTCTCCGAAATCGCCCCCGGCAAGTACGACCTGCTCTTCGACCGCCTAAAGGACATCCAGGCCCAGATCGCCGCCGTGCTGGACCGCCAGCCCCAGACCATGGCCACCGAACTGGTGCTGCCGCTGGAGGCCGTGGGCCGCGAGATGGCCGACCAGGTGGGCTCCAAGATGGCCAACCTGGGCGACATCATGACCCGCGTGGGCCTGCCCGTGCCTGCCGGGTTCGCCATCACCTCGCTGGCCTACTCCCGCTTCATGCAGGACAGCGGCCTGCAGGACGAGGTCAACCGCCTGATCCAGGCCGTGGGCGCGGATGACCACGCCACGCTCCTGCCGCTGTGCTCGCAGATCCAGCAGATGATCCTCGCGGCGGAGGTCCCCGCCGACGTGGCCCAGGCCATCCGCGACGCCTACGCCGCCCTTGAGTGCAAGACCATACCGAGGGTGCGCGTGTCGCTGCGCTCCAGCGCCCTGGGCGAGGACGCGCTGGGCCAGTCCTTCGCGGGACAGTTCCGCAGCGTCCTGGGCGTGGCTCCCGAGGAGCTCATCATCACCTACAAGGAGATCGTGGCCAGCAAGTACAGCCCCCAGGCCGTCACCTACCGGCTGGCCAAGGGCATCCCCGACGAGGACGTGGCCATGTGCGTGGGCTGCATGGCCATGATAAGCGCCCGCTCCGGCGGCGTGGCCTACTCGCGCAACCCCCTGGCCATCCGCGACGACGAGGTGTTCGTGCACTCCGCCTGGGGTCTGGCCAAGACCGTTGTGGACGGGGCTGTGGCCTCCGACCTGTTCGTGATCCGGCGCGGGAACCCTCCCAAGCTGACCGAGAGCCGCGTGTCGCACAAGGACCGCATCTTTCTGTGCGACCCGGTGGCAGGCGTCTGCCGCCAGGAAGAGGCCGGACCGCTGGCCGACCAGCCGAGCCTCTCCGACGGGGAGGCCCTGCGCCTGGGCGAGATCACCATCGAGCTGGACAAGTCCTACGGCGAGCCCCTGGACATCGAATGGGCCATGGACGAGGCCCGCAACATCTTTCTGCTGCAATGCCGCCCGCTCAAGCAGATGGAGATGGGCAGGACCGCACGCCCAGAGGGCCAGTTCGGCAAGCCCCTCATGTCCGGCGGCGTCACCGGGAGCCCCGGCGTGGCTGCCGGCAGTCTGCACAAGGTGGCGCGCGACATGGACATGCTCACCTTTCCCGAGGGGGGCGTGCTGCTCTGCGTGGAGGCCGCCCCGCGCTGGGCCACGCTCTTGAGCAAGGCCTCCGCCGTGATCTGCGAGCGGGGCAGCTCCGCCGGACATCTGGCCAACGTGGCCCGCGAGTTCGGCGTGCCCGCGCTCATGGGCCTGGACGGGGCGGTGTCGGCCCTCTCTGCCCTGGCGGGAAAGGGCGAGGTCACCGTGGACGCCGACGGGCTGGCCGTGTACTCCGGGCGCGTGGAGGGGCTTCTGGCCCTGGCACCGCCCGCGCAGGACACCCAGGCGCACGAGTCGCCCATGCACGCAATCCTGCGGGAAGTGCTGGACATCGTGGCCCCGCTCAATCTGCTGGACCCCGGCGCGAAGGAGTTCGCTCCGGAAAACTGCCTCACCCTGCACGACATCACCCGCTTCAGCCACGAGAAGTCCGTGGTGGAGATGTTCCGCTTCGGCCAGGATTTCCACTTCTCCAAGCGGGCATCCAAGCAGCTCAAGTACCGCGTGCCCATGAAGTGGTTCTTCGTGAACCTGGACGACGGCTTCACCCACGACATCAAGGGCAAGTACGTCACCATGGAGGAGATCGCCTGCGACCCGGTGCACGCGCTCTGGGAAGGGTTCGTGGCCGTGGAATGGGCCGGGCCGCCGCCTGTGGACGCGGCGGGCTTCATGCACATCGTGGCCCACTCCACCGTGAACCGCAACATTGCGGCGGGCGGCGACAGCGAGTACGCCCAGGGCAACTATTTCATGATCTCCAAGCACTACATGTGCCTGAGTTCGCGCTTCGGCTACCACTTCTGCACCGTGGAGGCCCTGGTGGACGAGCGCGAGAACGAGAACTACGTGAGCTTCCAGTTGAAGGGCGGCGCAGCCGAGCAGGACCGGCGCGTGCGGCGCGCCAGGTTCACTGGCGAGATTCTGGAGAGCTACAACTTCCGCGTGGAGATGCAGGGCGACGAGATGCGCGCCGTGTACGCCAAAGGCCCCATGGACGTGATGCTCGATAGGCTGCGTGTGATCGGCTACCTGCTGATGCATACCCGCCAGCTGGACATGGTGATGACCAACGAGGCCCTGGTGAACCACTACCGCCAGCGCTTCGACACGGAAATCGGCGACATCCTGCGGGAATCGGGCGAGAAGCACATGTCGCAGGTGATGCGGGAGATGGCGTGAGGCCGGATGAGCCCGACAGTTGCACGAGACTCACACAGCAGGAGATAGACTTCCTGCTGGACCTCTACCCCTTCGATTCCTCCCGCCGCCTCCCCGGTACCGGAACCGGAACACCCCCAGCAGCCTCCTCCTGGGTCCGGTATTTCCCCCAAATGCGCCGCAATGGGCGGCACGGACTCGGCCTCTCCGTGGCGGAGGCGTCCACGCTCTGGCGCTCCCTGCTGGACGGCGTTTTCCTGCGTGAAATGGGGCTTGGCCCCCATCAATGGGTTATTTTGTGGCTGGTGGCCGTCCAGGGAGGCGAGGTCCCGGTGGAGGGGCTGGAGGAAGTCCTCGGACTCAAGCCCGCTGAGCTGGACGCCGAACTGGCCATCCTTCAAAGCCGGGGCATCCTGAAGCTGCTGGACGCGGGCCGTAGCGGCGGGCTGGCCACGGGGGCCGTGTGCATCAGTGACTTGTCCACCATGCAGCGGCTCATTGCCCTGGCCAAGCAGGTGCGCGACGCAGCCCTGCGAGACATCGGCGACGAGGAGCTGTCGGCCATGCATGCCACGCTGCTCAAAGTGATCGACAACCTGCGCGCCGTAACCGGGGCTACAGGTTCGCCTACAAATCCTCCTCCAGCTCCCCGCTCACCTGGAACCTCTTCATGAAGGTCCGGTCGATGCGGTCCTTGAGCCACATGGCCGTCTGCCCCTCGTAGGTCAGGTAGCCCTTGCTCAGTATCCCCTGTCCGTCGCCGCAGTTCAGGATCAGCAGATAGCCGCCTTCGGTGTCCGTGAAGGCCATCAGGTCCCGGCCCTCCAGGGCGGCCATCAGGTTGTGGCGCAGCACCGGGTTCTGACGCACCGGGTACACCCCCACCTTTTCCAGTTCGCGGGGCTGGAAGCTGATGCAGTCGCCGCCGCCGAAGATGTTGGGGTGGTTGACGCTTCGCAGGAACTTGTCCACCAGGATGCCGCCCCGGCCTCCCCCCGCTCCCATGGCGATCCCAAAGCGGGCCAAGTCCGGCTGCGGGACCACGCCGATGGCCAGGAAGGCCACGTCGTAGGGCACGCGCAGGCCGTCCGACAGGATGGCCGTGCCATCCTCCAGACGCGAAACCCCCAGGCCGTCGAAAATCTTGATGCCGCGCCGGGCCAGCGAGCGGTAGGCCAACTGGCGCACCCGCTCGGGGAAGCGCGTCAGCAGGCCCCTCCCCGGCGCGACGGCCACGTCCGGAGTGTCGTTGCAGCCGCAGCCGATAAGCTTGCAGGCGTTGCCTGCCAGCTCGAATCCGGCTGGGCCGCCGCCGATCACCAGCACCTTGGGGCTTCCCCCCATGGACACGATGTCTTCCAGATGGCGCTTGGCGTAGAGCAGGTTCTCGATGGGCTTCACCGGGAAGACGTCCGCCCGCCCGCTGCCCGCCACCTTGGACGGCGGAAGCGACCCGGTGTTGAAGGAGCAGACGTCGTAGCCCACGGCCATGCCGTTCTCCAGGCGCGCCGCGTTCTTCTCCGGCGTGATGGACACGACCTTGCTGCGGATGAACGTGGCCCCGCCCTTCTCGGCCATGCGGCGCACGTTGAAGCGGCACTCCTGGGGCGTGTAATGGCCCGAGAGCATGCCCGGCCCCATGCCTGAGTAGTAGTGGTGGTCGGCAGGGCTGACCACCGTGACGTGATGCCCGGCGTCCCGGAAGCTGGCCAGATCGGCCAGCACCGAGAGGTGCGCGTGCCCGCCACCCACGAGGAGAAGGTGCTTTCCCATGTATTGGATATGCGCCAGAGCGCACAAGAAGGCAAGCGGGAGATGCCGGGGGGGGACGGGGGAACACGGGGTCAGCGGGGAACGGGCAATGAAAAGGCCCGCGACAGGACGCGGGCCTTCAGCCGGTGTTGCTCCGGCCAAACATCGTCATTTCACGGGAAAGCTCGACGTGCGCTCCCGAAGATCGCGTCCTAATGTTCCCTCATCAGCCCCAGGCGCTTGAGCTCGGTCAGGAGAGCGCTCTCTTCGATGGGCTTTTGCAGGAAGGCCGTGGCTCCGCCCAGGAACATGGCGTTGTGGGTGTCTTCGGCGTCTTCGAGCACGGAGGTGATGATGATCTTGGCCTGGCAGGACTTGTCCACCCCGTGGTCCCTTTCGACGTCGCGGATCTCGCGCATGGCTTCGGAGCCGTCGATCTCGGGCATGCGCAGGTCCATACACACGAGATCATAGGGTTTCATGTCCTTGAGGGCACGCTGGAAGGCCATCACCGCCTCTTCCCCGTTTTCGGCCACGTCACACATGGCATAGGGATGCAGGATGTACTCCAGAAAGCTGCGACTGTAGAAATCATCGTCGACGATGAGCCTGTCCCGTGAATGGCCATTAAATACGCTTGCCGCGAAACCGGTATCTTGGTACAAACCCAATCATCCTGGTGCATTAAGATGAGGTTAG
>NZ_AUBQ01000015.1 GCF_000429325.1 Fundidesulfovibrio putealis DSM 16056
GATGGTCGGGGTGAGGGGGAGAATGGAACTCGAAATACGCACGATTCTGGTGATGGTCGCCATATTGGCGCTCATGCTGTCTGGGCTTCTTGCGCTTGCCGGGCTGTATGTTGGCGGCATTCGCGGCATATGGCATTGGGCGGCAGCCAATCTGTGCATCAGCATCGGGATAGGAACCTCCTACTTTTTCGATGAGTTCACTCCTGGATACGTATGGGCCGTGGTGGTCGGGTCGACCTTGATGGCGGCCGGGATCAGTCTGCAATTCACGGGCATACGGCAATTCTCCGGAAAACCAAGTCATTGGCGCGTTGCGCTGGCTCTCTGCGTTCTGGTGTGTTTGCTGAACGTCTGGTTCAGGGTCATTCACCCTGAACCGAGCGCACGGGCCATGGCCAACGCGGTCCTGTTCACAGTGGGGTACGTCGCCTGCGCCCGCGAGTTGTTGATTCGTATCGAATCCCCCCAGAGGACCGCATATTGGGTGACAGGTGCATCGTTCGCGTTCATGGCGGTACTCATGATAACCAGATTGCTGGTGATCGGTTTCGATCACCAAGGCGACTATGCTTTGTTTGAAAACACGGCAATAAATCAAGCGTCGTTCTTCCTGGGGATTTTGATTCAGCTCTGCGTGACATTCGGCTTCGTACTGATGATAAACTACAGGCTCATCGCGGATATTCAGAAAATTGCATCACGGGACGGGCTGACCGGGGTATTCAACCGGCGTCGCCTGGAAGAGGAGGCCGCCCGTCTGGTGGTGCGTTGCGGACGGACCGGGGACGCGTTGACCGTGATGATGCTGGATGTCGATCATTTCAAGGAGGTCAACGACCTGTACGGTCATCAGACAGGCGACGAAGTGCTGAAGCGGTTGGCAGCAGTCGCGCAGGCATCAGTCCGCACGGATGATTATCTTGCCCGGTACGGCGGTGAGGAGTTCTGCATTCTGTTGCTCGCCACGACGGAAGAAGACGCGCTGTCTCTGGCCGAGCGGCTGCGCAGAAACTACGAGGACATGGAAATAGTGTATTCCGGCAAGACGATTCGCAGCACCATCAGCATCGGTGTCGCGGACTCATCTCATGTGGGACTTGATTTCGAGGCGCTTGTGGCAGCTGCGGACTTGGCACTGTACCGCGCCAAGGAACAAGGCCGCAACCGCGTGGTGGCGCACTCCAGCCTTGCTCTCGCACCATCTGCGAGCTGACCCGGCTCCCAGCGAAGCGAACTGAGGGTCCAGGGGGATCATCCCCCTGGCGGGAGAGTGCAGAGAGGGCGGAGCCCTCTTTGCCCGCCGGAGGCTCCTACTCTTCTCTTGTAGGCGTTCTCAAGGTACGTTCTTGCAGTTCATGAATCCAAGCCAAGAGAACCACTAATTTGATTATTGAAAAACATATTCATGTTTTTCAAAAATACGACAGTCGCTCTTCTCTTACCAGGGCTGCCAGCCCCGGCCACCCCTGGCGGCATCGAAATCGGCCTGGAAGGCGTCGGGCAGATGCTCGGCCTTGAGCCTGCCGCCGGTCTTGACCACGCTCACCACATCGAAGCGGCAGGGATGCGCCCACAGATCGTTCACCGACAAATACTCGCTGGCGGCTTTCACGATGCGCTTTCGCTTGCGCAGGTTCACTGCGTCGGTGCCGACGCCCAGGCTCGAGTCCGCGCGGGTCTTGACCTCCACAAACACCAGCGTGTCTCCGTGGCGGCAGATGAGGTCCACCTCGCCAAGGCGCGTGCTGTAGTTGCGCGCAAGGATGCGCAGGCCAAGCGACGTGAGCAGGCGCGCCGCCTCGTCCTCGCCTTCGCGTCCAAGCGTCAGATGCCCGGCAGGCATCCCTGGACTCCAGCTGAGGGCTTCTCGGGCAACACGCCCCGGAAGGTGAGGCGGTGCTGCGGGCAAGGGCCGAGGGCGCGCAGCGCGGCCAGATGCACGGCCGTGCCGTAGCCCTTGTGCACGGCCAGGGCGTAGCCGGGATAGCGGCGGTCCAGGCGTTCGAGCAGCCGGTCTCGGAAGGTCTTGGCCAGGATGGAGGCCGCCGAGATGGCCGGTTCGAGTGAATCGCCTTCGATGATTGCGCGCTGGGGCAAAGGGGAGACCAGCAGATGGACGGGGATGGTCTTGTTGCCGTCGATGAGAAGGGAATGGGGCTTGAGCTTCATCACGGCCACGGCGCGGGCCATGGCGTGGAAGGTTGCCTGAAGGATGTTGATGCGGTCGATCTCGGCTGGCCAGATCACGCCCAGCCCCCAGGCCACGGCCTGGGCCTTGATGGCGGGCTCCAGGGCGGCGCGCCTGGCGGCGGTGAGCTTCTTGGAGTCGTTCAGGCCGGGCAGATGGAAGGCTTCGGGCAGGATGACCGCCCCGGCCACCACGGGGCCAGCCAGACAGCCGCGCCCGGCCTCGTCCACACCTGCGTGATTGGGGGCAGGTGAGGGATGGGGAAGGGGGGAGGCGGGGGAGTCGGGCATGCTGGCTCCTGAAAAGAAAACAGGGAAAAACCTTCCGTTGCCGGAAGGCTTTCCCCCGGCCCCCTGATGTTGTCGCGAGGCCGGGGGCGGGCCGAAAATCGCGAAAGATCGCCTAGTTGTTCCAGGCGTTCTTGGACTTGATGCGGGAAGCCTTGCCCTTGAGGTTGCGCAGGTAGTACAGGCGCGAACGGCGGACCTTGCCCTCGATCATCACTTCAACGCGCTCGATGAAGGGAGAATGCATGGGGAAGATGCGCTCGACGCCGACGCCGTCGGAGACCTTGCGAACGGTGAAGGTGCTGTCGGTGGTGCCCTTGCGGACCCTCAGGACGGCGCCCTGGAAGACCTGGATGCGTTCTTTCTCGCCTTCCAGAATGCGGAAATGCACCTTGACGGTGTCACCGGGCTTGAACTTGGGCATGTCCAGGCGCAGGTGCTCGGTTTCGATCTGACGGATGATGTTCATTGCCTGTCTCCTTCCTTATGACTGGGCTTCACCGGGAAGCTCAAAAAATGTCTCCGAGTATGCGGTCCGTGAGGATCGCGGCGGCGGCCCGCACCGAAAGGTGGTTGTAGCCGCCGAATGGCCTTACCGGGCTTATCTGGCCGTGCGTCAGGGCCAGGGCTTCGGGCGCGAGTCCCGATCCCGTTCCCAGCACCAGAAGCACCGGGCGTTCCCCGAGGCTTTGTCGCACTCCCTGCGGGGTCACGGCTCCGTCGGGGCGGGCGCTGGTGGCCAGCACCAGGGGGTCCTGTCCGCTGCTGTCGCGGACCTGGGCGATGGCGTCCTGCAGGGTCGCCGTCACCCGGACCATCCCGAGGGCTTCGGCCCTGTCGGGGTTTCCCTTTCCGCCCGCTCCGGCGGTCCAATGTCCGAGGAGTGTGGCGGCCAGGGCCTGCTGGTCTTCCAGAGGGGTGACCGCAAAAAATCCCGCAAGTCCATATGTTCGGGAAATGCGGGCTATATCGTGCAGGTCGAGGTTGGTCAAGGACACAGTGACCGTATGCCCGAATTTATTCAGCACCGGCCCGTGAACCAGGGCGAGATGGAGGTTGCGCGCCAGATGCGTGCGCGGCTTTTCAGCCAGAAATGTGCGGTCCTGCGGGGTGAGGGGCGCGTCGGCCAGGATCTCGGGGCGCCTTGCGAGTGTTTGCAGGAGCGACTGCTCGCGCCGCCAGGAGCGGACCTTGGCGTGGTCGCCGCCAAGCAGGATGTCCGGCACCGTGAGGCCCTCGTAGGTCTCCGGGCGGGTGTAGTGGGGATATTCCAGCAGGCCGTGGGAGAAGCTCTCCTCGTCGCCGGATTCCTCCTTGCCCATGAAGCCTGGGAGCAGGCGCGCCACGGACTCGATCAGGCACAAGGACGCAGCCTCGCCGCCTGAGAGCACGAAGTCGCCCGCCGAGACCAGCTCGATGGGGAAGAGCTGCAACAGGCGCTCGTCGATGCCCTCGTAGCGGCCGCACAGGATGGTCAGATTGGGCTCGGCGGACAGCTCGCGCGCGAAGGATTGCGTCAGCCTGCGCCCACGCGGCGAAAGCAGCAGCATCCGGCCGGGGGTCTCGATGGACTTAAGCGCCCGCGCCAGCGGGTCCAGGGCCATGACCATGCCCGGCCCGCCGCCGTAGGGGCGGTCGTCCACGGACTTGTGCTTGTTCAGGGCGAAGTCGCGCGGGTTCACCAGATTGAAGTCCACGATGCCTTGCTCGCGGGCCTTGCCCATGAGGGCGCAGGACAGCGGGGAATCGTAGAATTCCGGGAAC
Organism: Fundidesulfovibrio putealis DSM 16056; assembly: GCF_000429325.1. NCBI lineage: Bacteria > Pseudomonadati > Thermodesulfobacteriota > Desulfovibrionia > Desulfovibrionales > Desulfovibrionaceae > Fundidesulfovibrio > Fundidesulfovibrio putealis. The sequence continues at coordinate 4,240 of NZ_AUBQ01000015.1, forward strand.
AGGGAGAGGATGGTGAAGCGCATGCGTTGGTCCAGGGCGCCGGGCAGGCGCTAAGAGAATTGCCCCTGGGGAAATTCCCCGGAAGAAAAAGGCGGCGCGGGATACGTGCCGCCTGCACCTGGCTGCTACAAATCCAGAAGCCCCGGCGGCGGGTTGATGGTGATCCTGCGCGCGTTGGCGTCGATCTCCGGCACGGTTTCTTCATGGGCGGGCAGCAATATCTCCTTGCCGTCCGGACCACGGATCACCCACACGTCCTGGCCGGGGATGTCCATGAAGCTCTCCAGCACGCCGACCTTGGAGCCGTCCAGCAGTACCACGTCGTAGCCGACGATCTCGTGCAGGTAGACTTCCCCTTCGTCGAGCTCAGGCAGGTCTTCCGGCCGCACCACCACCTCCATGCCGCGCAGGGCATCGGCGGCGTCGCGGTCGGCCACGCCTTCGATGGTCAGCAGGAGCCGTCCCTGATGAGGGCGGCAGCTGAGAATGTTGACAGGGCGCTCCTGCTTGCCGGGCGCGCGAAACCACACGCGCGCGCCGGGCGCATAGAGCGAGGGGGAGTCCGCGTGGTTTGCCACGTGGAACTCCCCCCGGATACCGTGAGGTTTGATCACCTCGCCGATGACCACCAACTTGGCTTGAGTCAATCCGTGGCCCTCCTGGGCTTATTCCAGGATCTCCAGCACCGAGCGCTTGCGCATCTTGGTGGACGCCGCGCCCAGAATGGTGCGCATGGCTCTGGCCGTGCGTCCCTGCTTGCCGATCACCTTGCCCAGGTCCTCTTTGGCGACCTTGAGTTCGATGACGGACGTCTGCTCGCCTTCGATTTCCTTCACCGAAACGGCATCAGGATTATCGACCAGCGATCTGGCGACGTACTCGATCAGATCTTTCAACATGTGACGCCTCCCGTGTGGTTGCACGCGACCCGGCGCCGCATCGTCAGAAGCGACGGACTACGACTTGATGCCGGCCTTGCGCAGCAGGGCTGCGACGGTGTCGGTGGGCTGCGCTCCGCAGGCGATCCACTTGGCGACCGCTTCGGCGTCGATCTTGATGTCTGCGGGCTCGACCATCGGGTTGTAGTGTCCGACGTACTCCAGGGCGCGGCCATCGCGGCGGGTAGCGCTGTCCATGGCGACGATGCGGTAGAAGGGACGTTTTTTGCAGCCCATTCTGGTCAGTCTGATTTTCATAGCCATACTAATTCACCCCCGATGAGGATATGTAACGAGTTTTCAACTTCTGGCAAGTCCGCCTTCCCGTGATGAGGAGAGGCGCGTCCCGGCCCTAGCGCTTTTTGTTCTTCTTTTTGCGCTTGTCCCTTTCCTTCTTCTTCTTGGTGGGGCTGCCCTTGCCGGACATGGCCGTGGCCATGCTGCCAAGGCCGGGCATGCCGCCCATGCCACCAGGCATGCGCCCGCCCGGCATGGCGGGCATCTTGCCGCCGCCACCCATCATGCGCTGCATCATCATGCGCATCTGCTCGAAATTCTTGAGGAGCCCGGTCACGTCGCCCACCTGCACGCCGGAGCCCTTGGCGATGCGCTCCTTGCGGCTCTGGTTTATTATCTTGGGCTCGGTGCGCTCCTTCTTGGTCATGGAGCCGATGATGGCCTCCAGGCGGGCCATCTCCTTCTCGGGCATCTGGATCTCGCCCAGCTGCTTGGTCAGCTTGCCCATGCCCGGGATCATCTTGAGGATGGTGTCCAGGGAGCCGAGCTTCTTGACGCGGCGCATCTGGGTGCGGAAGTCGTCCAGGGTGAACTGCGCCTGGCGGAGCTTGCGCTCCATGTCGGCGGCTTCGCCCGCGTCGAACTCTTCCTGCGCCTTCTCGATGAGCGAGAGGATGTCGCCCATGCCCAGGATGCGCGAGGCCGCGCGGTCCGGGTGGAAGATCTCCAGGTCGGAGGCCTTTTCGCCCACGCCCACGAACTTGATGGGCTTGCCGGTGACTTCCTTGATGGAGAGGGCCGCGCCGCCTCGGGCGTCGCCGTCCATCTTGGTGAGCACCACGCCGGTGATGTCCAGGCGGGCGTTGAAGCTGTCGGCCACGGTCACGGCGTCCTGGCCGGTCATGGCGTCGGCCACGAACAGGATCTCGTGGGGGCCCACGGCGTCCTTGATGGCCTTCAGCTCGTCCATCAGGACTTCGTCGATGTGCAGGCGGCCCGCAGTGTCCAGGATGATGGCATCCAGGCCCTGGCGCTCGGCCTCGGCCACGGCGTCGCGGCAGATGTCCACCGGGTTCATGCCCGGCTTGGACGGATACGCCGGGAGGTCCAGCTGCTGGGCCAGCTTGTGCAGCTGGTCGATGGCCGCAGGGCGGTACACGTCGGCGGGCACGAGATACGGCTTGCGCTTGTGGTTGCGACGCAGCCACAGGGCCAGCTTGGACGTGGTGGTGGTCTTGCCGGAGCCCTGCAAGCCCACCATCATGATGATGAGGGGCTTGTGGCGGAAGTCCACGGTCTGGGCTTCGCCGCCCAGCAGCTGGAGAATCTCGTCGTGGACGATCTTCACCACCATCTGGCCGGGCGTAAGGGACTTGACGACGTCCTGGCCCAGGGCGCGTTCGCGAACGCGCTCCGTGAAGGCCTTGACCACCTTGAAGTTTACGTCAGCTTCAAGCAGGGCAAGGCGAACCTCGCGCAACGCCTCCTGGATGTTGGTCTCATCCAGACGGGCGTGGCCGCGTATTTTCTTGAATACCGACTCTAAGCGGTCTTGCAGGCTTTCGAACATGGTCCCTTCTTACTTGGCGAAAAAATTAAGCCCTCCCGGCTAACGCAGCGGGGAGGGCCTGTCAAGTTTTAAGTTGTCCAGGCGGGGTGCTAGCTGCCGAGCTTCTCTTTCATGCACGCCAGGAATTTGTCCCTGGGCCTGTTTCCTTTGACGCTATCGCAGCAGGATTCAATGGCCCTGTCAATGGCGTCTGAGGAGAACTTCTTCCCAAACGCCTCCTGGATGGTTTTCTTGATGTATGCTTTCTCGTAGGACTCCGAACAAGACACAAATCCAGCATCAACACCTTTCTTCAACTTGTTGTCGACATCATCCCAGCTCATAGGTCCTCCCGATAGGAATTTGAGCCTATGATAGCATGTCGTATTGGATTTGCAAGTGTGTTGTTGGCGATTTGCCGATACAATATCGGCTTGCGATATGGTGGTTACTTCATCTCCGCCGCAATGATCGCCCGTGCGAACCCTTCCGCCGCGTTTTCGATCACCTTCTGGTCCACGCAGAAGGTCAGGCGGAAGTATCCAGGCATGCCAAACCCCGTGCCCGGCACGGCCAGCACCCGCTGCTCGCACAGCTTGGCCACGAAGGCGATGTCGTCGCCGCCGGGGGCTTTGGGGAAGAAATAAAACGCTCCGGCGGGCATGGAGAACTCGTACCCGGCCTCGGTGAGCACCCTGGCCATGGCGTCGCGCCGCTCGGCGTAGATGCTGGCGTCCACCTGATGGCCCAGCGATTTCAGCAGCAGGGTCTGGCCGATGGCTGGCGCGTTCACGTAGCCCAGGATGCGGTTGGCGAACACGATGCCGTTCATCAACTCTTCCTTGCCGGGCATGTTGGGTGCCAGGGCCACGTAGCCGATGCGCTCGCCCGCCAACGACAGGTTCTTGGAGAACGAGCTCACCACCACGGTGTACGGATAAATCTTCGGCAGCGACGGCACCACGGCGTTGTCGTAGGCCAGGAACCGGTACGGTTCGTCGGCCAACAGCAGGATGGGCTTCTCGCGTTTTTCGTTCAGGACCCTCAACCCTCTGGCCAGCTCCCGCAGGGTCTCTTCTGAGTAGATGCAGCCCGTGGGGTTGTTGGGCGAGTTGAGCATCACCACGCGGGTCTTGTCCGTGATGGCGGCCAGCATGGCGGGCACGTCCAGGTCGAAATTCGGCGGGGCCGCAGCCACGGTCACCAGCTTGCCGCCGTGGTTGCCCACGTAGAAGCCGTATTCCACGAAGTAGGGGCGCGGGCAGAGCACTTCGTCGCCCTGGGTCAGCACCGCGCGGAAGAAGGCGTTGATGCCGCCCGCAGCGCCGCAGGTCAGCAGCAGGTCGGTTCCCTCGAACTTAACGCCCTGTTCCTGGCTGACCTGTTTGGCCAGCGCCTCGCGAACGTGGGGGTACCCGGCGTTTGGCATGTAGCCGAAGGCGAAGGGCTCGCCAGCGCGCGCGGCCAGGTCGGACAGGCACTCGCCCACCACGGGCGGGGCGGGCAGGTCCGGGTTGCCCAGGCTGAAGTCGTACACGCGGTCGTTGCCGTGCAGCTTCTTCATCTCCGCGCCCTGCTCGAAAATCCGCCTGATCCAGGAACCCTTGGACAACGCCTCGCTTATCTCGGTCGACAACATGCTCATGGCCTGCTCCGTTTGTGCTTGAATGAAGCACGACCTCTATCCTGCCCCGGCGCATACTTCAAGCTTGCCAGAATCTCAGGAAGTGGCTATGTACTCCCCGCCTCTTTGAAAACCGCGCCCTTGCGGGCGTTCATTATGCGTTGCCGGCTCCCGCCGCCCTGGCGGGTCTTTTTGAACCAGTTTCCATCCATTGCGTACGGACTATGAACCACATTCCAGACATCCTCGCTCCAGCCGGTGACGCCAATTCCTTCCTGGCCGCCATATCCGCAGGCGCTGACGCCGTGTACTGCGGCCTCAAGCATTTTTCCGCCCGCATGCAGGCCGAGAACTTCTCCATACAGGAACTCGCAGGCCTGACCGCCCTGGCCCACGACAAGGGCCGCAAGGTCTACGTGGCCATGAACACCCTCACCAAGGCTGGCGAGGAGGGCAAGGCCGGTCGCCTGGCCGACCGTCTGGCCAAGGTCGTCAAGCCCGACGCGCTTATCATCTCTGACCTGGGGCTGGCCGACGTGACCCGTCAGGCCGGATTCACCGGCGAGCTGCACCTCTCCACCCTGGCCAACGTCACCTCCCAGACCTGCCTGTCCGTGCTGCCGCAGCTCGACATCAGCCGCGTGGTGCTGCCGCGCGAGCTCGGCGTGGACGAGATGCGCCTCATGGCCGACGCCTGCCCCGAGGGCGTGGACCTGGAAGTGTTCGTGCACGGCGCGCTGTGCCACAACGTGTCCGGGCGCTGCTGGTGGTCCAGCTTCCTGGGCGGCAAGTCCGGCCTGCGCGGACGCTGCGTGCAACCCTGCCGCCGCGTGTTTTCCCGCAAGGGCCAGCCGGGGCGCTACTTCTCCTGCCAGGACCTCTCTCTGGACGTGCTGGCCAAGGCCCTCTTGACCATCCCCCAGATCAAGGCCTGGAAGATCGAGGGACGCAAGAAAGGCCCGCATTACGTGTTCTACACCACCACGGCCTACCGCATGCTGCGCGACTCCCCGGATGATCCGCAGGCCAAGAAGGCCGCGCTCTCCTACATCGAGCAGGCCCTGGGCCGCCCGACCACGCACTACGGGTTCCTGCCCCAGAAGCCCCGCAACCCCGTGGACGCCCAGTCCCCCACCGGCTCCGGCATGCTGGTGGGCCGCCTGACCATGAGCGAGGCCCGCCGCTACTTCGTCAACCCGCGCCAGCCCCTGCTCCCCGGCGACCTCCTTCGCCTGGGCTACGAGGACGAGGCCGGGCATCAGGTGGTGCGCGTCTCCCGCACCGTGCCCAAGGGAGGCCGCTACGACCTCACCCTTGCCGGAAAAGGCAAGGAGCGCCCCCGCGCTGGCATGAGCGTCTTCCTCATCGACCGCCGCGAGCCGGAGCTCGGCAGGCGCATCGCCGCCCTGGAGTCCGAGCTGCGCAAGTATCCCGAGGTCAGCTCCGTGGAGTCCTCCTTCCAGCCCGTTGTGCCCAAGCCCTACAAGGCCCCGCGCGGCGTTCGCGCCGAGTCCGTGCACATCTGGCGCCAGCCCCCCAAGGGCCCGGCCAAGGGCGCTGCCGGCGTGTGGGTCTCCGCCACCAAGACGCAGCATCTGCCGCTCGGGCGCGCCGCGTCCACCTGGTGGTGGGTTCCGCCCGTCATCTGGCCCAACGAGGAAAAGGACTTTCTGGACATCCTCGAAGTCATCCTCAAGCGCGGCGGTAAGCGCTTCGTGCTGAACGCGCCCTGGCAGACCGGACTCTTCGGCAACCGCAAGCGCCGCGAGATGGAGCTCTGGGCCGGGCCGTTCTGCAACCTGGCCAACCCCTTGGCGCTTGGCAAACTCAAGGAGATGGGTTTCGACGGCGCGATCATAAGCCCCGAACTCTCCGGCGCGGACATCCTGGACCTGCCCCGCAAGAGCCCGCTGCCGCTCGGCATCGTGGTCTCCGGACTGTGGCCGCTTGGCATCAGCCGCACCATGACCCAGGAAGTCAAAGCCTGCGAACCCATCGTCAGCCCCAAGGGCGAGACCTGCTTCGTCACCCGCTACGGCCAGAACCACTGGATTTACCCCAACTGGGAGCTGGACATGCGCGACAAGGAAGAAGCACTGGTCAAGGCTGGATTCCTGCAGCTGATCCATATGCGCGAGCCCATGCCCAAGAGCATCGAGCGCAAGGATCGCGGCTGCGTGTTCAACTGGGACATCGGCGTGATGTAAGAGCGGGGCGCTGCCCCGGACCCCGCTGGGCTCCGCCCAGACCCGGCGGGCTCCGCCCTGCACCCGCCAGGGGAGAAGCCTCCCCTGGACCCGGCTTTTAGCTTCGCGTCGTGTGCGGGTGACTGGTGTTGGACGGGGGGGAGGGCAGCGGGTGTGAACCGCCGGGAACGCCCAAAGCGGCTTATCCCGGCGGATCGCCATCGCCGAAGACGGCGATTTCAAGAGAAAAGCCCGTAAATGCGGCTTTGCGCATTTACGGGCTCAAGAAGCATGACTCTGATGTGTAACTATTCGTTACGCGAAGCCCACTGAGGGTCCAGGGGGATCATCCCCCTGGCGGGTGCAGGGCAGAGCCCTGCCGGGGTTTGGGGCAGCGCCCCAATTCTCTTTGCCCGCCGGAGGCGTCTTCATCCTCCAGCTTCTCCTACGCATTGGGCGGCGCTATCGGCTTCACTTCGATGTCCGAGAGCAGCCATTTGGTGCCTTGGCGGGTGAAGACCAGCTGAAGAACGGCGTTGGGGCGAATCGGCGCGCTGACCACGTAGCGGTCGAAGCCGAGGAGTTCGGTGCTGGCCTGGGCGAAGAGTCGCTCCGAGGGCGTGCGCGGGTTTTTGTTCGGGGGCGTGTGCGCACCGGCTGCCGCGCCTCGCAGGAGCGCCAGCACGCCTTCGGGCGTGGCGAGGTTCTGGGTGATCGCGCCCAGCACCGAGTCGGCCAGGGCCTGGCCGAGCATGCCGAACAGGCCGGAAAGTCCGGGCTGGGCGTCTGGTCCCAGCGGGGCAGGGAGCTTGGCGGCCTCGCGGTTTTTCAGGTTGGAGCGCAGGGCCTGCGCGTCCAGCCAGGGGGCCAGCAGTGCGGGGTCGTCGCGGTCCACGGCCAGTTGCACGGCCTGGAAGGCCTTGGACGGCTGGACGTAGAGCCAGGCTCCGCCCACGGCCATGGCGGCTATCAGGACGCAGAGTATGATTGTGTTGCGCATGTTTCTCCCGCTGTTTCGGCTCTTGCCGGAATAATGTGAATGTGCCGGGGCCGTTTTGTTTCTATGCTCTCAAGATGGAAAATCATCAAGGAGCAGGGCGGGGCTTTCCGGATGGGCAGCGGGCAGGCCGTTCGCTTGACTTCAGGCAGGCAAGGGCCGTATCGGGCCATCGATCAACAAGGACAGAGTGAACATCCATGCGTTTTATCGACGAAGCAAAAATTTACGTTTCTTCCGGCAAGGGCGGGCGAGGCTGCATCGCTTTCCGCCGTGAGAAGTTCATCCCATACGGCGGCCCCAACGGCGGCGACGGCGGCAAGGGCGGCGATGTGATCTTTCGCGTGTCCCCGAACCTTCTGACTCTGTACGACCTGCGCGTAAAACGCCGCTACATGGCCAAGAACGGCCAGATGGGCCTGGGCAGCCAGTGCAACGGCAAGAACGCCGACGATCTGGTGGTGGAGGTGCCGCGCGGCACGCTAATTTATGAATTGAACGAGGATGGCACCGAGCATCTGGCCGCCGACCTGACCGAGATCGGCCAGGAGTGGATCGCGGTGCACGGCGGGCGGGGCGGCAAGGGCAACATGCACTTCAAGACCTCCACCAACCGCGCCCCGCGTTTCGCCCAGCCGGGCGAGGAAGGCCAGGAGAAGAACCTGCGCATGGAGCTTCGCCTGCTGGCGGAGATAGGCATCATCGGCCTGCCCAACGCGGGCAAGTCCACGCTCATCTCGGCTGTCTCTGCGGCCAAGCCCAAGATCGCGCCGTATCCCTTCACCACGCTGACCCCCAACCTGGGCGTTCTGCTCGGCGAGGACGGCATGCAGCTGGTGGCGGCGGACATCCCGGGGCTGATCGAGGGCGCGCACGAGGGCCAGGGCCTGGGGCATGATTTTCTGAAGCACGTCTCGCGCACCAGGGTGCTGGTGCACCTGCTGGCCGCCGAGGAGACAGAAGGGGACGACCCCTTCGCCGGGTTCTCCCTGGTGGACGACGAGCTGGTGCGCTACGACCCCGGCCTGGCCGAGCGTCCGCAGCTTCGCGCCGTGAACAAGATCGACACCCTCTCGCCCGAGCGGCTGGCCGAACTGAAGGCCCTCGCCAAGGAGAAGGGACTGAGCGTCAGGTTCATCTCTGCCAAAGAGGGCAACGGGCTTGAGAAGTTGGTTGAAGAAATGTGGGCCGTGACCGCAAAACTGAAGGAATCCGAATCGGAATCAGAAAAGGAGCAGCAAGCATGAAACGCATCGCCACTCTTCTGACGGCGCTTGTTCTGGCCGGCCTGCTGGCGGCCTGTTCCGGGGTGCAGCCCCAGAGCGTGAGCCTCCACCCCGAGGTGAAGTCCCCCACGGGCAACGTGGGCAAGGGCAAGACCCTTGCCTTCAAGGTGATGGACGCCAGGGTGGACAAGGTGGTGGGCTACCGCAACGCCGACGGCGGGCGCAGCGCCCCCATCACGGTGGAAGGCGAGTTGTCCAGGACCGTGGGCGAGGCAGCCGAGCGCACGCTGGGGGGACTTGGCTTCAAGCCCGCTCCCTTCAAGGAGAACGCGCCCCTGTCCCTGGTGATCACCATCCGGGAACTGAACTACAGCGCCAAGGGCGAGACCGTGACCCGCAAGATCGGAGTCAAGGCCGTGCTGTCGGCCCGCGTGATCAACGGACCCGGACACTGGGAAGGCTCCTTCCCCGTGGCCCAGGAGAAGGAAGTGGTCACCGCCCCGGACGAGACCGCCAACGCCCGCTTCATAAACGACGTGCTTTCCGAGTCGCTGACCATGCTGCTGTCCGATCCCGAGATGGTGCAGTACATGGCCAAGGACTTCCTCCAGAACAAGACCATCACCGGGGAGTAACCCCCCGGTATAGCTGGCGGGGATCGGGGCCATTTCCTCCGTTTCGGGGGAAGAGTCCCGGTCCTCCCGGCTTGGTCAGCCCTTTTTCCAGCCGCACGCCCTGCTTCGGGGCATTAAGGCGCGCCCGCCCGACATGCACTTCGCGTTCAGGTATATTCCTGCATCATGACGGACAGGTCCGGTGTCTGCTCGGGGAGCAGCATGCGGATGGTCGTCCCCTGGCCCACGGCGCTCTCCACTGTTATGCTCCCTCCGTGTTCCTGCACGATGCGGTTGGCCTTGGTGAGCCCCATGCCCACGCCTACGGGCTTGGTGCTGTAGAACGGGTCCAGGACGTACTGGAGCTCGTCCTCGGGGATGCCGCAGCCGTTGTCCGACACGGCGATCTCCACGTCCTGGCTCCCATCCGTGCCTGAGCGCACTCGGGCGGCCAGCCGGATGCGTCCTCCTTCGGCGGGCAGCGCCTCCACCGAGTTGGTCACCGCCTCGCACAGGGCCTGGCGCAGAAGCTCCGGATCGGCGAACGCCTGCAACCCGCCGGGCAATACCTCCACCTCCCAGACCGCACTCTTCCCCATCTTGAGCGCCAGCTGTTCCCCGGACTGGGCCACGCCGGAAAGAACGTCCCCGATTGAGGCCTTCTCCAGCCGCCCCAGGCGGATGTTGCTGTATTCCTTCACGGCTGCGGTGATGTGCTCGATGCGCCGCGCCGCCTCGATGATTCCGTCCAGGTATTCCAGGTAGGATTGGCGCATGCTCGGCTTCTTGACCAGAAGACCGGCCAGCCCGCCGATGATGGTGGTGGGGTTTCTCAGCTGGTGCGCCACGGCGGAGGAGATCTTCTGCAGGCTCTCGATGCGCAGCGCCACCTGCGTTATGACCTCCTGCCCGGCCCGCTTGGCCTCCTTGAGGGCCTCTCCCGCCAGATGGGCCTTTTGCTCGGCCTCGTCGCGCCGGGCTTTTATCTCCTGAATGTTCTGGCGCAGCACCACGGTCATGCGGTTAAGCGAGGCCTGAAGCCTGGAGGCCTCGTCGCGCCCGGAATCGTCCAGGCGCACGGACAGGTCTCCGGCGGCGATGCGCTCGGCTGCTCCGGTGGCCTCGGCCAGGGGCCGGGCCACGCTGCGCGCGATAATCAGGCAGGCCAGGGAGAGCACCACCACCATGGCCGCGAACACCGCCGCCGACCCGGTGAAGGCCCGGTTGAAGAGGTCCGCCACCATGGCGGCCAGCACGGCCTCCTCCTTGGCCACTTTGTCGATGTACACTCCTGTGCCCACCCACATGTCCGTGCCGGGGATCATCTCCGAGTAGGACAGCTTGCGCTCCAGCTGGCCGGAGGGCTTGGGGAACGTGTAGAGGACGTATCCTCCGCCCGCATGGGCTTGGCGGGAGAGCTCGCGCACGTAGTACACGCCGCTCTGGTCCCTGAAGTCGTTCAGGTCCTGGCCGACGAGTTCGGGGCGGGGAGGCAGGGCGATGTTGGTGGTGCCGGTGTAGACGAAATAATAGCCGGAGGCGTCCTCCTCGAAGCGGACCTGCTCGACCAGGGTCCGGGCCAGTTCTTTTTGTTCCTCGGGGGTGCGGGCGTAGGTCATGGCCTTGGCCAGGGCCATTGCCATGGTGTGGGCTGCGGTCTTGATTCTGCTTTTTTCGCCCTGGAGCATCACTGACTGGGTATGCTCCACCACCAGCACTTCCAGGCGCGAGGCGATGGCCGACACGAAGAACAGCGCGGCGGCGGCGAACAGGACCACGAGTCCCACCAGACCCAGCAGTCTGGCGGCAATGGAGATACGCCTGAGCATGACATCCCCCGATGGTTTCCGGTGACGGTCATGCATTCGATAGCACGAAACGCTCGGGAAATCATCGGGTTCCTTACGAAGCGGGGGAAAAATCCGGCTCAGCCGGAGAGGGCGGCCTCCAGGTTTGGGGCCACGTGCATGTCCGCGCCGTGGCAGTCCTGGAGCACCACCAGGGGGAATTCGGCCACGTCCAGGGCGTAGACGGCCTCCGGCCCCAGCTCCGGATAGGCCGCGAGGCGCACCTGCCTGATGCATAAGGACAAAAGCGCTCCGGCCCCGCCTGTGGCTCCCAGGTAGACGCCGCCGTGCTCCATAAGGGCCGCGCGCATCAGCGGCAAGCGCCTGCCCTTGCCGATGGAGGCCCGCACGCCGAGCTGGTGCAGGCGCGGGGCGTAGGGGTCCATGCGGCTGGCGGAGCTTGGCCCGGCAGCGCCGATGGGGCGGTGCTGGGTCATGGGGCTTGGCCCCACGTAGTAGATCACCGCGCCCTCCAGGGGGAAGGGCTCGGGCAGCCCGGCGTCCAGGTCGTCAAGCAGGCGCTGGTGGGCTTCCTCGCGCGCGGTGTAGAGCGTGCCGGTGAGATAGAGCACGTCTCCGGCGCGAAGCCCTGCCGCATCTTCTGCGGAGAGGGGCGTGGACAGCGCGCGGGTGCGGATCACAGGACGACCTCCACGCGCCGGGCGCAGTGGCACTGGATGTACACGGCCAGGGGCAGGGCGTCGCGGTGGCAGGGCGCGGCCAGCACCTTGACCCCCAGGCAGGTGGTATTTCCGCCAAGGCCCAGCGGGCCGGTGCCCAGGCGGTTCACGGCTTCGCACAGCGTCTCTTCCAGCTGGGCCATGGCCGGGTCGGGGTGGATGTTGTCGATGGGGCGCAGCAGGGCTTTCTTGGCGTTCAGCGCGGCCAGCTCGAAGCTGCCGCCAATGCCAAGCCCCAGGCTGACAGGCGCGCAGACCCCGTGGCAGACCTCGGCCACGCAGCGCACCGCGAAATCGCGTACGGCGTCCAGGTCGCTGTGCGGGGCAAGCATGGCCACGCGCGAGGCGTTGTCGGCGCTTGCACCCTCGGCGGTCATGACGATGCGCAGCGTGTCGCCGGGGACGATGTCGAAGTGGATCACCGCCGGGGAGTTGTCGCCCCGGTTGATGCGCGTGAAGGGGTCGCAGGTGGATTTTCGCAGGAACCCTTCGCGGTAGCCTTTGACCATGCCTTCATTGATGGCCTGGCGAAGGCCCATGCCGTCCACGCGCACGTCCTCGCCCATCTCCACGAAGAACACGGCCATGCCGCAGTCCTGGCACAGGGGCAGGCCCAGCTCGGCGGACAGGGCGGCGTTGTCCAGCAGCTGGCGGAAGGCTTCGCGCCCCATGGGCGTCTCTTGCGCCTGGGCGCGCAGGAAGGCGCGATGGACGTCCGGGGGCAGGCGGCGGTTGGCGGCGACGCACATGGCTGCGACCTGGTCGACCACGGCCCGGGCGGGGATTTTCCGCATGAGTGCTCCTGCATGTATTGGCCTGGGCGGCCGGGGCCGCCCAGACGTGCGGCCTTTGCTCCGGAGTCACTCCGAAGCAAAGGCTGGCGAAGCGAACGGGTCGGCTACACTCTGGCGAGGTTCCAGGGGAAGCCGACCAGGAGGAACACTCCGAGATACACGATGCCGAAGACCAGGCCCAGCAGCCAGAACTCTTTGCCCTTAACGTAGCCTGATCCGTAATAGATGGGCGAGGGGCCCGTGCCGTAGGGGGTGATGACCCCCATGATGCCGAGCGTGGAGCACAGCAGCATGGACACCAGGGGCATGTTGATGCCCGGCACGGCCATGGCTGCGGCCAGCATCACCGGCAGCATGGCGGCCACGTGGGCGGTGACGCTTGCGAACATGTAATGGCTCGCGAAGAACACCACCACCAGCCCGATCATGGCCGCCGTGGGCGAGAGGCCCTGGAGCGAGCCGGAGATGGACTTGGCGAACCAGTCCAGGAAGCCGGTCCTGGAGAGGCCGCCAGCCAGGGTGACCAGGGTGGCGAACCAGGCCAGCACGTTCCAGGCCTGTTTGTTGCTCACGATGTCGTCCCAGGTGACCACGTTGAACAGGCACATGAGGCAGATGGCCGCGATGGCCACGGTGGTGCCGTTGATCTCCTTGCCGAGGAGTATCCAGCAGGCCAGGGCTCCGGCGGCCAGGAGCCCCATGATGATCTCGCGCGCGGAGATGGAGCCCAGCTTGGCAAGCTCCCCGGCAGCCCAGATGGGCGCGTCGTCGGAGGATTTCTTCGTGGGCGGGTAGATCACGTAGGCCAGGAGCGGGGTGATCGCGAAGAGGATGATGCCCACGGGCAGGAAGCTCATGAACCAGTCGTTCCAGGAGAGGGTCACCTTGGCGGTCTTCTCCACCAGGGACTGGGCCAGCAGGTTGGGGGCGAGCGCGGTGAGGAACATGGAGGAGGTCACGCAGGTGGTGGCCAGGGCGGTCCACATCAGGTAGCCGCCCAGTCCGCGCGGGTTGTCCTCGGGGGTCGAGCCGTAGAGCGGCGGGATGTTCTTGATGATGGGGAAGATGGTGCCGCCGCTGCGGGCCGTGTTGGAGGGCATGAACGGAGCCAGGATCAGGTCGGCCAGGGCCACGGCGTACCCGAGGCCCAGGGCGCGCCTGCCCATGAGCTTGATGAGGGTCAGCGCGATGCGCTTGCCCAGGCCCGTTTTCTCATACCCCAGGGCGAACATGAAGGCCGCGAAGATGAGCCAGACCGTGCCGTCGGAGAAGCCGGACAAGGCCCACTTGATCGACTCTGCGGGGGTGCCCGCCTTGCCGGGTGCGGCGGGGATCAGGTTGAGCACGGCCACGAGGGAGACTCCCAGGAGCCCGGCCAGGGCGGGGGCGATGGGCTCGAGGACCAGGGCGGCGACAACGGCCACGAAGATCGCGAAATAGGTCCAGGCGCCGGAGGACAGCCCTGCCGGAGCGGGCAGAAGCCAAAGGGTCAATCCTGCGATCACCGGGATCAGGGCTTTCACGTTCAGTTTCATCGTTGCTCCTCTCATGGTGTTCTGGTCATGGTGTTCTGGCCGCCCGGCTATGCCGCGCATGTCTTGCCGCCGGGCGTGGGCAGGACACGATACGCCGATGTGCCGCCCTTCGTGGCGCGGCGGGACGCTCACGATGAATAGGCAAGGTTGATGCCAGCCCTGTTTGTCGAGAATATACAGTGAGATAGAGCGCTTGTGCGGCGGGGTGTCGGCAAAGGAGGATAACCTGGATTATGGCAAATGTTGGCAGGGCAACATAATGCAGCATTTCCAGTGTATTACGTGCAATTCCTGAAGGAATGGCCATAACCTGGGCTATGAGGGTTCGCCCTGGTCTGGGGGGCGGCTTATTGCGCCGTGTCGTCGATCATGAAGGCTGCGCAGCCGGTATTGTTGAATTTTTCGCAGTTCTCCAGGGCCTTTCGGGCGGCCTCCTCTGCGGTGCGCTTGCCCGAAGCCCAGCCGTAGCCGCCCTTGCTCCCCATGAAGAAGGACTTGTGGGGCGGGGACTCCAGGTAGTTTTCGAAGTCCGTCCTGCCTTTTTCGGACAGTTTGCGGGGAGCGGGGACCTTGGGCCGCTCCACAGCCATGGGCGCGGCGCGTTGCCTCAGGCCGCAGGTTGCCAGGAATGCGTCCACATAGGGCGTCCATTGGGGGATGCCCAGGCGGGAGAAGAGAGTATGCCCATCCTCTCCAAAGGCGGGTGCCATGACGAATTGGGCCTTGCCTCCGGCGGAGGTGTAGGCGGCGTACAGCTCGCGTGCGAGCCCAGGCCCGAAGAAGCGGTCGTTCTCGCTGTAGACGAAGAGCGCCGGGACGCGCGCGGTGCGGCCATACTGGGCGAAGGCGCTCACCAGGTTGGATGGCTTGATCACCACGTCGGGCGCCTTGGAGCCTTTGCCCCCCGCGAAGTTGATGACGGCCACCACGCCCTGAGGCGGGTCCGAGGCCAGGGCCAGGGTGGCAAGGCCGCCTGCGGATTGCCCCACGCAGATGATCGTGTCCGGGTCCACGTAGGGCATGGTCTTCATGAAACGGATGGCCTCGCGGATGTCCTCGGCGGCCTTGCGGCCTGATGCGGCGTAGTCCGGGTCGTCGCCGGGGCCGACGCCTTCCACGAAGCCCCCGGCGGAGGAGCCGTAGCCCCGGCGCATGAAAACCAGCACGACAAAACCCCTGCGGGCAAACTCCTCAGCCTCCCGCAGCCTGGAGATGGCGTTCATGCCCGGCCGGTCCTTGGGGTCCCGGGGGGTGCCGTGGCTTATCACCACCAGGGGATGGCGCGAGGCGTCGCCGGGGCGGACCACCACGGCCTCCAGGAGGGTGGGGGGGCCGCCCTGGCTGAACCTGGCCGGGAGGGACATCTCCTCCACCAGCAGCGCGGCCCAGGCGGAGCGTGCGCCGCCTGGGGCCAGGCCGCCCAGCAGAAGCAGGCAGGCCAACAAAGCGGCCAGCATGTTTGGGATCCCGGCTGCGCTGCGCGGTCCTGATCCTGGAGCCAGCCGATGCAAACCCGATGGGAGCGGAACGTGACATGGGAATCGTGCGGGCATCTCATACTCCTGGCCCATGTCCGGGGTGATTTGTGGGGGGACGCGGGGCATCGGCACAATACCTGTGAAAAACAAAGACATGGAAGTCAAGACGCGCACAGTCGCGCCTGACCGGATCGTCGGCGGCGTGTTGCCGCAGGGGGGCTGTCCGGGCTGCGCCGCAGGACCAATCCGCCTGCCGCGCCCGGTCAGGCGGAGGGGGGAGCCACGACGCCCCTGGATGGTCAGTCGCCTGCTGGCTGGCGCATGAGCTTCAGGCGCTTGCTGAGGGCTGGCTGGGAGATGCCCAGCAGGCGGGCGGCCAGGGTCTGGTTGCCGCCCGAGCGGTTCATGGCTTCCTCCACCAGCGCCCGCGCCGCTTCGGAGAAGCTGGGGAGGCGTTCGAACGCGGTGAAGGGGTTCATGGCCGGGGCGGGCGGGGCTGTGGCAGACTGCCCGATGGCCTTGAGGAAGGTCTCCATGGAGAGCATCCTGCCGGGGTGGACGCTCACCGCGTCGTAGACCATGGCCTTGAGCTCGCGGATGTTGCCGGGAAAGGCGTAGGCCGCCAGCCTTTGCGCCAGTTCGGGCGGAGGTGTGGGCTTTTTCTTGCCCAGGGCCTGGGCCGCCTCCTCCAGGAAGTGGTGCAGCAGGGGCTCCATGTCCTCGGTGCGCTCCCGCAGGGGCGGGATGTGCACGTGATGGGTGCGCAGGCGGTAATACAGGTCGCGCCTGAATTCCCCTTTGGCCTCCTTGGCGGCCAGGTCGCAGTGGGTGGCCACGATGACCCGCGCCTTGAGGCGCTTGGGCTGGTCGCTCCCAAGGGGGAAGTATTCGCCCTGCTGAAGCAGGCGCAACAGCTTCACCTGGGAGGCGATGGACAGGTCGCCGATTTCGTCCAGGAAAAGTGTCCCTCCGGCGGCCTCCTCCACCATGCCCTTCCTGGGCGCGTCCGCGCCGGTGAATGCGCCGCGCACGTGCCCGAACAGGGTGTCGGCGAACATGGAGTCGTCCAGGCCCGCCACGTTGACGCAGGCCATGGGGCCGGAGCGGCCCGAGAGGGCGTGCGCCGCCCTGACCACGTCCTCCTTGCCCACGCCGGACTCGCCGGTGACCAGAAGCGGCTGGGGGCTCTGGGCCACGGCCTCCACGTAGGCGAAAACGGCCCGCATCAGGCGGCTGCGGGTGATGATGCCCGCGAAGGCGCCGGGTGTGAGCGGCCCGCCGGAGGCCAATCGGCTCAGGGCCTCGCGGTTTTCGTCGCGCAGCTCCAGCATGCGTACGGCGCGCAGCACGCCGCCCACGATGCGGTCCTCCTCGTCGGTCTTCACGAAGTAGTCGTAGGCCCCGAGCTTCATGCAGCGCACAGCGCTCTCCAGCTGGTTGAGCCCGCTGACCACGATGCGCACGATCTCGGGGTGGCGCTCCCCGATGACGGCCAGCAGCTCCTCGCCGGACATGCCGGGCATGGTGAGGTCCACGATGGCGAGCTCCACGTGGCCGCGCGCCAGAATCTCCAACGCCTCCGCGCCGCTCTGGCAGGCCACGATGTTGGTGAGCCCCGCCGCTGATTCCAGCGTGAGCGAGAGCGAACGCAGCCAGGCCGGTTCGTCGTCCACGAGCAGTATGGTGAAGGACGGGTAGAGGGACGCGCTCATGGGGTCGGCTCCTGGGGGGCGGCGGGCAGGCTTACGGTGACGATGGTCCCGGCTCCGGGTTCGGACTGGAATTCCAGCGCGCCCCCCAGGTCCTTGACGATTCCGGCGGACACGGAAAGGCCCAGGCCGGTTCCGCCCATGCCGCGCTTGGTGGTGAAGAACGGGTCGGTGAGGCGGGGCAGGTTCTCCGCCGCGATGCCGGTGCCTTCGTCGGCCACGGTCAGGTACACGGAGTCCGAGGCGGAGTCGTAGCCGGTGGCCACTTCCACGGCCCGGTCCCTGCCGGGCAGGGCCTGGCAGGCGTTCAGCACCAGGTTGATCACCACCTGCTCTATGCGCTGGGAACTGCCCAGCACCGGGGGCAGGTCGCGCTCCAGCCGGACGGTGAACCGGTCGGTGGCCTTTTTGATGTTGGGCTCCACCAAGCGCAGGGCCTTGGCCACGGCGTCGCTCAGGTCCACCGGGGCGCGGTCGCCGCCTTCGTCGATGCGCCCGAAGTCCTTCAGGTCGTTGACGATGCGCTTGATGCGCTGTGCGCCCTCCTGCATCTCCTCCAGCATGGCGGGCAGCTCCTGGCGCATGCGTTCGTAGGGCAGGCCGCCCAGGGTGAAGCTGCCCTGGAGCTTTGCGTACTCGTCCAGGATGCGCATGGCGTCCGTCTGGGCTTTTTTCAGGAGCGGGATGTTCAGGAGGATGAGGCCGTTGGGGTTGTTTATTTCGTGGGCCACGCCCGTGACCAGCACGCCAAGCGCCGCCATCTTGTCGGCCTGCACCAGCTGCTGCTGGTGGCGGTGGAGCTGGTCCAGGGCCGTGGAGAGCGATCTGGTGCGTTCGGCCACCTTCATGCGCAGCGTGTGGGTCCAGAAGACCGAGCCGCCAAGCAGCAGCAGCAGCGGGATGAAGATAAGCGAAAGCGACCTGAGGGTCTCGCGCCAGTGGATGCGCTGGCCTTCCAGCACCCCCAGCCACTTCAGGCGGATTTCTTCATATTTTCCGGTCTGGTCCAGGATGGCCAGCCCTTCGCTGAAGCGCCCCAACAGCACGTCGTTGCCCTTCTTCACCGCGTAGCCGTAGCGCACGGTGGCCACGCCCTTGGCCACGGCCTCCACGTTGTCCAGATGGTTTTCCCGGATGATGTACATGCCCGGCAGCATGGCGGTCACGGCGAAGTCGCAGCGTCCGGCTGCCAGCAGGCGCAGCGCGTCGGCCGGGGTGTCGCTGAAGACGAGGTCCTGCTCGAAACCCATCTGCCTGATGGTGTCGTGCATGATGCCGCCCTTGTGCAGCGCGATCACGGAGCCGCGAAGATCTTCCAGGGACGCTACGGCAGGGGTGCCCTTGCGGGCGAACACGGCGTGGTTGACCGTGGTGTGGGGCGGGGTGAAGTCCACCTCCTGCAAGCGCTCCTCGGAGAAGGACATGCCCTGCAGGATGTCCACGCGTCCCTCGGCCAGGGCGGTGCGCATCTCGTTCCAGGCCCCCAGGCGGAACTCCACCCGCATGCCCATGACCTCGGCGATGGCGCGGGTCAGGTCCACGTTGTAGCCTGCGGGCTGGCCGTTCTTGTCCAGAAACTCGTAGGGGGGGTAGTCGCGGTCGCCGCCCACGATGACCGGGCGGCCAATCCCCGGAATGCCTTGGGTTGGAGTGGACTGGACCTGCGCGCCACACACTTGCGCCCCGCCGGCGAGGAGGGCGGCGAGGGCGAAAAGGGCGGCGAGGATGATGTGTTTGTGCATGGCGTCCCGGCTGGCCGCGCGGGAATAACGCGGCGCCTCCCCAGGAGCTATAACGGAGGGGAGCTCGCAAGCCAAGGCCGCCGGGGGCATTGCGAGGGGCGGCCCTGGCGCATCGGCCGTGTGCGGCACGGATGAACGTGCCCGGAAATGCTTCGCATTACGAAGCAATCTGGTCCGCTGCGGATGTGAGTGAACAATATCCCATGCTTTCGGCGTAGCAACCCCTGATGACAGGCTCGAGAGGCTATTTACTTTTTTCAATCATCTTGACTCAAACCTGTCAGGCGTCTACACGATGGAGTGATTCTCCGTCATTCATCCTGTATTCAATACATTCCAGGGAGTTCACATGAGCACTTTCAAAACCAAAGACGGCGTCTCAATCTATTACAAGGACTGGGGCTCGGGCCAGCCCGTGGTGTTCTCGCACGGCTGGCCGCTCAGCGCCGACGCCTGGGACGCCCAGATGGTGTTTCTGGGCGAGCGCGGCTACCGGGTCATCGCCCACGACCGGCGCGGACATGGCCGCTCCGACCAGACCTGGGACGGCAACGACATGGACACATACGCGGACGATCTGGCCGCGCTGTTCGAGACGCTGGACCTGAAGAACGCGGTCATGGTGGGGCACTCAACCGGCGGGGGCGAGGTGGCCCGCTACATCGGCCGCCACGGTACGTCTCGCGTGGCCAAGGCGGTGCTCCTGGGAGCGGTGCCTCCGCTCATGCTGAAGACCCCGGCCAATCCGGGCGGGTTGCCCATGGAAGTCTTCGACGCAATCCGCGCCGGAGTGTTGAGCGACCGCTCACAGTTCTTCATGGACCTGACCATGCCGTTCTACGGCTACAACCGTACCGGGGCCGAAGTCTCGCAGGGCGTGCGCGATTCGTTCTGGCTCCAGGGCATGCAGGCCGGTTTCAAACCCGTGCTTGACTGCATCAGGCAGTTCTCCGAGACCGACTTCACCGAGGATTTGAAGAAGTTCGACGTGCCCACCCTGTTCATCCACGGCGACGACGACCAGATCGTCCCCATCGGCGCGTCGGCCATGCTCGCCGTGAAGCTGGTGAAGAGCGCGACCCTCAAGGTCTATCCTGGCGCGCCGCACGGCCTGGCTACCACGATGCAGGACGAGTTCAACGCCGACCTGCTGGCCTTCATCAAGTCCTAGCGTGACGGCGGCTTTCCCCCGCCGGAGTGGTGAGAAGCCGCTCCGGTGGGCGGGAGGCTTTTTCACAGGTTGACAGTACTTTTTGTGATGCTTATTTTGATGTCAAATTCGCATCGTGAAAGGTGTTGCCGCCATGCAGACCATCTACGCCGACAAGACAGTGAG
Source organism: Fundidesulfovibrio putealis DSM 16056 (assembly GCF_000429325.1). NCBI lineage: Bacteria > Pseudomonadati > Thermodesulfobacteriota > Desulfovibrionia > Desulfovibrionales > Desulfovibrionaceae > Fundidesulfovibrio > Fundidesulfovibrio putealis. Next base: position 24,732 of record NZ_AUBQ01000015.1, read on the forward strand.
CGTCACCGAACTCAAACGGAACTTCAGCGCCATCCTGAACGAAGCCGGGAACGACCCGGTGGCGGTGCTGAACCACAACAAGCCGGAAGCCTACCTGCTCTCTGCCGAGCACTACGCGCGGCTGCTGGAACGGCTGGAGGACCTGGAGGACGCCCGGTTGGTCCGGGAACGCTCAGGTGGGCCTTTCGTGGAAGTGGACATTGATGAGCTTTAGGCTGCTCTCTCACGCCCCTCGCATTTGTCCTGCCCGCGTCACTACTCACTTCCACCTCACCCACGGTCGACCGCGTTCATGGCTGGACTCCTGCGTCAAGCCAGGGTAAGAGCCATCGGCTTCACCCCGCTTCGCAGCCGCACAACGGCGGCACAGAGCACGGAACGCTTCCCCGCATCGCGGGAGATCAATCATAAGGTACTGAAATGGCACTGAGCATCGGCATCGTCGGCCTCCCCAACGTCGGAAAATCCACGCTGTTCAACGCCCTGACCAGGGCTCAGAACGCGCAGGCCGCCAACTATCCCTTCTGCACCATCGAGCCCAACAAGGCCATCGTGGCCGTGCCGGACGAGCGCATGAACGCCCTGGCCCGGCTGGCCAACCCGCAGAAGGTGATCGGGGCCACGGTGGAGTTCACCGACATTGCCGGGCTGGTCAAGGGCGCGAGCAAGGGCGAGGGCCTTGGCAACAAGTTCCTGGCCAACATCCGCGAGACCCAGGCCATCCTGCACGTGGTGCGCTGCTTCAAGGACGACGACGTGGTGCACGTGCACGGCAACGTGGACCCCGTGGGCGACATCGAGGTCATCGAGACCGAGCTTATCCTGGCCGACGCCCAGGTGCTGGAGAACCGCATGGACCGTCTGCGCAAGCAGGCCAAGGCGGGCAAGGAGCACCAGGCCAAGCTGGCCGCAGCCGAGAAGCTCCTGGCCCACCTGATGGAAGGCCGCCCCGCCTCCGCCCTGGAGGGCGCGAAGGAGGGAGCCATGGCTGAGCTGTTCGACGAGCTCGGCCCCATCACCGCAAAGCCCATCATCTACTGCGCCAACGTGGACGAGGCGGGCCTTGGCGAGGACAGCCCCGAGGTGCAGGCCGTGCGCGCCCACGCCGCCAGGACCGGCGCGCCCGTGGTCAAGGTGTCGGCCAAGATGGAAGAGGAGATGGCCACGCTCTCCGACGAGGAACGCGCCGAATTCCTTGAATCTTACGGCGTCGAGAGCTCCGGGCTTGACCAGGTGATACGCACGGGATACGCCGTTTTGGGGCTCATCAGCTATTTCACCGTCGGACCCAAGGAAGTGCGGGCTTGGACGATAGAGCAGGGTTGGAAAGCGCCCAAAGCGGCTTCCGTCATCCATACCGATTTCGAGCGGGGCTTCATCCGCGCCGAGGTCATATCCTTTCAGGATTACACCGCCCACTCCACCGAGGCTGCCTGCCGCGCGGCTGGCGTGCTGCGCCAGGAAGGCAAGGAGTACGTGGTCAAGGACGGCGACGTGGTCCACTTCCTGTTCAACGTCTAGTGCGGCGCTACGCACACGGCGGCTTCCGGTCCGGGACGGATTCCGGGCTTGCTTATGAATAAATCCCTTGGGAAACCGGCCTGTACGGCGGCGTCCTGGCCCTGGGAGGAAGCCTGCTGCGGCGTGATGGCTTCGGCCCTGGGCGACGGTCTGGCCGTTCTGGACCATTCCTTCGGGCTCATCACCTGCAACGAGGCCTTCAAGGCGTTGATGGGGCGCGAGAGCGTCGCATCCGGCGACCACGTCCCGGACATGTTTCCGGCCTCCTGCCGCGACGAGCTCAGGCGGGTTCTGGCGGCCGCGCGCGACGGCGAACCCTGCCGGGCCGAGCTTGGCCTGGACGAGGGCCTGCTCCAGGCGGACGAGCCCCAGGGGTTGCGCGCCCTGGCCTCGGTCACGCCGCTGCCCTGCAACCCCGGACGGCCCGCCGCCATCGGGCTTCTGCTGGTTGACGTTTCCGCCCTCATCGAGGCCCGCGAGGCCCGCAACCGCGAGACCCTGCGCGCCCTGCGCGAGTCCGAGCGCACCGGCTGGACGCTCCTGAACGCCACCCTCGATTCCGCCTTCCTGTTCGACCGCGACGGGGTCATTCACGCCGCCAACGAGCACGCGGCCCGCAAGCTCGGCGTTTCCGAGGCCAAGGCCATGGTCGGCCGACGCATGAGCGAGTACTTCCCGCCCCACGTGTTCGAGAGACGCCTGGCCAACCTGCGCCGGGTGTTCGACACGGGCAAGCCGCTGCGCGTGGAGGACGAACGCGCGGACATCATCTTCGACAACAACCTGTTCCCGGTGTTCGACGAGCACGGGAACGTCTCCAAGGTGGCGGTTTTCGGCCACGACATCACCAAACGCCGCCAGAGCGAGGTGCAGCTGCGCAAACGCGCCTTCCAGCAGGGCGTGGTGGCGGAGCTGGGCATCTTCGCGCTCTCCAACCTCAGCCTGCGCGACATCCTGGACAAAACCTGCCGTCTGGCGGCCATGCTCTTCGAGGCAGATTTCTGCGAGGTGCTGGAAGTCGTCCCAGGACAGGATGACCTGCTGCTGACCGCCGGAGTGGGCTGGAACGCCTCCCAGCTGGGCACGCTCCGCGTCTCCCTGAGCGGCACCCTGGCCGGGCTCGCCCTGTCATCCAACGCCCCGGCGGTGGTGGAGGACGTCTGCACCGACACCCGCCTGAGCGAGATCCAGACTTTTCTCGACCACAGGATCGCCAGCGGCATGAGCGTGGTCATCCACGGGACCAGCTCGGCGTTCGGCGTGCTCGGCGTCCACTCCGTCAGGAAGCGCCGCTTCTCCGGGGACGAGGTCAACACCTTGCAGTCCGTGGCCAACGTGCTCTCCGAAGCCGTGGCGCGCTTTCAGGCCGAGAAGACGCTCCAGGCGCTCAGCGAGCGCAACACCGCCATACTGGGATCGGTGGCGCAGGGCATCTTCGGGGTGGACGAAGCGGGGCTCATCACCTTCGCCAACCCGGCGGTGGAGAAGCTCACGGGGTTTTCCGGCACGGAGCTTTCCGGGGCCAACGCGCACTGGCTGCTGCACCACACCCGTCCCGACGGGAGCGTCTACACCGAGGAGGCCTGCCCCATCACGCACACCCTGGCGGACGGGCAGCTGCGCCACGTGGAGGAGGACGTCTACTGGCGAAAGGACGGCACGAGCTTCCCCGTGGACTACTCCTGCACGCCGCTTTTCTCCCAGGACCGGCTGGAGGGAGCGGTGGTGGTGTTCGAGGACGTCACCGAGCGCAAGCGCGCCCAGGAACGCCTGCGCCGCCTGGCCTTCTTCGACGAGCTGACCGGGCTTCCCAACCGCAGCCAGTTCAAGCTGCGCCTGGAGTCGGCGCTGGACAGGTCCCGGCCCGGCGCCGGGTTCGCGGTGCTGTTTCTGGACCTGGACGACTTCAAGGTTGTCAACGACGGGCTGGGGCATTCCCTGGGCGACCGGCTGCTGCGCTCCATCAGCCAGCGGCTGCGCTCCGCCATCGGGCCGCGCGGGCTGCTGGCGCGCCTTGGCGGAGACGAATTCGCCGTGCTCCTGGAAGACATGCAGGACCCCAAAGAGGCCATGGCCATGGCCGGGCGCATCCACAAGGAGCTGGCCAGCCCCGAACGCCTGGAGGACTACGAGATCTTCATCTCCGCCAGCGTGGGGCTGGTGCTGAACGAGGGGCATTACCAGAACATCGAGGACATCCTGCGCGACGCGGACACGGCCATGTTCCAGGCCAAGACCCTGGGCAAGGGCGAGAACATGGTGTTCGACAAGGCCATGCACGACGAGGTCCGCTCCCGGCTGATGCTGGAGAACGACCTGCGCCGCGCCCTGGAGCGCGACGAGCTGTTCCTGGTGTACCAGCCCATCGTGAACCTCTCCGACCTGCGCCCCTCCGGGTTCGAGGCCCTGCTGCGCTGGCAGCATCCCGAGCGCGGGCTGGTGAGCCCCATGGAGTTCATCCCCGTGGCCGAGGCCACCGGGCTCATCCTGCGCATCGGGGAGTGGGTGCTGGCCCAGGCTTGTGCCCGGCTGGCGTCCTGGCGCAGGTCGATCCCCGGCATGGACGGCCTGTCCATGAGCGTCAACCTTTCAGGCCGCCAGTTCATGCAGCGCGACCTGCTGGGCCGCATCAGCCGCATCCTGGAGGATACGGGCCTGCCCCCCAGCGTGGTGAAGCTGGAAATCACAGAGAGCGTGCTCATGGAAAACGCCGAGCGCGCAGCGGAAATGCTCGGGGAGATCAAGAACCTGGGCCTCTCGGTGATGATCGACGATTTCGGCACAGGGTATTCCTCCCTGGCCTACCTGCGCCGCTTCCCGGTGGACGCCCTGAAGGTGGACCGGGCCTTCGTGCGCAACCTGGACACCGACCGCGACAACCTGCACATCGTCAAGGCCGTGGTCCAGCTGGCCCACAGCCTGGAGATGGCGGTGGTGGCCGAAGGCATCGAGACCGTGAAGGAACTGGCGGTCTTAAGGAGCCTGCGTTGCGGCATGGGGCAGGGCTATCATTTCGCCCGGCCCCTGTCGGCAGGGGCCGCCCAGGAGTACCTGCGCCAGGCCCTGGCCTGATTTTCGCGCTCTTGTTGTCGCGCGACCCCTAACAGCCCGTTGTAAAAGTCGATTCTTGCAGCCTGTTCAAAAAACTCGCTGGGAAGGCGCAAGAAAAAGTCAAGGCCGAAGCGTATTTGGCATACGCGAGGGTTTGACTTATTCGCAGCAACGCAGCCAGCGAGGATTTTTCAACAGGCTGCTAGGCCGTTCCCCTAAGAGCAAGCTCGGCCAGGGCGTTCAGGCAGGCCGCCGCCAGGGGAGAGCCCCCCTTCCTGCCGCTGATGCCGATGAAGGCCGCGTCCGTGCGCGTAAACAAGAGCGCCTTGGATTCCGCCGCGTTCACGAATCCCACCGGCATGCCCACCACCAGTTCCGGGGCCACGACGCCCTGGTCCATGAGCTCCATCAGGCGCAAGAGCGCTGTGGGGGCGTTGCCCACGGCGTAGATCACCGGGCCGGAGATGCTCGCGGCCTTTTCCACGGCCACCCTGGCCCGCGTGGTGCCCAGCTTCTTGGCCTCGGAGATCACGTCGGGATCGTTCATGTGGCAGACCGTGGTGCAGCCAAGCGGGGTCAGACGGCGCATGGGGATGCCCATCTGGCACATGCGCGTGTCCGTGACGATCACCGCGCCCGAGCGCAGCGCGGCCACGCCCGCCTGCACGGCCCCGGGCGAGAAGCGCAGCAGGTTCAAGAGCTCGAAGTCCGCGCTGGTGTGCACCAGCCTGCGCGCCACTTCCCACTCCTCGCCCAGGAAGGGGCGCGGTTCGGGAACCTCGGAGTCTATTATCGCGAAGCTTTTGCGTTCTATGCCCACCGGGTCGGCGGGGCCGGAAATGGTCACTGAGCTGCCGGGCTGGCCGGGTTTGCTCTGATTGTTTTCATGCATGGACGTGCTTGTACCACCGGTCCCCTTTCGCGCCAAGCTCCGGTGCGCTTGACAAAGCGAGGTGAATGATTTTGATGGGCGGCGGTGTTCATCTCGCCTTTGGCGGGCTGAATTGTTCAAGAAGTACCGGGAGACGTGGATGAAAGTTGGCGAACTCAGGCCCGGGATGCTGCTGGCCCAGGCGGTGCGCGACGTGAACGGTCGGCTGCTCATGGGCGAAGGCACCTGCCTGACCGAGCGGTTCCTGGGGGTCCTCAAGGCCTGGGGCATCGCCGAAGTGGCCGTGCAGGGCGAGAAGACGTGCTCCCTGGCCGACGCCGGGGACGGCCTGCCCGAGAGCCTTGCGGCCAGGGCGCAGGAAATCTGCGCGGTCAGGCTGTCGCGATGCGACCTCGCCAACCCCGTGGTGCAAGACGTCTTCCATCTCGCCGTCGCCAGGGTCGGCCACCTGCTGGAAAAGGGCGCGCCCCTGGTTCCCCCCACGCTCGCAAAGCCCGGCGACGAGGGCTCGGACCTAGCCCCCCTGGACATGGAGCAACTGGCCACCGAAGACCTCCCCATGGACGCCATGCCCGAGGTGTTGGCCCGGCTGGCCCAGATAATGGAAAACCCTTCGGCCTCCCCGGCGGAGGCGGCGGACATCATCCAGTGCGATCCGGGGCTTGCCGCCAAGCTCCTCAAGATGGTCAACAGCCCTCTCTACGGCTTTCCCCAACGCATCGACACCATCTCGCGCGCCGTGACCATCATCGGCGTGCAGCAGCTTTCCGCGCTGGCCCTGGGCGTCACGGTGATGGGCGTGTTCAGGAGCATCCCCAAAAACCTGTTGGACACCCGGCAGTTCTGGCTGCACAGCCTGGCCTGCGCCTGCGGCGCGCGCGCCCTGGCCTCGGCTCTGGGGCTGCCCAACACCGAGCGCTACTTCGTGGGCGGCCTGCTGCACGACGTGGGGCAGTTGTTCTTCTTTCTGCATGTGCCCGAACGGGCGCGGCTGGTGCTCGCGCAGGTGCGCGCGACCGGTGAGAGCCTCCAGTCCGCCGAGCGTCGCTGCCTGGGTGCGGACCACGGCCAGGCGGGCGGCACGCTCCTGGCCGCATGGCAGCTCCCCGCGAGCCTGGTGCAGGCCGCCGCCTGCCATCACGATCCGCTCGCGGCTCCCGCGCCCCAGGACGCGACCATCGTGCATGTGGCGGATTTCATCGCCGAAGCGCTCCATTTCGGCTCCAACGGCCAGTCCGTGCTTGCCCCCCTGAACACGGCGGCCCTGGGCATGCTGCATGTCCCGCCCGGAGTTGCGGCACAGGTTGCGGCGCGCATCGAGGAACAGCTGGGGCAGCTCGAATCCATCTTCCTGGGCGGAAGCTGAACCATGAGCGCACACGACAGCCTCTTCACCGAGCAGGGCGATCCCACCCCGGCCTCCAGGCTGAACCACCTGGAAGAGACCACCCGGCTGGCCCTGGCCGCGCTGGATCAGGCTGCCGCGCTCTCTGACTTCTCCCTGAGCCTCGCCCGCCTGGAAGGGCCGGACCCGCTCCTGGACCTCTGCCTGGAGCGTCTGGCCGGCTTGCTGCCGTTCACCACCCTGGGGGTCATGCTGGTGGACGAGGCCGATTCATCCTTCTTCATGGCCCGCTGCTCGCCGCCGTCCGCCCTGCCCGGTTTGCAGGCCTTCGTGGACCAGAGTATCGAGGACGGGCTGTTCGCCTTCGCCCTGCGCGAGAAGCGCGCCGTGCTCGCCCCTGTCGCGCCCCCGGCAGCGGGAGGCCTCCCGCGTTCCCGGCATCTGCTGCACGTGGTCACCACCGCCTCACGCACGCGCGGCATGTTCGTGGCCGAAATGGACGCCGACGCCCCGAATCTCAGCGAGGTGACCCTCTCCATCCTCTCCATCATCCTGAACAACACCGCACAGGCCCTGGAAAGCCTGTTCCTGCACCAGCGCATCCAGGCCATGAACAGCTCCCTGAAAAGCGAGGTCGCCTGTCTGACCAGCTCCGCCTCCGAACTCAAGGCCGACCGCGACAGCCAGGTCCGGCTCATCAGCGAAAAGAGCTCCGAACTGCACGAGGCCATGGGACGCCTGGAGGAGGAGGTCAAGGAACGCAAAAAGGCCGAGGCGCTCCTGGCCGCGCTCAACCAGCGCCTGGAGGCCAAGGTGGAGCTGCGCACCAGCGCGCTCTTCCGCAAGATCGCCGAGATGGAGGCCGCCAACAAACAGCTCAAGCAGCTGGAGCGCCTCAAGTCCTCGTTCCTGTCCTCCGTGTCGCACGAGTTGCGCACGCCGCTCACGTCCATCCTGGGCTTCGCCAAGCTCATCGCCAAGGATTTCGAGCGCTTCTTCCAGCCCGGCTCCGGCTCGCCCCTGGCGTCCAAGGCCGAGCGGCTGCTGCGAAACCTGGACATCGTGGAGAAGGAATCCGAACGCCTTACCCGCCTCATAAATGACGTTTTGGATCTCACCCGCATCGAGTCCGGCAAGATGCCCTGGCGCAACGAGCCCCTGAGCGTCTTTGACGTGGTGGCCGACGCGCTGATGGCCGTGGGCGGGCGGCGCGAGAACCGCCCCAACGTGGACGTGCGCCTGGAACTGCCCGCCTCGCTCCCCACGGCGCAGGGCGACCGCGACCGCGTGCTGCAAGTGCTCATCAATCTGCTGGACAACGCCCTCAAGTTCACCATGGAAGGCTCCGTGACCGTACGCGCCAGCGTTGACCCCGACGCCATGATGCTCATCTGCGTGGAAGACACCGGCCCCGGCATCTCGCCCGAGGAAACCGAGAAGATCTTCGACAAGTTCCATCAGCACGACCGCAGGGACACCCTCAAGGACAAGCCCGAAGGCACCGGTCTGGGCCTGGCCATCTGCAAGCACATCATCGACCATCACGGCGGGCGCATCTGGATGGAACACGCCCCACGCGGCGGCAGCGTCTTCTGCCTGACCCTGCCGCTGGCGACCGGCGAGGAGTAGGGGAGAGGCAGGGGCGCTGCCCCTGCACCCCGGCGGGCTCCGCCCTGCACCCGCAAGGGCTCTGCCCTTGACCCGGCAGGGGAGAAGCCTCCCCTGCACCCGGCTATTCGCTTCGCGGGATATGCCGGGAGCTGCGCCGGTATGCGAGAAGGGCAGGGCTCTTTTGCTGTAACTGCTTAAAAATGCTTTTAATTTGGTAGCGGAACAGATAGTGTTCCTCCGCGTCTCGCCTCCTGGAATCCTCGAGGGCTTTTTGACGTAGCGTGATCTCCACCCTATCCGGAAGGCCACCATGAAACGTCTCGCCCTTGTCGCAACGCTGTTCTCCCTCGTCATCAGCATGGCCGGTCCTGCCAGCGCAGCCAGGTTCACCCAGTACGTCGGATTCGGCGACAGCACCCAGGACAGCGGCTATTTCCGCTACAACACCACGGGGCTCCCGGCGTTCGACAGGATCATCGCCGACGCGGTGTCTCGCGGGGCCAGTGGCGCTTTCGTCGGGCCAGGCATCATGAATTCGACCATGCTGGCCGGAAAGTTCGGCCTGAACGGCGCGGCCATCGGCGGCGGAGGGACAAACTACGCCAACGGCGGCGCGTTCTCGGCCCCGCTGCGCGTCTCCGAAAATTCTCCCGCCCTCTCCGGTGTTTCGGCCCCCACCAACGTCTCCACGAACCAGCAGATCCAGAACTATCTGCTGTCCACAGGCGGCGCGGCCAACCCCAACGCCGTCTACATGATCAAGACAAGCGACAACGACCTCCAGTTCCTCCGGGCCATGACCCCGGCCTGGGTCGCCGCCAACCCCAACTTCCTGGCAAATCTGGCCGCCGGGGAGGCGGTCAGCGCCGCCGCCCTGCAGGCTGCGGGCGCGCGCACCATCCTGGTGCCAAACTCCTACAACTACGCCGTGTTTGCCGGACTCGGCGGCGCCATCGCTCCCGGAAACGAAGGCCTGTACGCGACCTCCCTGGCCTACGGGCGCAACCGCTGGGCGGACCTGACCGCGGCGGGCGTGCGCTTCATCCCTGCCGACATCGACTCCCTGATGCGCTTTGTGGTGCAGCATCCCACTCTGTTCGGGTTCACCCCCACCTCGGTGCTGTCGGCCAACACCCTGTCTCCTCAGCTCAGCCCTCTGCTGATCAGCTGGGCCGAGGTCACGCCCGATCAGTTGCAGACCAACCTGTTCATCGGCGCGAACGGCGTGCACTTCACCACGGCGGGCCAGCAGATCGAGGCGGATTACGAGCACAGCCTCCTCGTCGCGCCGGTCCAGATGTCGCTTTTGGCGGAAGCCCCGGTGCAGGGCGGTCTGGCCCGCGCGGCCACCATCCAGGGTCAGATCGATCTCTCTTCCAAAAATCGAGGCCCGAATGGCGTGAACGTCTGGGCCAGCGGCGGAGTCGGCTCCCTGAACCTCAAGACCACCACGGGCTTCCCTGATTCATCCGGCGCCCCTTTCACCGGCTCGGCGGGCGTGGACTACCAGACGCATTTCGGGCTTATCCTGGGTGCGGCCTTCACCGCCGGAACCCAGACCCAGAACTTCTCCCAGGACGGCGGCCACTTCGACCAGAACGACCAGGCCTTCAGCCTCTACACCGCCTACAAGGCCGGTCCGGTCTGGGGCAACGCGGTGGCGTCCTACGGCCTGTACCAGGACAAGATCACCCGCCCGGTCACCCTGGGCCTCTTCCCCGACCAGAACAGCGCCGACACCTCCGGGCACTCCCTGGCCCTGGCCCTGCGCCTTGGCGGCGACATCACGCTGGGACCCGTGACCACCGGCCCCGTGGTGGGGCTGGTGTTGCAGCAGGTCACCATCAAGAGCTTCACGGAATCCGGCACCAGCGGCGTCACCGCGCTGTCCTTCGGCGGCCAGACGCGCGATTCCGTGGTCAGTCAGCTGGGCTGGCGCGTCCTGGTGGACGTGGCCCGCTGGCAGCCGTTCGCGGAGGCGAAATGGAACCACGAGTTCGCGGGTAGGGACCGCAGGGTCAAGGCCGCCATCACCACGGCCTCCGCCGCGCCTTATTCCATGGACGCCGCCCCCGTGACCACCGACTGGGGCACCGCCTCCATCGGCACGATCTTCAAGATAAACGACACGGTGTCGCTGCGCGGCTCGGTATCGACCATGTTCTCCAACCCGCAGGTGGTGACCTACGGCGGTGAACTGGGCGTGAACGTCAGCTTCTAGTTGGGATTGCTCACTGGGCTCCGCCCAGACCCGCCAGGGCTCTGCCCTGGACCCGGCAGGGGAGAAGCCTCCCCTGCACCCGGCTTTCCGCTTCGCGTCGTGTGCGGGAGGCTTGAGTTATGTGGGGACGGGTGCTGGGGGCTGTCCCGTTCGTGTCCTGGCGGGCGGGCTAGAACCGATTTGAAGACGATTCGTCGCCCGCCCGCCAGAACCCGAGCGTGACAGCACCCTGCACCCAGTGTTCCCGCCCCGAAGGTCCCGGTCTCTAACCTCCCGGCTCGCAGCCTTCCCGCCCAAAGCCCTCAGGCTACATGTCTCAACCTTCGGCCTCTCTCACTGACCTCTCAGGGTAAATGACCAGACCTTGGGAATTCGACCAGCGACATAGGATTTCAGGAGTCAGGTTCAGAAAACAGGCATCGTAGAGGACAGCAAAATCAAGAATAAGAACGCCCTGAAGCGCGGCTTTGCGCGCTTCAGGGCTATTTGCGAGCTCTCTGAGCAGTAACGGTGCTGCCCGCGAAGCGGCTGCAGGGTCCAGGGGGATCATCCCCCTGGCGGGAGAGTGCAGAGAGGGCGGAGCCTTCTTTGCCCGCCGGAGGCATCCTCCTCCGGCTACCTGCGCCAGGCGGCGCGTTCGTTCTCGGGCAGATACTTGAGGTACGGCTCGGCGGCTTTGGGGCCGCCGCGTTTGTAGAGCAGATACAGCAGATTGGGCAGCACTTCCGGAATGCGGAACCCCTGTTCGATCAACGCCTTGAACTTGGCCTCTGCCTGGGCTTCGCGGCCTTGCCGCCAGTAGGCGTACCCGATGCCAAGCGTCGCCTCCTGGGAGATGAGCTTGTCCGTGGAGGCTTCGGCCTGTCCGAATGAGGCGAGAGCCGCTGGCGTGTCGCCGGCGTTCAACCGCTCCCAGCCAATGCCGAGCGCCTCAAGGTCCCGCGCGGGCTGGCGCTGGGCGGGCTTGCCTCGCGCCAGCTTGGGCGGTGTCTTGACGGGCGGGCTGATGTCCGTGCCCACGGATTCGCGTTGCACGGACGGAGCCACCGCGTCGGGAGCCTGGTCCGCCGTGCCTTCCAGCGCCTGGTGCCGGGCCGGATCGGGCATGGGCTCGCGCGTGACGGTCGCCGCCAGGGATGGCGAGGCCAGCGCCGCCAGAAGCGTCAGTTGGCAGGCCTTGCGGAGCAAGGCCTGTATGGCGTGGCGCGGACGCATTCCCTGGTTATTTCCTGGAGGCCCTTACGGCCTTGAGCGCGCGCAGGGAGCCCCAGGCGAAGAGCAGCAGCAGGAACAGCACCGTACCCAGCGAATACCAGGGGTAGGTGTTCACCAGGATGGTCAGCTTGGGCAGCACGCCGATCTTGCCGATGTAGTAGCTGTCCCCGGCTTCCAGGGAGGCGACCTTGGGGTTGGCGGCGTTCAGATCCACCATGGCCACGTTCCCGGTGATCTGGGATCGCACGGCGGGCTCCCAGAGTCGTGCGGCCAGCATGGCCACGTCCTTGGGTGTGGCTCCGGTGAACAGGGTGACGGTGTCGGCGGCGGTGCCGGGCGACTTGAACTGGGACACGAAGCCCTTGCCGGGCGAGAGGGTCGCTCCGGAGCGCACGTCGGCCCAGATGTAGCGGGTAACTTCGGAGTGCTTGCGCTCGCGTTCCCAGAGGAAGGGCAGGAACTTGGACCATAGGGGGGCCTTGTGCGAGGCGGACTCGTCATCTTGGGGCTTGGGGCGCGGCATCTGGGGATAGGGGCGCTTGCCCTGGGGCAAGAGGGAGAAGGGCGCGGCGGACACCAGTTCTCTGGGCAGGGTGTCCACGCCGCCCACGGCGATGACGTTGCCGGACACGGCCGGGCCGAAGCTGACCGCGAGCTTGAGGGGCGCCAGACCCACGCGCTGGCTGGCCTGCGCTGCGAGGTTTACGGCGGCGTTGACGGTGTCGGCCTCCTTGTCGCCCAGGAGCAGGGTGGAGTCACGAAGGTCGGGCCACTGGGCGTAGGGGAACACGTCCTGGTAGAAGAGGCTGAGGTCAGGCAGCTTCACCCACAGGGGGATGTCCGGGAAGGTGAGCGTGGAGTCGTCGTAGAGGGTCATGGCCAGGTTTTCGGACTGGTAGAACTCGCACAGGTTGGTCTTGAGCGGGTTCAGCACGGGTGTCAGGGTGATGGTGTTCGTGCCCTTCTTCATGGCGTACAGGGGGAGGTTGATGCGGTAGTCCAGGAAGGTGCCGCCCTTGACGTTCTCGAAGTGGACGCCGCCCACGTAGATGCCGTTGATGTGCACCAGGAGCACCGAGTCTTCGCGCATGCCGGGTGCGTAGGCCACGTGCAGCGAGAGCGCCACGCTGCTGTTGGGGTTCAGGTCCAGGCCCGAGGGGAAGGTGTAGGAGAGGTCGATGGGCTGGGCGCGGGCGGTCTCGGCGCGCACGGTCCGGGTGACGTAGCCCATGGAGCGCAGGGTGTATTCCTTATCGCGGCTGATGTTCCTGGCCGCTTCCAGCATGTCGGTTTCGGGGTCGTCTACCTGCGAGAGGTCGGTCTCGGCGGCGTCGGGGAAGGGGAAGGACAGGTAGCTGAAGGCCCGCACGGCCTTGTCGGTTCCTTCCGGCGTGCCGGAGAGCACGATGATGGCGTTGTCGGGGGAAGAGTTGCCGGACGAGGCTTCCGGGATAAGCGCCATGGTGGATTCGCCGATTTTCGGGGCGCGTGCACCGAGCAGCTTCTGCACCCAGGAGGCGTCGCCGATGACGATGTTGTCCATGCCGGGCTTCAAGCCGCTGGACACAGTGGCCCGCGCGGCCTGGTAGTCCATGCGCAGCGCCACGCCGGACGCGGCCAGGGCGGCCAGCTTCACGGACTTTTCGGAGATGTCCGGCAGCACGATGTTCACGTCGGAACCCAGGAAGCCGCGCGGATCGAACAGGAAGTCCGAGATGGCCGAGAGCCTGCGGGGCACGGGTTTCACGGCGTAGTTCAACTCCACCGTGGCCGTTTCCAGCTCCAGGTTGGTCCACAGGGACTGGTGCTGGGGATATTCGCAGAACTCCTCGGTGTAGCTCTGCACCACGCTGAAGGTGCACTCGTTGTAGCCGGGGGGCAGGAGATTGCCGGGAATGGGGATCTCCACCTTGCCCTTGGGCGATTCGGGCCGCAACTCGATCTGGCCCAGGACGCGGCCGCCAACCAGGAAGCTCAGGCGCGACAGCCGGGCGATAAGCGACGACGAGTTGACGTAGCCGAAGCTTACGGCCGCGCTCTTGACCTCCCAGCGCTCGGGCACCGGCAGGCTGAAAGTGAAGGCCGCGCTGGCGCCCTTCAGGGGAACGTTCCTGACCGGAGACAGGCTGCTGAGCGGCAGCTTGATGGAGTAGGTCCCGTCCGGCCTGCGCTCGGGCTTGGGCTGGGCGGCGACCTCCCTGGACGTGGCCGGGGCCTGTGCGGCCTCGGGCTTCACGGGCGCGGCCTTGGTCGTCTGGGCGTACAGGTCGCCCCAGGGGATGCTCAGGCTGAGGATCAGGGCCAAGGCCAACAGGATGGGGCGCTTCATCGATATCTCCTTGCCGGGGCGAGGTGTGCCCTGCGCAGAAGACGCAGGAAAAGGGCCTCGCCCATGTCTCTCATGACGGACCAGATGCCCTGGATGTTGTGGACAGTGCCGGTCATGCTCTTGGCTACCAGATAGTAGAGTCCGGTGACCAGCCCGATACGTTTGTTGAAGAGGCTGCGGGCGAAAGACTGGAATCGGGCCGAGTCGCCGTGGACGAACCCTACGACGTCGGCCATGGCCTTGTCGTCCGGTATGATGAACTGGGTGCCGATGTAGTGCATGCCCCCATGGGGGAATATGCGCTCCACGCGCAGGCGGAAGGTGTAGGAATTGCCGTAGGAATCCTTGGCCTGGGCCGCGATCTTCTGACCAATGGCGTAGGGCGCGGGCGAGGGGATGAGCACCCCCATGCCCAGAAGTGACAGGTCGAAAAGCGCGGTGGGCATGAAGTCCAGCGAGTCCGGGTCGCCGAGCATGACCAGCCCCTGGGCCTTGAAGCGGTGGAAGCGCCTGATCTGGCGCTTCTCCCACACCACGCCCAGGCAGAGCATGAGCATCATGAGGTTGAAGACGTTCCACAGGCCGGTGACGATGATGGCGTCACGCTCCATTGGGTAGGCTGTCCATCGGTACACGGCGAAAAGGAAGGAGAAAAAGCAGATGATGAGCATGAAATAAAACGGCGCGGACAGGTGGCTCAGGAAGTCGCGCTCCAGGGCCACGCCCTTGGGGGTGACTTTGAAGCTGGGCTTTCGCGGATTGAGGGCCACGGCGATGATGGCCGGGAGCAGGTAGAAGCTCTGGATTGTCTCGAAAAGCTCCGAGAAGAACGGGTGGCGCACCTGTCCGAACAGGTTGTTGGAGATGATGTAGCTGGCCAGCAGGTGGGGCAGGGCATAGGCCACGATCTGGCTCATGGACGCGTTGTAGAGCCGGATGCCCAGGCACAGGTACAGAAACGGCGAGATGAAGAAGATGAACCGGGCCACCCCGAAGAACCAGAAGAAGCAGGAGTTGAAGTAGCAGAGCTTCTGCTTGAGGCTCAAACCCTTTTGCAGCAGCGGGTTCTTCAGCAGGAAAATCTGGGTCATGCCCTGTGCCCAGCGGGAGCGCTGAAGGATGAAGTCCGCGAAGGTCTCCGGGGACAGCCCGGAGATCATGGGCTTGTTGAGGTAGACGGAGTTGTAGCCCTTGGCGTGCAGGCCCAGGGCGGTTTCGGCGTCCTCGGTGATGGTCTCGCCCTCGATGCCGCCCTGGGAAACCAGGCACTCGCGGCGAAGGACAGCAGCCGAGCCGCAGAAGAAGGACGAGTTCCAGAAGTCGAGCCCCAGCTGGACCGCGCCGTAGAACATCTCGTTCTCGCCGGGGGAGTCCTGGGCGGTGTGGAGGTTCTTTTCCACGGGCGTGGGGTTCAGGAAGTAGTGCGGGGTCTGCACCAGGAAGAGCTTTGGGTCCTTGAGGAAAAAGCCCACGGTGTTCTTCAGGATGTCGCGCGTGGGAACGTGGTCGCAGTCCAGGATGAGCACCAGCTCCCCGGAGGTGGACACCGTCCCGTCCGGTCCGGTCACGGCCCTGTCCGCGTCGTCTACGACGACGTCCTCGAAGGACTGCCCCATGAAGGCCGAGTTGATGTTTCCGGCCTTGGCCTTGCGGTTGTAGTTGCGGGTCAGGTAGCGGATGCCGAGATCCTGGCACATGCTTTTGAGCCGCAGCGACCGGTCGCGGGCCTCCCAGGCCAGTTCGGGGTCGGGGTTGTTCTGCTTGGCCAGCGTGCCGCCGTCGTCGATGACGTACACGGTGAGTTTGTCTTTGGGGTAGTCGATGATGGAACAGGCCGTGGCGGTCAGGAACACCACGTCGTCGGGTTCGTTGTAGGTGGGGATGAAGATGTCCACCGTGGGCCACAGGGCGGTGTCATCCGGGAGCGGCGCGGGCGTCCTGTTCAGCCGGTAGACGTTCACGAACATGCCGAGGAAGTGGACAGTGATCCCGTAGAGTTCGGAGAGGAACAGGAGCATCATGAACACGAAGTCCACGGGCCCTGTGAAGAAGACGGTCTCGGTTGTGCGGAACACCACGTAGCGCAGGGAGATGAACGCGCCCAGGGCCAGGAAGAACACGCGGAAGGCTAGGCCCATGCGGTTTTCCATCAGGCTCATGATGTAGAGCGCAGCGACCAGCATCCAGCCGAGCATCTGCTGATGTTCCAGCGTGAGGTGCAGGCCGGAGGCGAACGCTGTCAGGGACGCCGTCAGGATGAGCGTGGCGTACGTCGCCGGTGCAATCCGGCTGTCCTGAATCGTTGCGGCGGCGTCCATGGCTGGGAATCCTTGAGACGGATAGACTACTTTGAGTCAGTGGAAACTCTTACATGAATTTTATCTCAAGTGAAGAGGGGTTTTGTTGCAATCGTGAAACGTTGGTCAGTCGTGCAGGTCTGTGGCGTCTTCGTTGAGGGGGATGGCGATGTAGAAGATGCTGCCCTTGCCCGGTTCGCTTTCCACGCTGAGAACGCCGCCGTGCAGTTCGACGATACGGCGGACTATGGTCAGTCCGAGGCCTGTTCCCTGCGCCGTGCGGGTGCTTGAAGTGTCGGCCTGGTGGAAGGCGTCGAAGATTCGCCCGGTTTCCACTTCCGGGATGCCCGGCCCGGTGTCGCGCACCTCGAACAGGGCGCTCTCGCCTGCGCGGCTGACTCCCACGGTGATGGTGCCGGACTGGGTGAACTTCACGGCGTTGTCCACAAGGTTGATGAGCGCCTGCTTGAGCCGCAGGGGATCAGCCATGAGCGCCAGCGGCTCGGTATAGAACTCCACCTCCAGGCCTTTGGGCGCTGCCATGACGTCGGCGGCCTGGGCCACCTCCAGCACCAGCTCCTCGGCCTGCATGGGCGCCAGGCGAAGCCGCGCCTCGCCGGCCTCCATGTCGGAGATGTCCAGCAGGTCGTTAATCAGGGCCAGCAGGCGGTTGGCGCTGTCCTCGATGTCCTGGGCGATGCCTGCTGCTTCGGCGGGGTCGGGCATGTGCTCGTGGTCGGTCAGGAGAGAAATGTTGCCCAGTATGATGGTGAGCGGCGTGCGCAGCTCGTGGGAGACGATGCTCAAAAAATCTGTCTTGACCCGGTTGGATTCCTCGGCGGCGCGGCGCGCGTCGGCCTGGGCGCGCTCGGCGGTCCGACGTGCGGTTATGTCGCGGGCGATGGCAGAGGCCCCGGTCACGTTGCCGTCGGCGTCCAGGATGGGCGAGATGGTCAGGGATACGATGAGGCGTCTGCCGGATTTGTCGTGGCGTTCGGTCTCCACGCGGGCCACGTTCTCGCCGTGGCGGATGCGCGCCGCGATGGAGTCGAGCTCCTCCAGCTTTTCCAGGGGGACGATCAGCTCGGACACGTGGCGACCGATGGCTTCCTCGGCTGAGTAGCCGTAGAGTTCCTCGGCGCCCCTGTTCCAGTAGGTCACCACGCCGTCCAGGGTCTTGCCCAGCACCGCGTCTCCGGTGGAATCGACGATGGCGGCCAGCTGCTGAACCCGGCGGAAGGCGGCCTTTTCCCGGGTCAGGTCGTGCAGGATGCCCACGAAGAAACCGCCCTCGGCGGACTTGCCTTCGCCCACGGACAGATAGACCGGGAACACGCTGCCGTCTTTTCGCCGGGCGGTCACTTCTCGGCCCGTGCCGATGATGCGCCTTTCGCCGGTGGCGAGGTGGCGGGCGACCCAGGCGTCGTGACTGGAGCGGAAGGGCTCGGGCATGAGCATGCTGACGTTCTGGCCGAGGACTTCCTGTCTGGAATAGCCGAACAGCTTCTGGGCAGCGTCGGAAAACGCCTGGATGCGGCAGGAATGGTCGATGATGACGATGGCTTCGACAGCGGCCGCCAGGATGGCCTGGAAGTGCGCGTCGCAGTCGGCGGACTGCTTGTGGTGGGCGTTCACAAGGGAACTATGGCGGCAATCGGTGAGGAAGGCAAGAAGCAAAGGCGAACGGGGAGTAATCCCTTGCCACTACGCCAAGAGCATGGTAGACGATCCGGGCGGATACCCTTGTCTGATTATATGCGGCTGGCGGCCCATATTTATTCTATATATTTCAGTCGCTTAGTTTCTTTGTAATAAATTTCACTTTCGGCTTGACGGAGCCGGGTCGTCTCGTTACATTCATCACAAGCCGTCGGAATGGCGGCTGACTTCTGGAGGTTAACGGTGGATTGCAGGGGAATCGTAGTGGGATGTGAATTTCTTCCCGAGTGCGTTCCTCCCATGTTCGCCGTGTCCGCGCCTAGCCCGGAATGATCTGCCTTCCCGGCCCTCGTCGAGAGTCGATGGCCGGGTGTCTTGTTCCCTCTCGGGGTATAGGCTGCGTGTTTTTGGGCTGCGTGTTTTGTTTGTGGAGTGGGTGAAAAGAAGTCAACCATCAAAACTAGCGTGGAGGACGTGGTATGCCTACCTTTGTCGATCCCAGCAAATGTGACGGATGCAAGGGCGGCGAGAAGACCGCCTGCATGTACATTTGCCCCAACGACCTGATGATCCTCGACCCGGCCGAAATGAAGGCCTACAACCAGGAGCCCGAGGCTTGCTGGGAGTGCTACTCCTGCGTCAAGATCTGCCCTCAGGGCGCCATCGAGGCCAGGCCCTACGCCGACTTCGCTCCCATGGGCGGCACCTCCATCCCCATGCGCTCGGCCGACTCCATCATGTGGACCGTGAAGTTCCGCAACGGCAACGTCAAGCGCTTCAAGTTCCCCATCCGGACCACCCCCGAAGGCTCCATCAAGCCCTTCGAAGGCAAGCCCGAGCCCGGCAGCTTGGATGACGAGTTGCTCTTCACGGAGACCGGTTCCCTTATGGTTCCTCAGGCTACTTCCATGAAGAAGTCCGAAGTCACCGAGGGCGACACCGTGCAGTGCTGGCTGGATGGTTTCTGCAAGTAAGCAGAAGCGTTTGCGTGAACTCACGACACAGAAGATAAAAGGAGCACACAAATGCCCCGTATTCCCATGAAAGAGGACGCGAAGGGCGTCGCTCTGGCTGAACCCGAAGTCATTCAGCAGCATGTCGACATCCTGATGGTCGGCGGTGGTATGGGTAACTGCGGCGTGGCCTTCGAGGCCGTCCGTTGGGCCGACAAGTACGCCCCCGACCTGAAGCTGCTTCTCGTCGACAAGGCCTCCCTCGAGCGTTCCGGCGCCGTCGCCCAGGGCCTCTCGGCCATCAACACCTACCTGGGCAAGAACAACGCCGACGACTACGTCCGCATGGTTCGCACCGACCTGATGGGCCTCGTCCGCGAAGACCTGATCTTCGACCTGGGCCGTCACGTTGACGACTCCGTCCACCTGTTCGAAGAGTGGGGCCTGCCCTGCTGGATCAAGGACGAGCACGGCCACAACCTGGACGGCGCTCAGGCCAAGGCCGCCGGCAAGTCCCTGCGCACCGGCGCCGACCCGGTCCGCTCCGGCCGCTGGCAGATCATGATCAACGGCGAGTCCTACAAGTGCATCGTGGCCGAAGCCGCCAAGAATGCCCTGGGCCAGGATCGCTACATCGAGCGCGTGTTCATCGTGAAGATGATCATGGACGCCAAGATCCCCAACCGCGTCGCTGGCGCCGTTGGCTTCTCCACCCGCGAGAACAAGGTCTACATCTTCTCCTGCAACGCCATGGTCGTAGCCTGCGGCGGCGCGGTGAACGTGTACAAGCCCCGCTCCACCGGTGAAGGCCTCGGCCGCGCCTGGTACCCCGTTTGGAACGCCGGTTCCACCTACACCATGTGCGCTCAGGCCGGTGCTGAGATGACCATGATGGAAAACCGCTTCGTCCCCGCCCGCTTCAAGGACGGTTACGGACCGGTCGGCGCCTGGTTCCTGCTCTTCAAGGCCAAGGCCACCAACTCCAAGGGCGAAGACTATTGCACCACCAACCGTGCAATGCTGAAGCCCTACGAAGATCGCGGTTACGCCAAGGGCCACGTCATCCCGACCTGCCTGCGCAACCACATGATGCTGGCTGAAATGCGCGCCGGTCGCGGTCCCATCTACATGGACACCGCTGGCGCCCTGCAGGCTACCTTCGCCACCATGACTCCCGAGCAGCAGAAGCACCTGGAGTCCGAGGCTTGGGAAGACTTCCTCGACATGTGCGTCGGCCAGGCCAACCTGTGGGCCTGCATGAACATCGAGCCTGAGAAGTCCGGCTCCGAGATCATGCCCACCGAGCCTTACCTGCTCGGCTCGCACTCCGGCTGCTGCGGCATCTGGGCTTCCGGTCCCGACGAAGCTTGGGTTCCCGAAGAGTACAAGGTCCGCGCCGACAACGGCAAGGTCTACAACCGCATGACCACCGTCATGGGTCTCTGGACCTGCGCTGACGGCGTCGGCGCTTCCGGTCACAAGTTCTCCTCCGGCTCCCACGCTGAAGGCCGCATCGTCGGCAAGCAGATGGTCCGCTGGTGCGTCGATCACAAGGACTACGTCCCCACGATCGCCGAGAAGGCTGACGACCTGAAGAAAGAGATCTACCAGCCCTGGTACACCTTCGAGCAGTTCAAGGGCGTCTCCACCGACCCCGTTGTGAACCCCAACTTCATCTCGCCCAAGAACTTCATGATGCGCCTCATCAAGTGCACCGATGAATACGGCGGAGGCGTTGGCACCCTGTACACCACCTCCAAATCCCTCCTGGACACCGGCTTCAAGCTGCTGGCCATGATGGAAGAGGACTCCAAGAAGCTGGCCGCCCGCGACCTGCACGAACTGATGCGCTGCTGGGAGCAGTTCCACCGTCTGTGGACCGTGCGCCTGCACATGCAGCACATCGCCTTCCGTGAAGAGTCCCGTTACCCCGGCTTCTACTACCGTGGCGACTTCCCGGGCCTGGACGACTCCAAGTGGCACTGCTTCGTGAACTCGAAGTACGATCCGGTCACCAAGGAGACCAAGGTCTTCAAGCGCCCCTACGTTCAGATCATCCCGACCGAGTAAGTCGGACCAAGCGCGGCCGCGGGCATCTGCCCGCGGCCGTTTTTTCAAGCCGGAAACCGGCCGTTTGTCCCAAACGGTCTGATCCGGGGCGCACCGGGCTAGGCGTCCCGGATCAGGCCGTTTGACCGTGAAAGGTCAAATCCGAGCAGGGAGGTGTCAATGTCTGGCAACGCGATACTGGTGGTCGGCGGGGGATTCAGCGGTATCACCGCTGCCCTGGAGGCCGCCGAAATGGGCTACGAGGTTATCCTCGTGGAGAAAAATCCCTATCTTGGGGGGCGGGTGGCGCAGCTCAACCAATATTTCCCCAAGCTCTGCCCCCCCTCGTGCGGGCTGGAGATTCAGTTCCAGCGCATCCGCAGCAATCCTAACGTCAAGGTGATCACCATGGCGCAGGTCACCAAGGTTTCCGGCCAGGCCGGGAATTTCGACGTGACCCTGTCCATCAAGCCCCGCTTCGTCAACGAGAAGTGCACGGGATGCAACGCCTGCGCCGAAGCCGCAGAGACCAAGGTCCCCTGCGAGTTCGACCTGGGCATGGGACAGCGCAAGGTGGCCTTCAGGCCGAACCTGTTCGCATTCCCCATGCGCTACGTGTTCGAGAAGAACCGCTGCTCCGAAGCCGAGGCCAAGAAGATCGAGGCGTCCTGCAAGTACGGCGCGATCGATCTCGCCGACCAGGAGCGCACCCAGACCTTCAAGGTCGGCGCGGTGGTCGAGGCGACCGGCTGGAAGCCCTACGACATGTCCAAGCTCGAGAACCTGGGCGCGGGCAAGCTGAAGAACGTGATCTCCAACATGCAGATGGAACGCCTGTGCGCCCCCAACGGGCCCACCGGCGGCCTGCTGCTCCGGCCTTCCGACAAGGCCGCTCCCAAGCGCATCGCCTTCGTGCAGTGCGCCGGTTCGCGCGACGAGAACCACCTGAACTACTGCTCGTACATCTGCTGCATGGCCAGCCTCAAGCAGGCCACCTATGTGCGCGAGCGCGTGCCCGAGGCGCTGGTCACCATCTACTACATCGACCTGCGCACCCCCGGCCGCTACCAGAAGTTCCTGGAAAAGGTCTCCGCCGACGACAAGCTTACGCTGGTCAAGGGCAAGGTCGCCGAGCTGACCGAATCCGCTTCCGGCAAGGTGCTGGCCACGGTCGAGAACGTGGATACCGGCATCAAGAACGTGGAAGAGTTCGATCTGGTGGTTCTGGCTACCGGCATGCAGCCTTCCACGGCTGGCGAGGCTGTGGCCGTCAACACGCCCAGGGATGAGGAAGGCTTTTTCATCGGCTCGCCCGACTCCGGCGTGATCGCCACGGGCTGCGCCAAGTTGCCCTTGGACGTGATGCGCTCGGCCCAGGCGGCCACGGGCGCGGCGCTCAAGGCCATACAAACGGTTGCGGGGAGGTAAGGATTCATGGCCGAGAAAATAGGCGTGTACGTCTGCGGCGGCTGCGGCCTGGCCGAAGCCGTCGATCTGGACGCAGTGTGCACCGCGGTAAAGAACAAGTACCAGCCGCAGTGCCCGGTCATCAAAACCCACCCCGTGCTCTGCTCCCCTGAAGGCAAGGCGGCCATTGAGGCCGACATCGCCGAGGCGGGGCTGGACGGCGTGTGTCTGTGCGCATGTTCCCCGCGCTCCAAGTGGGATGTGTTCGCCTTCGGCGACACCGTCCAGGTGGAACGCGTGAACCTGCGCGAGCAGGGCGTCTGGTCCTTCGACAAGGAAACCGGCGTCATCGAGATGGCCAAGGGCATCAACGACCTGCAGATCATCTGCAACGAATACTCGCTCATGGGCGTGGTGAAGCTCACCAAGTCCAACATCCCCAACCCCGAAGTCGCCGAGACCTTCAAGACCATTCTGGTCCTGGGCGGCGGCTGGACCGGACTGAACGCCGCCAACGCGGCCGCGTCCCTGGGATATGAGGTTGTCCTGGTCGAAAAGAGCGACACCCTGGGCGGCAAGGTGGTGAACTTCTACAAGACGTTCCCCCTGAGCCACCCCTACACCGAAGCCCATGAGACCGGGCTGGACAAGCTCATCTCCCAGGTGAACGCCAGCAAGAAGGTGACCATCTTCACCGGCACCAGCCTGGAGAAGTTCTCCGGCGCACCGGGCCAGTACAAGGCCCAGCTGTCCAACGGGCAGACCCTGGACATCGGTTCCATGGTCCTGGCCACCGGCTGGGACGCGGGCGACACCAAGTACCTGGCGCCCCTGGGCTACGGCGAGATCAAGAACGTGATCACCACCGCCGAGCTCGAGAAGATGGCCAAGGGCGGCTGCATCACCCGTCCCTCGGACGGCAAGGCTCCCCGCAGCGTGGCCTTCCTGCTGAACACCGCCGCCTGCTCCACCGTGTCCTGTCCCTCGGACGTGGTCATGGAGTGCGACGCGGCTGCCGACGCTCCGCAGAACCCGCCCGCCGCCCCTGCCGAAGGTGAAGAGGCCGGACCGGCTCCCTTCTGCGATCTGGAGTCCCAGCGCCATCTGGCCCTGTCCTCCGAGATCAGCACCCTGGTGGCCCTCAAGCAGGCCAACTACGTGGTGGAGAAGGACCCCGAGGCCGTGGCCTTCATCTTCTACGACCACATGATGGTCCCCGGCATCAACGAGCGCTACTACAAGGCCGCCCAGGATAAGCCGGGCATCATGCTCAGCAAGGCAGACATCAAGTCCGTCAAGTCCGGTTCCGGCGGTTCGGTCATCATCTCCATGGAGAACACCCTGCTGGGCGAGTCCATCGAGATCGAGGCCGACCTGGTGGTGCTGCCCACGGCGCTGGTCCCCACCACGGCCCACAGCCCGGTGGTCAACCTGGAATACCGCCAGGGCCTGGCCTTCCCGGACCTGAACCTCTTCGAGGGCTACGCCGACTCCAACTACATCTGCTTCCCCTACGAGACCCGCCGCACCGGCATCTATGCCGCAGGCGCGGTGCGCCAGCCCATGGGCCTGGCCCTCTCTGCCGACGACGCCATGGGCGCGGCCCTCAAGGCCATCCAGTGCGTCTCCAGCGCCAACAAGGGCGTGGCAGTGCATCCCCGCTCGGGCGACCGCAGCTATCCGGTGTTCAACTTCGTGCGCTGCACCCAGTGCAAACGCTGCACCGAGGAATGCCCCTTCGGAGCCCTGGACGACGATCCCAAGGGCACCCCGATGCCCAACCCCACGCGCTGCCGCCGCTGCGGCACCTGCATGGGCGCCTGTCCTGAGCGCGTCATCAGCTTCGACAACTACAACATCGACATGATCGGCACCATGATCCGCGAGATGCAGGTTCCCCCCAAGATGGACGTGGGCGGCCCCCGCGTGCTGATCCTGGCCTGCGAGAACGACGCCTATCCGGCCCTGGACATGGCTGCGCTTCGCGGCAAGTCCTGGAGCTCCTACGTGCGTGTCATCCCGGTGCGCTGCCTGGGTTCGGTCAACGCCATCTGGGTGGCCGACGCCATGTCCAAGGGCATCGACGGCGTGATGCTGCTCGGCTGCAAATACGGCGACGACTACCAGTGCCACTTCGTCAAGGGTTCCGAGCTGTGCAACCGCCGCAAGGAGAACATCTCCGAGTCGCTCAAGCGCCTTGGCGTCGAGCCCGAGCGCGTGGATCAGCTCCAGGTCGCCATTGACGAGTATGATGTCGTGCCCGGTATGATCGATCAGTTCATGAACATGATCGTGAAAATGGGTCCCAACCCGTTCAAAGGATACTAGGAGGCCCTGCTTATGTCTTCTCCGGTCCGGATCCAACCCGATCCGAGCTTCGTCAGGGAGCTTCAGGCCGCCGGTGGCGAGTCGGTCAAGAAGTGCTACCAGTGTGCGACCTGTTCCGTGGCCTGCCCCCTGTCCCCGCCCGAGAACCCCTATCCCCGTAAGGAGATGGTCTGGGCGCAGTGGGGCCTCAAAGACAAGCTCATGAACGACATCGACGTGTGGCTGTGCCACAACTGCGGCACCTGCTCGGACCTCTGCCCCCGTGGCGCGAGGCCCGGCGATACCCTGGCCGCCATCCGCAACATGACCTACCGCAAGCTGGTAGGCCCGGAATGCATCGGCGAGTGGATGAGCTCCTCCAAGCATCTTCCCAAGCTGATCGCCATCCCGGCTATCCTCTTTGCCGTGATCTGGCTGATCACCCAGGGCGGATTCAGCATTCCTGAAGGCGATATCAGGTTCGGCAAGCTCTACCCCGGCGACTACACCATCGACCCCCTGTTCATCCTGGTCTTCATCTTCATGGGATGGAGCTTCTACAAGGGCGTCATGAACATGTGGAAGTCCTTCAAGAGCCTGCCCGAGACCTGGCAGCTGGGCCAGGAAGTTGAGAAGCCCACGATCATCCAGGCCATCATCGACGTGGTGCGCGACGAGATAATCACCCACCGCAAGTGGAACGACTGCGGCAAGGACAACACCGAGCGCTTCAAGGGCCACTGGACCCTGGTGTTCGCCTTCGTTGCCCTGGCCATCGTCACCGGTGTGGTCGCCGTGTCGCACTGGGGTTCCAAGGTCCCCGGGTTCAACTGGCTGCACGTGCTGGGCGACACGCCCATGCCGCTGTACAGCCCCGTGAAGCTGCTGGCCGTGGCCGGCATGGTGCTCGGCCTCTACGGCCTGACCATGCTGACCCGTCGCCGCCTGAACCAGGACTCCCAGAAGTCCGGCTCCAGCTTCTACGACTGGTATCTGCTTGGCGTGGTCTGGGCTGTGTTCGTCACCGGCACCGGCTGCTTCCTGCTGCGCCTCGCTGGCGTGGCCGGGCTTGCCTACCCGATGTACTACCTGCACCTGATCACCGTGTTCATGTTGTTTGCGTACCTGCCCTGGTCCAAGCTTGGGCACCTTGTGTACCGCACTACGGCCCTGGTGTATGCGCGAGTGAGCGGACGTCTGCCGCTGTCCCGCGTTGAAGACAAAGTTTTCGAGATCTAAGAGGAGGAACTCCGATGGCTGAGACGAAAGTTTTCCCGATGAACACCTTCATGTCGTATCTGAAGGGCGTGGACAAGGAAGGCCAGAAGAAGGGCGTAGTTGAGCTGGTCAGCTACATGGCCGACACCGTCGTCGACGAGGAGTTGGCTCCTTTCGCCGGCGCCCTCGCCAAGGCGTGGATCTACGAGCAGCATCCTGAAGTGATCGCCATGAGCCCGGCTCAGCTGGCCTCCACCGCCAAGAATGTCTCCGTGCCCAAGCTGCCCGCCGAGACCGTCGGCGAGATCAGCGCTCTGTTCGCCCAGCTGGCTCAGTACAAGACCGCCGCTGTGACCCAGGCCGAAGAGCTGGCCAAGGTCAAGGCCGAACTGGCCGCCAAGACCGCGACCCTGATCGACGTGGAAGCCAAGCTGAAGGCCGCTGAAGCCTCGGTGAAGCGTTTCGAGGATTCCTCCCAGAAGGACAGCGAGAAGATCCTCGTGGCTCCCTTGGCCAAGGTCAACGAGTACATCGGCAAGGTCGATGAGCTGCTCAAGATGATCGAAGACGTGAAGAAGCACGGCGTGGTGACCGTTGCCGGTGGTGGCGCCCCCGCCGCTGGCGGCGCTCCTGCCGCCGCTGCCGAGCCCGTCGTCGACTTCGGTGTGGAAGACACCTTCACCAAGTCCGACTGGTAGAATATTCAGACGAAAGTCTGTGACGGTAAAGGCCGCCCGGCAACGGGCGGCCTTTTTTATGGCCGTGGAGTGGAATGGGTTGGGATAGCGAATTGGATGATCTGGAAGTGCAACGCTGTTTGCACAGGCAATCAGGTGCAGAAATCGCAGGATGAGCAGAAACTGGCCGGAAAAATGAAAAGGGCCGGAAACATGTTCCGGCCCTGGGATCTCTCAGAAGCTAATCAGAGAGGCTGGTCAGACTACCAGCGACCGCCGCCGCCACCGTAGCCGCCACGGCCGCCGCCGCCACCGCCGCCGGAGCGGGGCTTGTCCTGGGCCTCGTTGACCTTCAGGGTACGACCGCCGAGCTCCTTGCCGTCCATGCCGGCGATGGCGGCCTTGGCGCCTTCGTCGTCCATTTCCACGAAGCCGAAGCCACGCAGGCGGCCGGTCTCGCGGTCGGTGATCAGAGCGACGCTGTGGACTTCGCCGAAGGCGGAGAACACGTTGCGGATTTCATCTTCGGAGGTGCTGAAGGAAAGGTTTCCAACATAGAGTTTCTTAGACATGGGCTGTTGCTCCCGTTTTTGGCATGTTTTGTTTCATCACTAGGATCTGAGCAAACCAGATAGCCCATGATTCAAAGAAGCCATGCTCGGTTAAAGTTTTATGTACTCTTGTACGCATTCCGGTTGAAAGGCAACAACAATATTGCGATCCGGCCGGTATTTGACGTGATTTTTATGAGGCCCCTCACGGAAACCAAGGAAAAACAGTTGTTTTCATGCGCAAAAGTTTTTCGGGGTTTGTGAGGTCACTGGTTTGGCTCTCATCACGGCGAAAACCGTGAAACCACGTGCTTCAAGTCGTCAAGAGTCGATCATCTCCTCGGCATTTCGAACGTTCGGGTTAAAAAGTAAAGGGAAAATGGGGGAATACCAGCTCCCCCACCCCTCGTTGCACGCGCTACAGAATGCTCTTCACGGCGTCGGTGGCCAGCCGCATCAGCATGTCCGGCGCCAAGCCCAGTGCCAGAATCAAGAGCACCAGCCCCACGGACAGGGCCTTGGCCGATGCGCTGGCGTTGATGGTCTCGGTCTTGTCGCCGCCAGCCGCGTAGGTCACGCGGACTACTGAGAGATAGTAATAGATGGAAATTGCGGTGTTTACAGCCGCGATGATCACCAAGGGCAGGTACCCGGCTTTGTAAGCTCCTGTGAGCAGCATGAACTTGCCCATGAACCCGGCGAAAGGCGGCAGGCCAGCCAGGGCGAACATGCTCACGGCCAGGGTGAAGGCCATGAGCGGCGAGCGCTTGTGCAGCCCGCTCAGGTCGCTGATCTGAAGGTTCTCGCCGTTCTGGGACACGGTGCAGATCACCAGGAAACCGGCCACGTTCATGGCCAGATAACCTGTGATGTAATAGAGCGAGGTGGCGTAGCCGACCTCCTGCAAGGTCACGATGCCCAGGAGCACGTAGCCTGCGTGAGCGATGCCCGAGAAACCCAGCATGCGCTTGATGTCGGTCTGCACCAAGGCCACCAGGTTGCCGTAGAACATGGAGAGGACCGCGAAGATGGCCAGCATGCTGGTGAGGTGGTGGCCTTCGGAGGTGGCCATGGCCGCGATGCGGATCAGCATGGCCACGGCAGCCACCTTGGGCACGGAGGAGATGAAGGCCGTGGTCTCGTTGGACGCGCCCTGGTAGACGTCGGGAACCCAGAAGTGGAAGGGGAACACGGCCAGCTTGAAGAAGAAGCCGCCCATGACCATGGCGATGCCGGCCAAAGCCGCCGGGGAGTCCATCATGGTGCGAAGCGCGGGGATCAGGCCTGCGAAGTAGGTGGTTCCGGTGAGGCCGTACAGGTAGCTCATGCCGAAAAGCATCACCGCAGTGGCCACCACGCCGAACAGGATGTACTTGATGGCCGATTCCATCTGCATGCGAAGGCCCGGCCTCTCTTCCCGCATGGGAACCAGCAGGTACAGCGAGTAGGAGGACAGCTCCAGCGCGATGAACAGCGTGACCAGTTCCACGCTGCTGACCAGCATGACCAGCCCAAGCGTGCTCAGGCAGAGGAACATGTAGTATTCAGGGCGAATCTCCTCGGCGATGTCCTTAAGCTCCTTTCCAAAGAGCAGCACGCAGGCCAGGCCGCCGGAGAGGATCAGCTTCAGCACCTGGGAAAAGAGGTCGATCTTGTAGGAGTCGAAGAACAGAAACCCCTCCGCCCGCAGGCTGAACAGGCTGGCCCCGAAAGTTGCCAGGGCCACGGCCAGTGCCAGGGGGCGGGCCAAACGGGCCGTATTCTTCCCGATGGACAGGAGGAAGAGCGCGAGACCACCCAGCAGGAGCGTCATCTCGGGAGCGAACAACATGATCTTCATAGTGCGGCCTTTTCTGAGGTCCTGAAGCGTTCGGTTTCCATTAGGGCATCAGGCTGGTCACGGCGACCACGCCGCCGGACGCGGTTCCCACCTGCTTGAGCACGTTGGCCACGCTGGCCTGCATCACGTTCATGACCGGCTCCGGAGCCAGCCCCAGCCAGAACACGCCCACCAGGAGCGGGGCCAGGGTCAGAATCTCGCGGAGGTTGAGGTCCATCAGGCCCTTGTGTTCGGGGTTGTCCGTACCGCCCCAGATAACGCGCTGCACCATGCGGAACATGTAGGCGGCGGCCAGGATGGCTCCCGGGATGGCGAAGGCGGTGAGGATCTTGTTTTCGGCGAAGCTGCCCGCCAGGATGAGGAACTCGCCCACGAAGCTGTTGGTGCCGGGGAAGGCAAGGGACGAGAGCGAAAAGAATGCCAGGAAGGTGACGTAGATGGGCATGAACTTGCCCACGCCCGCCGCCGTGGCCAACTCCCGGCTGTGGGTGCGCTCGTACATCATGCCCACGCAGAAGAAGAGTGCGCCGGTGGTGATGCCGTGGTTGATCATCTGAAGAATCGCGCCTTCGATGCCGCGCTGGTTCAGCACGAAGATGCCCAGCGTCACGAACCCCATGTGGCCCACGCTGGAGTAGGCGATCAGCTTCTTCATGTCCTGCTGGGCCAGGGCCGTGAACCCTCCGTAGAGGATGCCCGCCACTGAGAGCCACTGCACGTAGGGCAGCACCACATGGGTGGCCTCGGGCGTGATGGGCAGGCAGAAGCGCAGGAAGCCGTAGGTTCCCATCTTCAGGAGCACCGAGGCCAGGATGACGCTGCCCGCGGTGGGCGCTTCCACGTGGGCTGCCGGGAGCCAGGTGTGGAAGGGGAACATGGGCACCTTGATGGCAAAGGCCAGGAAGAAGGCCAGGAAGACAAGCAGCTGGAAGGTGGCCGAGTAGCTCTGGCCCATGAGCGCCGGGATGCTGAAGGTGCCCTGGCTCATGTACAGGGCGATGATGGCCACCAGCAGGAGCACCGAGCCAGCCAGGGTGTACAGGAAGAACTTGATGGACGCGTACACCTTGCGCGGCCCGCCCCATACTGCGATCAGCAGATACATGGGGATGAGCATGGCCTCCCAGAGGATGTAGAACAGCACGAAGTCCAGGGCCATGAACACGCCCAGCATGGAGGTCTCCATGAGCAGCAGGCAGATCATGAATTCCCGCACGCGCGTTTCGATGTACTTCCAGGAACCCAGCACGCAAAGCGGCATGAACAGCGTGGTCAGGAGCACCAGGAGCAGCGAGATGCCGTCGATTCCCAGGGTGTAGTTGATGTCCAGGGAGGATATCCAGGGGATGTGCTCGCCGAACTGGTACTTGGCCGTGCTCGCGTCGAACCCGGAGTAGAGCGGCAGGGAAATGGCCGCCGTGACGCCGGTCACCAGGAGGGTCCAATACCGCTGGGCATTGGCTCCCGGTATGGCCAGCAGCGCGAGCGCCCCGGCCAGCGGCAGGAATATCAAGGTGCTCAGGATGGGGAACCCGGAGCTGTTCAGCATCAGAAAGTCCATGCCCTCAATCCTCCATGTTGAAATCAGACGAAGACGAAGATCACGAGCACGATGGCCACCAGGGACATCGCATAGAGGATGTTGAACTGAAGCTGGCCGTTCTGCAGGCCGCGAAGCTGCCCGCCGATGCCTTGAACGGTGCGCGCCAGGCCGTCGACCACGCCGTCGATGCCGTGCCAGTCGAACCAGGACCAGAACCGGGCCGTGGCCATGAGCGGTATCAGGCCGATGAGGCGGTAGGCCTCGCTCACCCAGTTGTCGGCGGCCTGTATGGGCTTCTTGGCCAGCCACAGGAACCCGCGTCCGCCCATGCGGTAGAACCAGTCCAGGTCCAGGCTGATCTTGGGTTCGGGGGCCAGCTTCTTGATCAGCAGGAAGAACCCAAGGGCCGTGAACAGCAGGATCTGCAGGGTCTCGGACAGGTGGTACTGGGTGTACGGGTGATAATTGGCCGCCACGTCCGGGTAGGGCAGCATGTCGTACAGGTAGGGCGTGTAGCAGCCGATGAAGATGCACAGGAAAGAGGCGATGATCATGGCCGCCTGCATGTTCATGGGCGGGTCAGCGGCCTTCTGCATAGTCTCCTGGCTGCAGTTGTTCTTGCCGAACCAAATGAAGTACGGAACCTTGAGGCCGGTGTGCAGGAATGTTCCGGCTGAGGCCAGCGTCAGCAGGAATGCGGCCCAGTAGTTGTGCTCCTCGAAGCCTGCGGCCACGATCATGGCCTTGCTGACGAAGCCGCTGAACAGCGGGAAGGCCGAGATGGACAGGCCGCCTATCAGCGTGAAGATGAAGGTCCGGGGCATCTTGGCGTAGAGGCCGCCAAGATCGGAGAATTTGCTCTTGCCGGTCATGTGCAGCACCGAGCCGCAGCCCATGAACAGAAGGCCCTTGTACAGGATGTGGGCGAAGGCGTGGGCGCAGGCGCCGTTTATGGCCAGCTGCGTGCCGATGCCCACACCCGCCACCATGTACCCCACCTGGCTTATGATGTGATAGGCCAGCAGTCGCCGTGAGTCGTTCTCCAGCACCGCGTAGACCACGCCGTAGAGGGCCATGCACACGCCAAGCGGCACCAGGATTTCCATGCCCGCGAAGCCGCGAGCCAGGGCGTAGACCGCCGTCTTGGTGGTGAAGGCGCACATGAACACCGCGCCGCTGACTGTGGCTTCGCCGTAGGCGTCGGGCAGCCAGGCGTGCAGCGGCGGCACGGCTGCGTTCAGGATGAAGCCCGCCATGATGAGGTAGGTGTACAATTGGGGGTTGTCCACGCCGATCGGCCCGAAGGACAGATCGCCCCCGGTGGCCTTGAAACGAAGGATCATGCCTGCCAGCAGCAGAAGCCCGCCTGCGGTGTGCACCAGCAGGTAGCGGTAGCCCACGGCCAGCGATTCCTTGCGCCTGCGGAACCACACCAGGAACACCGAGGAGAAGGCCATCACTTCCCAGAACAGGAAGAGCACCAGGTAGTCGCCGCAGAAGATGACCCCCAGCGACCCGGCAACGTAGAGCCAGGCGGCCACGTGCTGGAAGTCCTCCTCAACGTGCAGCCCGTAGATGGTGCCGATGATGCACATGAGCGTCATGATGTAGGCGAACACCATGGACAGCGCGTCCACGCGTCCAAAGGTCAGGGACCAGTCCAGGAACTGGACCACCCCGAAGGTGCCGTTGTTGCCCTGCATGGACAGGACGTCCAGGAAGGCCAGCACGGGCACCGCCACCAGGAACGCCTTTTTCAGCGCCTTTGGCACCAGCGGCAGCAGCACGGCTCCGATGATGAGTATCAGCGACGGGTGGAACCAGAACTCAGTCGTCATAGTAGTCCTCGCGGGTCATGATGCCCTGATGGCCGAACCATTTGGACACCACGATGATGAGCACGCAGGCCACGAACCCGAAGATCGCCCAGAAGCCGGGGAGCTTTTCCATGGCGGTGTGGGCGTGGCTCTTGTCCACGAAGGCGATGTCCCACGCCACCAGCGCCGCGAGTCCCACGTAGCACCAGCGGATGACTGATGGCAGCCTGTCCCTGAGGAAGTTGATCACTTGAACGATCATCCTGTCACCGCCTTGACGAAGACCATGAAGAAGTCCGGGTAGATGCCTATTGCCAACGATATGAATGCCGCGATCATGATGGGCACCACCATGGCCAGCGGCGCTTCCTTGATGCCCGTGTAGACCTCGCCCGCCGGGGGCTTGCCGAAGAAGGCCTTGTAGGTGACCGGCGCGAAGTAGGCCACGTTCAGGAGCGTGGAGGCCAGAAGCACCAGCAGGATGCCCGTGGAGTGGTCAGGCATGGCCATGGTCCCCACCAGGAGCTTCCACTTGGTCACGAAGCCCGCCACCGGGGGCGCGCCGATCATGCTGAGCGAGGCGATGGCGAAGGCCGCGAAGGTGAAGGGCATGGCCTTGCCCAGGCCCCCCATCTCCGAGATGGATTTCTTGTGCGTGGCCACGTAGATCGCGCCGGCGCAGAAGAAGAGCGTGATCTTGGAGAAGGCGTGGTTGGCGATGTGGACGATGCCGCCCTGGATGCCGTCGATGGTCAGAAGCGACACGCCAAGCACCACGTAGGAGAGCTGGCTCACGGTGGAGTAGGCCAGCCGGGCCTTCAGGTTGTCTTTCGAGAGGGCGATGATGGACGCCGTGAGGATGGTGAAGGACACGAAGTAGGCCGTGGGCACGCCCAGGTTGAGCTCCTTCATGAGGTCCGTGCCGAACACGTAGAGCATGACCCGCACCGTGCAGAACACGCCCACCTTCACGACCGCCACCGCGTGCAGCAGCGCGGAGACCGGCGTAGGGGCCACCATGGCTCCGGGCAGCCAGTTGTGGAAGGGCATGATGCCGTTCTTGGCGAACCCCAGGATGCAGCAGGCGTAGAGGATGGTCACCAGGGTGGGGTTGGTCCCCAGGGCGAAGATGCCCTTGTGGATGTCCTGGGCGAAGTCCAGCGTGCCGGTCAGCACGTAGATGAGCACCATGGCCGGGAGCACCAGCCCCTTGGCCGTGGCCGCCAAATAGACCAGGTACTTCTTCGCGCCCTCGTAGCTCTCCTTGTCCTGGTGGTGGGCGACCAGCGGGTAGGTGCAGACGCTCACGATCTCGTAGAACAGGTACAGGGTGAAGAGGTTGTCCGAGAAGGCCACGCCCATGGCCCCGAACAGCGCCAGCGCGAAGCAGGCGTTGAAGCGGGTCTGCGCGTGCTCATGCAGCCCTCGCATGTATCCGGCTGAGTAGGACACCGCGATGATCCACAGGAAGGACGCCGCCACAGCGAACACCATGGAGAGGGCGTCCGCCCGGAAAGAGACGCTCAGGCCCGGGAGAATCTTGAACAGGTGGAACACCAGGGTCTGCCCCTGGCCCCAAGGCGCGGGGGCCACGGCCGGAATCATCGAGACGATGATCCCGAACATGACCACCGCCGCGATGAACGACCACGACTCGCGCACGTCTGGCTTGCGCCCGGACAGCATGACCAGAAAGGACCCGGCCAAGGCGGTCGATATGGCAAGCAGCGGCTTGATGGAAACGATGCTGTCCATGCCCAGTCCTTTTTACCCTTTCAGGTCCACGACGTCGTTGGTCTCGATCGACCTGTAGTTCCGGTACACCGCGATGATGATGCTGAGCACGATGGCCGCTTCCGCAGCGGCGATGGCCATGATGAACAGCGTGAACACCTGCCCCGTCACCGGGGTGGGGGCCAGGAAGCGGTTGAAGGCCATGAAGTTCACCGACGCCCCCGAGAGCATGAGCTCCGCCGAGATGAGCATGCCGATGAAGGTGCGGCGCTTCACGATGCCGTACAGCCCGATGCCGAAAAGCACCGCCCCGATCACCAGGTAAGTGT
Organism: Fundidesulfovibrio putealis DSM 16056; assembly: GCF_000429325.1. Classification (NCBI taxonomy): domain Bacteria; kingdom Pseudomonadati; phylum Thermodesulfobacteriota; class Desulfovibrionia; order Desulfovibrionales; family Desulfovibrionaceae; genus Fundidesulfovibrio; species Fundidesulfovibrio putealis. The sequence continues at coordinate 59,298 of NZ_AUBQ01000015.1, forward strand.
CCAGGCTGTTGCCGAGAGTCAGGATGTTCATTGCTTGCTCCTTCCCAGGCGCGCCAGCACCAGCGAACCGATGATGGCCACCAGCAGCACTACGGAGATCAGCTCGAAGCTCATGGAGTAGCTGGTCAAAAGCGAGACGCCCAGCTGGTCCACGCTGCCCTGTCCGCTGGCTCCGGGCAGCTCCTTCCAGGGGGTGCGCAGGCCGAGGCTCGCCAGCGCCCAGATGATGCCCCCGCTGGCGATGATGGCCAGCGCCCCGAAGAACACGGCGGTTTTGGCGGGCCTTGGGCTTTCCACCGGGTCGGCCAGCATGACCGCGAAGATGATGGTGACGCACACCGCGCCCACGTAGATGAGCACCTGCATGAGCGCCACGAAGGGGCTGCCCAGCGAGTAGTACAGCCCGGCCACGCCGATGAAGCACAGGCCGAGCCCGGCAACGGCGCGGATGAGCTGCCTCGTGTGGACCGCGATCAAGGCCCCGGCCACGGTGACCAGGACGAACACCAGGAACAGAAGGCCCAGGAGGCCCTCGGCGGATGCCAGGGAAGGCGTCATGAGTGCTTTGCCTCCAGCCGTTTCAGCAGGTCGAACACGTAGTCTTTCTCATCGAACCCGGCCAGGTTGTACTCTTTCGAGAATTCCAGTGCCTCGGTGGGGCAGACCTCCACGCACAGGCCGCACAGGCTGCATTTGGTGAAGTCCAGGGTGTACTGCGTGAGCACCTTGCCCTTGCCGCCCTCGGCCTTTTCTCCGGCCAGGGTGATGCAGTTGGATGGGCAGGCCTTCATGCAGCCGTTGCACACGATGCACTTGTTGGTGCCGCGCACCTCGTCCCACACCAGGTCGATGTGGCCCCGGTAGCGCGGGGTCATGGGTACGGTCTCGTGGGGGTATTGCAGCGTGACCACCGGCTTGAAGAAGTACACGATGGTGATGCCGAGCCCCACGAACAGGCTCCATGTGCCGCTTATGATCTCTTTGAAGTAGGCAGTCATGGCTAGAACACCTTCAACATGGCGCTGGTCAGGATCAGGTTGAAGAACGCAACGGGGATCAGGATCTTCCAGGAGAGGTTCAGGAGTCCGTAAAAGGTCGTTCGCGGATAGGTCCAGCGTATCCAGATCACCACGAAGATGAGCGCGTACATCTTGATGAGGAACCAGTGCACGCCGGGGAAGAGGCCCAGGGGGCAGTCCCAGCCGCCCAGAAACAGGATGGTGGCAAGGCTCGTTCCCACCACGATGTTGGCGTACTCGCCCATGAAGAACACGCCGAAACCCATGCCCGGGTATTCCGTGAACGCGCCCGCCACCAGCTCGCTCTCGGCCTCGGCCATGTCGAAGGGGGCGCGGTTGGTCTCGGCCAGCATGCAGATGAAGAAGATCAGGAAGGCCACCGGCATGAGCGGGCTGGCCGTGAACTTGAGGACGTTCCAGTGCCAGAACCCGCCGGTCTGCAAGGTGACGATCTCGTGCAGGTTCAGGGTGCCGGTGATCATCACCAGGGTGACGATGATGATCAGCATGGGGATTTCGTAGGCCACGTTCTGCGACACCACGCGCGCCGCCGAGATGACGGCGTACTTGTTGCGCGAGCCCCACGCGCCCAGCAGAAGCCCCAGCACGTTGATGGAGGCGAAGGCGAACACGGCCAGAAGGCCCACGTCCAGGTTTCGCGCCACCAGGGTCTCGCTGAAGGGCAGCGTCACGAAGCTCATGATGGCCGGGACCATCACCAGGATGGGGGCGACCTTGAAGAGGATCGGGTCCACTCCGTCCGGTGTGATGAGCTGCTTGGTCATCAGCTTCAGGCCGTCGGCCATGGGCTGGAGCAGGCCGTAGGGGCCGACTTCCTTGGGGCCGATGCGCCGCTGGATGTGGCCCGCTTCCTTGCGCTCCAGCCACACGAGGTAGGCCGCGTTCATGGCCACGAAGCCGACGACCCCCAGCACGAAAGCCAAGAGCCGGATCAGTTCAGAGTCAAGAAACATCGCGCCTCCTCACCTGTCGATCTCAGGAATGACCAGGTCCAGGCTCCCAAGCAGAGCCAGCGCGTCCGGGAGCAGCATCCCCCGGGCGGCCTCGCCGAACACGATCAGGTTGGAAAAGCTCGGCGTGCGCAGCTTGAGCCGCCATGGGGTGTTGGTCCCGTCGCTGACCGCCCGGATGCCGAAGGAGCCGCGCGCCGTCTCCACCGCGTGGTAATAGTCGCCCTTGGGGGGCTTGAGGGTCTTGGGGACTTTCTCAGCCATCACCGGACCTTCCGGCATGGACCCCAGGGCCTGCTCGATGATGCGCAGGCTCTGCTCGATCTCGTCCATGCGCACCATGTAGCGGGCCATGGAGTCGGCCTCGTGGTACACGGGGATGTCGAAGTCGAAGCGCGGATAGATGGAGAAGGGCTCGTGCTTGCGCACGTCGAAGTCGATGCCTGCGCCCCTGGCCACCGGGCCGGTGGCGCCGTACTTGCGGCACATTTCGGCAGGCACGTGGCCGATGTCCTTGAGCCGCTTCATCAGGATGATGTTCTTGGTGACCAGGGCGTGGTACATGGGCATGCGCTCGCGCATGCGGGTGATGAAGGCCCTGGCTCCGGCCTCGAAGTTTTCGTCGATGTCGTTGTAGACGCCGCCGAAGCGGAAGTAGCAGTAGGTGAGGCGCGAGCCGGTCACGGTCTCCAGGAGGTCCAGGATCTGTTCGCGGTCGTCGAAGGCGTAGAGCAGCGGGGAGAAGCCGCCCAGGTCCAGGATGAAGGCCCCGAACCAGAGCAGGTGGCTGGAGATGCGGTTCAGCTCGCTGGTGATGACGCGGATGAATTCGGCCCGCTCCGGCACCTCGATGCCAGCCGCGCGCTCCACGATGCATGCGAAGTTGTGGTTGTAGGCAAGGGCGTGCAGGTAGTCCATGCGGCCCGTGTTGGGCATGAACTGCGCCCAGGTGCGGTTCTCGCCCATCTTTTCGTGCATGCGGTGGATGTAGCCGAGCACGGGCTCCGCCTCGACGATGTACTCGCCGTCCATCACCAGTTTTATGCGCAGCACGCCGTGAGTGGCGGGGTGCTGCGGGCCCAGGTTCAGGACGAAGGTCTCGTTGGCCGGGTTTGGGGCGAAAGAGTTCATGCGGTGAAATCCTTCCGAAGGGGATGGAAGTCGGCGTCCTCGGGCAAGAGCAGCGGCACCATGTAGGGGTGGCCCGCGAAGGTGAAGCCGAAGAAGTCGCGGGCTTCACGCTCGTGCCAGTGGGCGGCGGGGTAGATTTCCGAGATCGTGGGAATTTCCGGCGCGTCGCGGGGCACGCGCACCCGCACGGCCACCCGGAAGAGCGTGTCGTAGCGGTTGAAGTCGTAGACGGCTTCCAGGTCGTCCGTCTGGGGGGCTTCGGGCTGTTTGGGCGCTTCTGGCGCGGCGGCGGGTGCGGGGGCCTTTTCGGCTTTGGGAGCGGGGATTTCATCCGTGGAGACTTCGGCAGCGGCTTCTTCGGCGGCCTTGGCAGCCTTGGCGGCGGCAGCCTTGGCCTTGGCCGCAGCCGCAGCTTCGGCCTCCTTGCGCAGGGCGGCTTTTTCCCCCAGCCAGTCCACGCCGGTGATGGTCTCGATGAAGAAGCCCGTGCGGTCGAGCACCGTGACCACATCGCGCAGGTGTTGCGGGGAGACGCTCACATCCAGGTGGAATCCCCTGGCCTTGTAGTCCACCGTTTTCACGGCTGCGGTGGGGACAGCTTCCAGGGGCCGGGTTATGGCATCGGTGTCCATGATCAGACTGCCTCCACTCGCGGCCACCTGCGTGTGCCGGTCAACTTCTCTTCAAGCTTGAGGATGCCCTCGATCAGCGCCTCGGGCCTGGGCGGGCATCCAGGGATGACCACGTCCACGTTGAAAAGCTTCGAGGCCCCCTCCACCACGTTGTACTGCCCCTCGAACACGAACGGGCCGCCCGAGATGGCGCAGTTGCCCATGGCGATGACCCACTTGGGCTCGGGCATCTGGTCGTAGAGGGTCTGGACGGCCGGGGCCATCTTCTTGTTGATGGTCCCGGTGACGATCATCACGTCGCTCTGCCTGGGCGACGGGCGGAAGACCTCCGCGCCGAAGCGGGCCAGATCGAAACGCGACGCGCCGGTGGCCATCATCTCGATGGCGCAGCAGGCCAGCCCGAAGGTCATGGGCCACAGCGAGTTCGCCCGGCACAGGTCGAGCAGTTTCGAGAGCTGCGAGAACTGGACTATCGGTGGCTGTAACTCTTGCGTTTCCAATCGAAGACTCCCTTTTTCCAAGCGTACACTATAATGAGCGAAAGGATTCCGACAAAAAGAAGGATTTCCAGGAATGCTCGAGAGCCATCAACAAGCCCAGGTTTGTTGTAGACCAGGGCTGCCGGGAACAGGAACAGTATGTCCACGGCAAAAGCCACGAACATCAGGGCGTAAAGATAGTAGACGACGCTGAATTTGACCCAGGCATCGCCGATCGGATCAACGCCGCATTCGATGAGCTGTTTTGTTTTCTGGCGAACGCTTCGTGTGGAGCGGGGGGAGAGAAGAGCGACGATTATGAAAGGACCGACCGCAAAGCCAAGGCCGGCCAGGAAGAACGCTGCAATATAGAGAAGGTCATTTTCCGAGCCGTTTCCCACTACAATCCTCCTTCCGTAAGACGTGTCGCCATATGAAATGCTTCCCAACAAGGGGGAAGCCCATGAAGGCTAAGGAGAAGTCGAGTATGGTTACAGGCAGCGGGGGGAGAAAGACGCTGGCAGGCGTCACGACCGCAGCTTGATTTCTTTGCTGCTACCCTATGATAAAGTTGACTTTGTTGCCAGCACTAATTCTCTGAAGTTTGTAATTTCCTCAGATTGTCAGACAAAAATGTAAGCTAAAGGCCTGCCGATACGGGAGAAGTCCAGGATGCGAGTCGCACGATTCGGATGGTTGTGCGGCCTGGAGAATGGCTCCGGATGAATTCCTGGTAAGGAATTGAGCAATGCCATGGCTGGGCTGGGGTCGTGTTTTTGTCGGGTCAGGGCAGAAAAGTCAGAGGCGATTCAGGGCTGAGAGTGTTGGTTAACATGCGGTAATGTTGGCACTTGTTGCGTTTTCAGGGGGAGGCATGCGGACCCGGTTGGTAGGAAAGGTTGGGGAAAGTGAAAAAAAGTTGCTCCGTCTACTTGACATAAAATTCACAAGTAGGCTGTTTTTCGGGCCGTCGGGCCGTCGGGCCGTCGGGCCGTCGGGCCGTCGGGCCGTCGGGCCGTCGGGCCGTCGGGCCGTCGGGCCGTTCAGGCGGCTTGCCTTTTCCCAAGTCACCTGACAAAAGATCAATAAAAAGGTCTCATGGGCATGGCGACGTACATGAGGCGAACATCCCACCCGCCCCTTCGGGGAAGACGTCCGTTCGAACAGGCGATGAGTCTTTCAGATGCAAACACGAGAGTGATGGAGGTTCGCATGCGCTGTGCTCCCAAGGCGGCTTTCGCGGTCGCGCTGGCGTGTCTTCTGGCCCTGCCCGGCCTGGGCCTTGCCGCGAAGAAGAAGGCGGAGGTTCCCGAAACGCCCGTTATGGAAGAAAAGGCCGCCCAGATCCTCGACAAGGCGTGCAAGGCGCTCGGGGCTCTCAAGAGCTACTCCTTCCGGGCCGAGGTTGCCGTGGACAAGGTCTATCAGGACGGCTCCAAGATCCAGGCAGGACGCGTGATGGACGTGTCGGTCCTGCGGCCGGGAGCGTTCAAGGTCGCCACGGCGGGCGATGATTTCCAGGCCAGTTCGGTGTTCGACGGCAAGACCTTCAGCCTCTCCCTGCCGGACAAGAAGGTCTACGGCCAGATCGCCGCCGCCATGGACACGGACGCCCTCATGGACATGCTGGCCTCCACCTATGGGATTGAATCACCCCTGGGCGACCTGCTCTCCAACGACACCTGCTCCAAGCTGAAGGGCGTGGCAGGCTATTACGTTGGCAAGTCCAAGGTGCGCGGAACGGTGTGCGAGCACCTGTTCTTCCAGGGCAAGGACGTGGACTGGCAGATATGGGTGGAGGACGGCCCGAGCGCCCTGCCGCGAAAGATCGTGATCACCGAGAAGAAGCTGCGCAGTTCCCCGCAGTTCACCGCTGTGCTCAGCGGCTGGAAGACGGGCGAGTCGTCCCTGGACGCCTTCGCTTTCTCGGCGCCAGTCGGCTTCACCCGCGACGACGCAGTCATCACCGGCGCGAAGTCCGGCAAGTAGGAGGCCACATGAAACCCGAAACCATGCGTGCCGCGAAACGAACCGTTTCGCTGGCGCTGGTGCTGTGGCTGACGGGGGGGCTTGTCCTCATGGGCGACTGGTTCACGCCGACCGACAGCGAGGCCAGGGGCGGCGGACGCGGTGTGGCCTCCGGACCCCGTGGAGGAACTGTGGCCTACTCGCCGCGCGGAGCCGTGGGTGTGGGGCCGCGCGGAGGCGTTGCCGCCGCAGGTCCCAGAGGTGCTGCCGCCGTGGGACCCGCTGGCGGAGCAGCCGTGCGCGGGCCTTACGGAGCCGCAGCAGTCGGCCCCGGCGGGGGGGCAGCTGTCCGTGGCCCTTATGGCGCTGCCGCCGTCGGTCCCAACGGTGGGGTGGTGGCCGCACCGCGCGGCAGGGTCGTGCCTGCACCGGTGCCTGTTCCGGTCCCGGTCGCGCCTGCCTACGGGTACGGCTACGGCGGGTACTACGGCCCCTCGGCCTCGGGCGTGGCTGCGGGCATGGCCTTGGGCGCGATGCTCACCATTCTTCCGGCTACGGCCATAGCCGTCTCCAATTCCTCGAAGGGTACGGTCTACAGCGCGGACGGCCAGTGTTTCCAGGAGGTCCGCCAGGGCGGAAACACCTACTACAAGGTCATTTCCTGTCCGTAGGCACAGCGGGCTGAAGTCAGGCGACGGCGATCCAGGCTGGGTGGGGTTGAATCCCGCCCTGCCTGGATTTGTTGTTTTCGTGCCTGGATTTGTCCGCAGCAGGGGGGGGCAGGCGTGCACCTTCTGGCGGGCTGGCCTTGCGGGTCGTAAGCTCGGGCTTGGCTGACAAATCAGAATCAGCCCGGAGGCGGGAGCCGTCCGGGCTGATGTGGAACCGGGGTGTGGTTCAGGGTTTAAGCCTTGGCCTTTTGGGAGCGCCTGCGCATGAAGATCGCTCCGGCTATGCCCGCGCCCATGAGCAGCATGGTGCCGGGTTCGGGAACGGAGCCTGGCGGAGGGTTGTTGGGGACGTTGCCAAGGGACGAAAGGTCTTCGAGGAGACGTCCGTTGCCGTTTTGGGGCAAGGGAAGGCCCAGAACGGTGTGGGATATGAAGGTGCCGTTGATGTCGTACGTGGCGATGGCGTTGTTGAAGATGTCCGATACGAAGTAGTTGGTGCCATCGAACGTAATGCCGGTGGGGGCGAAGGTCGGTGTGATGAAGTTGGCCTGGATCAAGTTTCCAGCAAGGTCGTACTTGTCGTACGGGCCGATGGCGTCGCCATGGTTCATGAGAATGTTGTTGTTGGCGATCTCAAACCCATCCTGGCTGTTACCGCCAAACCCCGGAAGCAGGTTGCCGATAAGGGCGCCGGCCGTGGTGTACTTGAAGACGCCTGTGCCGTTGTTGTACGGAATGACATAGAGGTCGGTGCCGTCGTAGGCGATGCTGGCGATGCCGCTCAGGCCGGTATCCACAAGAATGCCCAGGTCGGCGTGGGTGGTTGTGTTGGTTACATAGATGTTCCCCGAGTTTGCCGTTGTGTAGTAGATGGTAGTGCCGACGACTGCGATGCCGCGACCGTTATCCTGCACGGCGATCGGATTTGGAGCCAGAAATTGCTGCACGACAGCTCCGGTGGACATGTCAAACGCTTCCAGGGTCACGTTCCCGAAGGAGGCGTTGTTCCCCCAGACAATGGTGCTGGCCATCGCGTTGCCCGTCAGAGAGCACAACATCAGCGCGGCCATGAAGCATAGCAAAAGACGCTTTATCATAAGGCCTCCCCATGGTGTTGGTGTGGTGAGCAGGAAAACCGCAATGCAATCCAGAAAATAGCTCGAGCTCAAGATTGTATGCGGTGTAAGAGCAATAAGCATGCCTTGGGTGGATTGCAGGGTATTACGGTGGTATACAGAAACTCTGGCTGTCGCGGTCAATATTAATCGTTTGGTTGTATTGGTGAAAATGATGTCGGTTTTGGTAATTAATTGATAATATAAGTGCGCAAATCCGGTGTCTTGGCTCTCGGGTCGGGGAGCGGTTCGGGCATGGTCAACATGCGCGCAACACGCTTGTTGCTGTTAAGTATTTCGACAAAATGCGGGGAAATCTGCCTATGTTGCTGTAATGAAATAATAATATTGGAGAGTGCGTTGTTGGCCGACAACGTTCATGTTGCTAACGGTTTGACATTGTTTTTGTTTGGTGCGTTGACAATTTAGGATGCGGTTGAGTCTCTGTAAAATGCTCCGACAGGATCAGTTGCCTGGTGTGCCTGAAAGGTGTCCACTGTAGCCTGCAGTCGCAGAGCGTGTCTCATAAAGCACAAGCGTGAAGGGTTGCGGGGCTGTGCGGCTTAAATGTCATGTCATGCAGAAGGTTTGCATGATTACGTAAACCCTGGTGCTTCATTCCCAGCAACCGGAGCACGGGGGCCGGGTTCCGGCAGCGTGTCCGGTGCCGCCGATGTCCTGCCCAGCCGGGGACGAGGTGACTCCTTTCTGCTCCTCCCGCCATATTGAGAACTTCCCGGTGGCGTATCTTTGCTGTAAGATACTCTTTGAGTGGGGCAGACCAATGGGGTCCAGCGATCACCTGGGTGCTGAATCCGACCGTGATAAACACAAATGCCGTACAAACCCGCGATAGGAACGCCATGACGCATGTAAAAGCCGCCCTCACGTCCATGTCCGCCTTGTTCGCCCTCATCATGTTCGCCGCACATCCGGCCATTTCGCAGGAATTCGAATCCCCGCCGACATTCGAGGCTTCCGCCGTCCTGCCCAAGTCCCTCCTGTCCGGGAAGGATTGGCGGGTGGACAACATCGTCACCAACGACGGCTACCTGAATACCTATGTGCTGCACTCGCGCTTCGGCGATTTCACGGTGGTGTCCACGGCGCTCCTGCATACCCGCATCGCGGAGGTCAAAGCCATGGCCGCCATGGAGCAGGTCAGCTCCTCCAGCCAGTTCGGGGGATCCCTGGCGGACAAGGGCGTCCAGACCGTGCAGGGCGCGGCCAATCTGGTGGTGCACCCCATCGATTCCGTGAGCGGGGCGCTCTCCGGCGTGGGCAAGATGTTCGCGCGCGCCCAGGAGAGTCTGGTGGAGAGCAACCCCAGCAAGTACGAGGACAACCGCTTCAAGAAGCTGGTCGGCTTCTCCCAGACCAAGCGCGACTACGCCAAGCAGTTCGGCGTGGACCCCTATTCCACCAACCCGGTGTTGCAGCAGCGCCTGGACGACATCTCCAAGGCCGGGTACGCGGGCAGCATCACCGGCAGCGCGCTCCAGGCGCTCATTCCGGGCGGTGTCGGCATCGCGGTGAGCGCGGTGAGCGGGTCGGCTGTGCTTGGCGAGATAGACGTGGCCGTCGCGCCGGAAGACCTGAGACGCCAGAACCGGCAGTCGCTTAAGGACATGGGCGTGCCGTCCTCCGTGGCCGAACTGTTCATCGACAACGAGGACTTCACGCCCACGCAGCAGACCTGGATCGTCAAGGCCCTGGAGGCCATGCCGAACGTGAAGAACAAGTCCGCCTTCGTGAGCTTCCTGGTGCACACCAACAACCAGGATCTGGCCCTGTTCCGCCAGCGCATGAGCCAGATGTACGCGGGATACGACAAGGGCGTGGCGCGGCTGGACGGCTTCATGCCCCTGGGGCGTTTCGTTGGGGCAATGAAGCAGGACGGAACCCTGGTACTGGCCTTCCCCCTGGACTACCTGGCCTGGACGCCCGCCATCGCGACGGTTGCTCGGGCGCTGGCAGACGCCTCCAGGGAGCTTTCCGCCAAGGGAGTGGAGTTCTGGACCACCGGCAAGGTCAGTCCCGAGACCAAGCGCCAGATGAAGCGCATGGGCTGGAAGCTGACCGAGAACTGCTCGCAGAAGCTTTTGGGAACGCCGTAACCGGCACGCCTTCCGGAAATTTGAGGTCATGCCTTGCGCCCTGAAGACATGTGCATGTTATTCATGGGAGTGGCACGTTGCCCGGTTCGCACGAAGCGCGGACCGGGCTGTTTTTTCGTGAATCCCTCCCTTTTCAATCCGGTCGCTCGTCTTATTGGGAGAGGCGAGAGGTACCGATGCACAAAGAGCAGAAACACAAGGTCAAGAACTCCTGCTTCAATTGCCTGTGGGAACCTGTCTGGTACCAGTCGGACGCAGGCTTCGAGGGAACGTGCAGACGTCCCGGGGGCAAGGATGTCACGATACGGTTTCAGGACGATGTGCTCCAGTATGCCAACGATGCGGGGGAGCACGTCTCGGAGGCGTGCCCACGGTGGTCTTCAACTGTCAGCTGAGATTTCCGGCAATCGCGATGTTTCACTTCTTCTTGTAGTATGGCGCCAGGAAGTCGGCGGAGCACGCCTCTCGCCCCTTGGCCAGCGTGTCCAGATTTCCGGTCGATTCTTCGTCTCCCGTCCTATCACTTGACGTCCCCCGTCCACATAGTTAGGTAGCTAGCTAATCGGATGCTATCTATTTCACCCGTCGCTGGTCCCAGTGGCGGGAGCTTCCCCGGAGGATGCACGTTATGAAGCTGTTCATGCATGAGCGTGGGCGCGGTCTTCTGCTGCCGCTCGTTGCCTTGCTGTCGTTGTTGGGCGCGGCCGGTTGCGGAAAGGACAGTTCCGGCCAGACGCCCGGAGCCGGTGCCCCGCCGCCGTCGGAAGTGGTGGTGAAGACCCTGGTCAGCGCCGATATCCCCCTCGATCTTGAGTACGTGGGGCAGGTTTCCGGCTCGCGCGAGGTCCAGGTGCGCGCCCGCGTGGGCGGCATCCTGCTTCGCCGCGCCTACGAGGAGGGCGCGAAGGTCCGCCAGGGCGACCTGCTCTTCGAGATCGACCCCGAACCGCTGAAGGCAGCGCTTGAGCAGGCCAAGGGTGCGCTCGGCCAGTCCGAGGCGCGGCTCGCCAGCGCCAAGCGCAACCTGGACCGCATGAAAAAGCTCCGCCAGGCCGACGTCATCAGCCAGAAGGACATCGACGACGCCCAGACCGAGTACGAGTCGGCCACCGCCGACGTGCGCGCCGCCCAGGGCAAAGTGCGCGAGGCGGGCATCAACCTGAGCTACACGCGGGTGGAGGCTCCCATCACGGGCATCACCAGCAAGGAAACCAAGTCCGAAGGCAGCCTCATCGGCAACACGGCGGACTCGAGCCTCCTGACCACCATCAACCGCATCGACCCGGTGTACGTGAACTTCTCCATCCCCGGAGCGGAGTCCATGAAGTTCCGCAAGGACCGCGCCGAGGGCCGCATCGTGTTTCCCAAGGGCGGAGATTTCGAGGTGCGCCTGCTGCTGTCCGACGGCACGGAGTATCCTCATTCGGGCCACATCAATTTCATGGACACCCAGGTGGACGCCCAGACCGGCGTGGTGAAGGCCAGGGCGGAGCTGCCCAACCCCTCGGGCGACATCCTGCCCGGCCAGTTCGTGCGCGCCAGACTCCTCGGCGCGGTGCTCAAGCAGTCCATGACCGTCCCCCAGGGCGCGGTGCTGCGCACCCAGCAGGGTCCCATGGTCTGGGTGGTGAACGCCCAGGACACGGTGGAGCCGCGCCCGGTGACGCTCGGCGTCACGCTCGGCAACAACTACCTGCTGGAAAGCGGCGTGAACTCCGGCGAGCGGGTGATCGTGGAGGGCGTCATCAAGGTGCGCCCCGGCGCGCCCGTGCGCCCGCGCGACATCGGCCAGCCCGCAGCGCCGGCCCAGGCCCCTCCGACGGGCCAGGGCGACAAGACCCAGGCCCCTGCCGGGAAAACGGGATAAGGCGGAACTCATCATGCTGGCACGCTTTTTCCTGAACCGTCCCATTTTCTCCACGGTTCTCTCCCTGGTGATCCTCATGGCCGGACTTGTGGCCATGAACGTGCTGCCGATTTCGCAGTACCCCGACATCATCCCGCCCGAAGTGCAGGTGCGGGCCTCCTATCCGGGCGCAAGCCCCGAGGTTATCGCCCAGACCGTGGCCGCGCCCCTGGAGCAGCAGATCAACGGCGTGGACCGCATGCTGTACATGCGCTCCACCAGCGCGGGCGACGGCTCCATCTCCATCTCCGTGGTCTTCTCCGTGGGCACCGACCCGGACCAGGCCACCATCAACGTGAACAACCGCGTGCAGTCCGGCCTGACGTCGCTGCCCGAGGAAGTGCGCCGCCAGGGCGTTACGGTCAGCAAGAAGTCCTCGAACTTCCTGCAGGTCCTGACCATGGACTCGCGCGACGGGCGCTACGACACGGTGTTCATCAGCAACTACGCCCTGGTGAACGTGCTGGACGAGCTGCGCCGCCTGCCGGGCGTGGGCGACGCGGTGATCTTCGGCAACCAGGACTACTCCATGCGCGTGTGGCTGCGCCCGGACAAGCTGGCGCAGCTGAAGCTCACCCCCGGCGACGTGGCGGCAGCCATCCGCGAGCAGAACGCCCAGTACGCTGCCGGGCGCATCGGCCAGGAACCCACGGCCGCGCGGGTGGACATGAACTTCATGGTCACCACCAAGGGTCGGCTCGTTTCCGCCGAGGAGTTTGAAAACATCATCCTGCGCTCCGACCCGGACGGCTCGTCCCTTCGCCTGAAAGACGTGGCCCGTGTGGAGCTTGGCGCGCGCGACTACAACTTCTCCGGCAAGCGCGGCGGCCAGCCCACCGTGCCCATGGGCGTGTTCCTGGCGCCCGGCGCCAACGCCCTGGCCACCGCCGACCTGGTGCACGCCAAGCTGGAGGAGCTCTCCAAGCGCTTCCCGGCGGGCATCACCTACAACATCCCCTACGACACCACCAAATTCGTGCGCGTGTCCATCAACGAGGTGGTCAAGACCCTTGGCGAGGCCATGCTCCTGGTGTTCCTGGTGGTGTACCTGTTCCTGCAGAACTTCCGGGCGACGCTCATCCCGTTCATGGCCGTGCCGGTGTCCATCATAGGCACTTTCGCGGGCATGTACGCCCTGGGATTCTCCATCAACACCCTGACGCTTTTCGGCATGGTGCTGGCCATCGGCATCGTGGTGGACGACGCCATCGTGGTGCTGGAGAACGTGGAGCGAATAATGCGCTCCGAGGGCATGAGCGCCAAGCAGGCCACGGCCAAGGCCATGGAGGAGGTCACAGGACCTATCATTGCCATCGTGCTGGTGCTGTGCGCGGTGTTCGTGCCCGTCGCCTTCATGGGCGGCCTGACCGGCGAGATGTACAAGCAGTTCGCCATCACCATCGCGGTGTCCGTGGTCATCTCGGGCATCGTGGCCCTGACGCTGACGCCGTCCCTGTGCGCCATCCTGCTGCCCGACCTGCATGAAGAGCCGCGCGGCTTCTTCAAGATGTTCAACACCGGCTTCACCAAGGTGACCAACACCTACGTGGGCGGCGTGCGCTTCCTGCTGGAAAAGCCGCTCATCGCGCTGGGGCTGTTCGCCGTCCTGTGCGCGGCCACGTTCGGCCTGTTCAAGCTGGTGCCCGGGTCCATGCTGCCCGACGAGGACCAGGGGTTCATCATCGCAGCCACCATCCTGCCCGATGGCTCGTCCCTCAAGAGAAGCCGGGAGCTTACCGACACCCTGGACTCCATGACCCTGAAGGACCCCGCCGTGCAGGACGCGGCCACCTTCGCGGGCTACGACGCCCTGACCGGCGCCAACCGCTCCAACTACGGCACGTCCTTCATAACGCTCAAGCCCTGGGACGAGCGCAAGGCTCCGGGCTTAAGCTCCTTTGATCTGGTGAAGCGCGTCTTCGGGTTCGGCATGTCCCAGCCCGCCGGGCTGATCCTGGCCTTCAACCCGCCGCCCATCAGCGGCATGAGCACCACCGGCGGATTCGAGGCCTACATCCAGAACCGGGGCGAGGGCGACAGCAAGGCCCTGGCCGCCATGGTGGCCAAGGTCATCGCGGCTGCGGCCACTCGACCCGAGCTTGGCCGCGTGTCCACCACCTTCGGCGCGGACGTCCCCCAGCTGCACGTGGAGCTGGACCGCGACAAGGCCCTGGCCCACGGCGTGAGCGTCTCCAGCGTGTTCGAGGTGATGCAGGCCACCTTCGGCGCCTACTACGTGAACGACTTCAACAAATATGGACGCACCTTCCGGGTGACGCTCCAGTCCGAGGCCGAGTTCCGCGACCGCCCCGAGGCCCTGCGCGACGTGTTCGTGCGCACCAAGAAGGGCGAGATGATCCCGCTGCCCGCCCTGGTGACCGTCACCCAGTCCAGCGGGCCCGAGGTCATGGAGCGCTTCAACGTGTTCCCTGCCGCCAAGCTCATGGGCGCGCCCGCCCCGGGCTACAGCTCCGGTCAGGCCATGGCCGCCATGGAAGCCGTGGCCGCCGAGGTGCTGCCCCAGGAGTTCGGCCTGGCCTGGTCGGGCTCGTCCTACCAGGAGAAGGCCGCCGGAGGGTCCTCGACCCTGGTGTTCCTGCTGGGCATCATCATGGTGTTCCTGATCCTGGCCGCCCAGTATGAGAAGTGGTCGCTGCCGTTCGCGGTGGTGCTGGCAGTGCCGTTCGCGGTGTTCGGGGCCATCCTGGCCACCTGGGGCAGGGGGCTCTCCAACGACATCTACTTCCAGGTGGCGCTGGTGACGCTCATCGGTCTTGCGGCCAAGAACGCCATCCTGATCGTGGAGTTCGCGGTCATCCGGCACAGGCAGGGGCTCTCCCTGTTCGAAGCCTCGGTGGAGGCGGCGCGCCTTCGCTTCAGGCCCATCATCATGACCTCCCTGGCCTTCGTGCTGGGCTGCGTGCCGCTGGCCATCAGCACCGGCGCGGGCGCCAACAGCAGGCACGCCATCGGAACGGGCGTCATCGGCGGCATGCTCGGGGCGACGGTGCTTGCGCCGTTCTTCATTCCCGTGTTCTTCAAACTCATCATCGGGGCTGGACAGTATCTGAGCCGTAAGCCGAAAACCGACGAGTAATGAGCAAGGAACCACTCCACAGGCTGCCACGGGAGGGGGCGGAAGGTTTCGCCCTCACCGCGCATGAGGTGGCCAAGGCCTTTAGGGCGCGCATCGACGAGCGCTTCAAGCCGCTGGGGCTCTCCAAGGCCACGCTGAGCGTGATCGGAGCCCTGGCCTGCAACCAGAAGCCCCTGACCCAGCGCGAGCTGGCCGAAGCCATCTTCGTGGAGGGGCCGACCCTGGTCCGTCTGCTGGACAGGTTGGAGGCCTCGGGCTGGGTCAGGCGCGAGCCCGTGCCGGGCGACCGCCGCATGAAGCACGTGCACCTGACCCAGAAGGCCGAACCGTACCTGGAAGAGCTGGTGCGCACGGCCGTGGACATCGAGCGCGAGATCATGCAGGGCATCCCGGAAGCGGACGTCCGCCTGGCCCACAAGGTGCTGCTGCTGGTGCGGGAGCGCCTGGGCAGCCTGTCTGTCAGGACAGGGCAGGCTCCAGGCTCCCGGACTCCGGACTGAGGGGTCTCGGGCCGGGCCTGCTGCGGGGTCACTGGCGCAATTGCACCGTGGCGCTCAAGGTCGAAGCTCGAAAGCGGGGCCGCTGTTCCTGGGGACATTCCCAAGTTTTCCAGGAGCGCGTCACGGGCAGGGAGCTGTGTCCCCGCCGCCGTGCTTGGGGTACGCCTGGGAAAGCGGCAGGCGTATGACCATGCGGGTTCCGCCGCCGGGAACGGGCTGCGCCGCGATGTCCCCGTGATGGTTGTTGACGATGATGAAGTAGGAGACCGAGAGGCCAAGCCCCGTGCCTTCACCTACGGGCTTGGTGGTGAAGAACGGTTCGAAGGCGCGCTTGCGCACTTCCGGCGGCATGCCCGGCCCGTTGTCCTCGATCTCCACGCGCACGTGGTCGGTCTCCAGGGCGGTGCGCAACGTGATGGTCGGGGCGGGCGTGTCGGCCATGGCCTGGGCGGCGTTGGCCAGCAGGTTCATGAACACCTGCTGGATCTGGGTGTCCGAGCAGGGCACGGGCGGCAGGTGGCTGTCGTATTCCCTGACGACGCGGATGTTGCGGAAGTCGTACTTCTTTTTCAGGTCGTAGTCCGTGGCGCAGAGCTCAGTGGATTTGTCCAGCAGCTGGCCCAGGTCCGCGCAGCTGGCGTTGCCGGTGCTGGCGCGGCTGAACTCGAGCATGCTGGACACGATGCGCGCCGCCCTGCACCCCGTCTCGCGGATGGCGTCCAGTGACGCCAGGATGTCGCGCTTTTCCATGAAGTGCCTGATCGCTTCCAGGGAGCACCCGGCCTCGTTTGCGGCCTGGATGTTGGCGGGAGTGTCCATGGTGAGTCGACGCGCCATCACCTGGACGTTCTGCAGGATGCCGCTCAGGGGATTGTTGATCTCGTGGGCCATGCCCGCAGCCAGCCCTCCCACGCTCATCATCTTCTCCGTCTGGAGCATCACGTCCATCATGCGCCTGCGCTCGGTGATGTCGGTGTGAGCTCCCGCCATGCGCACCACCTCTCCCTGTTCGTTCTTAAGCGATGCTCCCCGTCCCAGAATCCAGCGATAGCTGCCGTCCTTGTGGCGTAGCCGGAATTCCACCTCGAACGAAGGGACTTCGCCGCTTATGCAGCGCTGGCTCGCGTGAATGGCCTGGTCCGCGTCGTCCGGATGGAGGCGGGTCCGCCACTGGTCGAGTTCGTTGGGGATCTCGTCCGGGCCGTATCCGATGATTTCCTTCCAGCGGGGCGAGAAATACACCTCTCCCGTGCGCAGGTTCCAATCCCAGATGCCGTCGTTGGTTCCGCGCAGAGCCAGGGCGTAGCGCTCTTCGCTCTCCTTGAGGGCCGCGTTGGCCCTGGAGAGTTCCATGGTCCGCTGGCTCACCTGCACCTCAAGGCCTGAATACAGCGACGCGTTGCGCAGGATGAGCGCCAGCACCGGGGCCAGCTTGTCCAGTGTGCGCAGGATCGTCCCGGTCCCCCGTTTGTCCATGAGATCAAGCAGCAGCATCACCCCGGCCCGGTTCCCCGAATAGCACAGCGGGATGACGACCGATTCGCCGATGCCCAGCGCCTGCAGCTGTTCCCAGCCCGAGCCGGGCAGGCTCTGCGGCCCGATGACGGTGGCCTTGTCCATGTGGTGGCTCAGGTTCGCGAGGAGGTTCAGCTCCGGTGTTTCTCCCAGGGACCTCCGCCGCTCAGGCACGACGGCCACCACGCGATGGACGTCGTCATCCAGCTGCCGGTCGCATTGCAGGATGAGCACGGTCCGCACGCCGATGAGGCTGCGAACCTGCGTGGCGATGTATTCACCGCACTCGCCGGGGCTACCCGCCAGGGCCAGGATGTCGATCACCAGGTCGGCGAACAGTTCGGAGAAGGCGATCTGCTCCTGCGGCATTCTATGCGTCCCCGGCTGCGTCCAGGCTTCGCAGCCCGTCCCGTAGCGCCGCTTCGAGCTGGCCGAGCCCGACGGGGCACACCTCCACCGGCATGCCCAGATACGCCTCGATGTCAGCCAGCGTGTCCCGTGGGACCTCCTCCACGCCCGTGTCCAGATAGATGATCCGGGAGTGCATCTCGCGCATGAACTCCCGCGCAGTCTCCCGGGTGGTGAAGCCCAGTTCGGTCTTGAAGACCCGCTCCCAGCGCCGGGTCCACTCGGGCATGAAGAAGAAGACTCCCGCGCGCCGCAACTCCCGGTAGCGGTCATGCCCGAGGACGATCTCGCAGCAGTTCACGCCCGCGACCCTGCGGACGCCGTCCATGCGCGCGAACTGGTCCATGTGCGGGCAGCAGTCGCCGTAGATCAGCAGGAAACGCCCCTTCCGGGGTTCATGCAGCGCCTTGGCCAGCATGGAGTCCAGAAGGGCGGGGCGCATGTGCAGCATGGAGTCCAGGCGGACCAGCCTGCGGCCATGGCGGGAGGAATACCCCAGCGCGGCCAGCTCGTTGCGGAAAATTCCGCAGGTGATGAAGGTTGCCCCGGATGATTGCGTCATGGGAGCCTTATCCGTGCTCCCTGACGGCGTCGCGCACGGCCAGGAGGTTCTCAAGCGGCGTGTCCAGGGGGACGTCTGCGTGGCTGGAGGCCAGGATGAAGCGGGCATCGTCGCGGCGGTCGTCCAGGAGGTGTTCCACGCGGCGGCGGATGTCTCCGGGCTTTCGGGCGGACATGTGCGGTCCGCTGATCCCGCCCATCAGCAGGTGTCCAGGTCCCAGTGCCTGCCTGGCCTCGATGAAGCTGTCGCGCTCGTCCAGCACGAATCCCAGGACGTTGGGGACGTCCTTGAAGAGGCCCAGGTACTGCGACAGGGGATTGCCGCCGTGGTGGAACACCACTGGGCCGGGCGCTGCCGCGAAGGCTTCGCGCAGGGCGGGGAGCACCGTGGTCCGGGCGATCTCGGGGTTTATGATGCGCGGGTTGCAGCACATGATAGGCGTTACGATGCAGGCCGCACCGGCCTCCATCATGGCGGCGCTCATGGCCCTGAAGTGCGCGCCCGTGGCCTCCAGCACGCGCCGGGCCGTGTCGGGGTCGAAGAGCAGGGCCTCCAGCCAGGGTTCCAGGCCCAGGAGCATGGCCGCCAGGTCGGTTGGCGCGGTGAGGATGCCCGCCACCGGGGTCTCGCCGTCCAGCGACTGGACCATTTGCCGTACGGATTCCACCAGATAGGCCAGGCCCGGATCGGCGTCCACGCGGGGCAGGGGATGAGCCAGCAGTTCTGCGGCGCTCCTGAACGCGGGCCTCCTGACGTTGGGCGGTCCGGCCTGCTGGTCGGCCAGGGTGCAGCCGAAGGCCCGGCCTTCCAGGGGCAGCACGAAGGGGCTGAACAGGATGTCCGGTTCCACCGCGTCACGCACGGCCAGCTGGCCTTCGAGGTATTTCGAGGGGTCGGCGTGGTAGGAGGGAAGGGGGCAGCCGGTGAGCGCAGCCCCGTAAAGGCTCAGGGTGAGGGTGAAGGCCCGGCGGTCGGCCTTGTCGCCCGTTATGGCCGCCATGACGCGCTGGGCGGAAGTCATGCCGGTTGCTCCGGAAAGAGGGAGAGCGAGCGCGCAAGGAGCCTCTCGAACAGGGACGACGCCTGGAGCGCGCTTGCCGCGGTGCCGTCCCCGCCGACCTCCTCGACCAGTTCGGGGCGCAGCCTGAACACCGCCCCGCCCACGGCCAGCTGGATGCGGCCCGAAAGACCTCTGCGGTCAAGTTCCTCGCGCACCGAGCGTATGTTCACGGCAGTGGAGAGCATCATGGCCGAGGCGCCCACGACCCTGGCCCCGGTGGCCACGGCCTTGTCCACCAGTTCCGGCGCGCAGACGTCGTTGCCAAGGTCAATCACGTCCCAGCCCGAGGCGCGCAGGAAAATGCCGACCAGCTTGCGCCCCAGGGCGTGGTAGTCGTCCTCGATGCAGCACAGCACCACGGGACCTTTCTTTGCGGCGGGCGTCAGCTCCCCCCGCTCGGCGGCAGCCAGCAGCACTTCCTCCGCCACCTTGCCCGCCACGTAGCCCTGCGCCAGGGAGATGCGCTCCGCCATCCAGTTCTCGCCGATCTCGGCAAGGACCGGCTCCAGCAGGCTGGTGAACATGCAGGTGAAGCCCGAGCGCTCCACTTCACCCAGAAGCATGGCCACCGCCTGATCGCGTTTGGCAGAGAGAATCAGTCCATACAGGTCCCGGCATTCCCTGGAGAGAGGTTCGCTCATGTAGGCTCCGGCACTGGGGTTAGACACAATACCATAGCGTATTAATCCTATATCGGAACCGTAAAAGTGGCAATGTGAGTCTTGGATGCTGTCGGAAATACAGGATGTTGCGGTGCCGGGATGCTTCGTGGCGGGGAGATGCGGAAAACGATTGCGTTGTCCGGGCGTGTGACGGTCGTGGCGCGGACCTGAAGACAATGACCTGAGTCCATCAGCGCATCAGCTTTCCGGAGCGGTGACAGGCCGCACTCCGAACGTGCGGCCTGTGCCACATCAGAGACCGTGCCGGATTATTTCCCTGAGCGCCCAGAAAGCCAGCAGCCAGCCGCACAGCACCACGACCCATCCCGCGATCAGCGCGAGGCTGCGTCCTGCCGGGGTCATGCGCGCCACGCATGCACCCGCGTCTGCCGGGGCTTCGAGCCTCGCTCCCCAGTCGCCGCGCTCAAGCCGGACCTCTTCCATGGGGATGCAGCCGTCCACCATGGCCATGTCCATGGGGAAGCGCGAGCGACGCAGGTGCGCCACCGTGAAGTGGATCAGGAAGATATAGCCCATGGCCAGGAAGGCTTCGTCGTGGTGCAGGGCCAGGGCGATGTTCAGCCACCAGCCCGGTACGAAGCGCGCCGAGGTCACCGGGTCCACCAGCAGCAGGCCGCTGCCGCCGATGATGGCCACGCCCCAGAACACCGCCCAGTAGTCGAACTTCTCCCAATAGGCGAAGCGGTCCAGGCTGGGGTGTTTGTTCATGCCCAGCATCCACCCGACGTGCCTGAAGAAGTCCGAAACGTCCCGGATGCGGGGCATCATGGAATCCGGCCCCGGAATGAGCCCGCGCGGCGAGGTGGCAAGCACGTGGAGCACATGGGCCAGGAGGAGCGCCACCATGAAGATGCCTCCGGCCTTGTGCGCGGCCAGCACCCCGCCCTGTCCCCCGAAGAGGGCGGCCAGCCGCTCTCCCCAGGCGTTTTCGGCGTAGAGTCTGGCAAGTCCCGTGATCGACTGCGCCATGAAGCAGAAGGCCATCAGGGCGTGAAAGATCCTCTGGGTCAGCGTGAAGCGTCGGATGTTCATGGCCGGTCCCCCTTGCGGCTGCGCTCCCGGTATTCCCGCAGAAGCCACAGCAGCGTGTGCGGCACGAACAGAAGGAAAACGCCGAGCAGCAGCGCGCTCATGCCCCAGGACACCCAGGACAGCGCCTTGAACTCCTTGGCGGCTTCTTCCGAGAGCGGCGCGGGCTGGTGCACCACGAACGTGGCGAAGGACGCACCGGCCCCCTCGTGGCATTTGGCGCAGACGTAGGCGTGTTTGCGCGCGGGGTTCAGCCTGGAGAAGAAGTGATTGACGCTGGCCACGGGCTCCGGGCCGTGGCACTGACGGCAGGTGATGCCCGCGTGCTCTGCGTGGCTATTGCGCGCGGCCCCGGCGTGGCAGTCCTCGCACTTCTTGAAGCGATAGTAGGGGATGCCCGCGTGGGAATCGGCCAGGAACATCCGGTTGCGCGCCCGGCTTTGCGAGGCAGACCCCTGGACGGTTCCCGGTCCCAGACGTTGGAACTCGCTCTGCCTCTGCCTGGGCAGGACCTCGGTGTCGTCGTACTGGCCGCTGCTGGCCTCGTAGGCCTGGTAGCCGGTGCGGCGCGACGAATACTCACCCTGGCTCCACGCCCAGGGCGGCGCGGCCAGCGCGATACCCAGAACAAGCAGGGCTATGGCTTTGAACCTCATGATGCCCTCCACTCGTTGAGGCCCGTCCGCCTGGAATGCCCGGCGGACGGACCGTCATCCGGGCGCTAGTTTCCCGCCTTGATCATGTCCACGCTGTCGATGACCTTGCCCTGCGGCCTGGGCAGCTGGGCCAGTGCGTCGTACTTCTGCTGGAGCGTGGCCAGATCGTCCTTGGCGTGGTGATGGCATTTCACGCAGGAGTTGGGGATCTTGGGGTCCTTGAGGGTTTCCTTGGGCAAGAGCGTCTTGAACACGTGGCTGTGCAGGTCGCCCGATTCGGCGCTGGTGACCACGCGCGGCATGTGGCAGCCCAGGCAGTTGCCGAAGGAGTGGATGGCGTGCGCCTGGTTGGAGTTGGTGCGGGTATGGCAGGAGAGGCACTGCTTGGAGCCGGATTCGCGGGTCTGGAAGCGGGTCTTGCCGATGCCCAGCTCATGCACGTAGTGGCAGGAGGTGCACATGACGCCTTCCGCGAAGTGCTTGGACTGCTTCCAGTCGATGTACTGCTGGTGGTGCGCCTTGGAGAACTCGTTGCCGTAGAGGTGCTGGGCGTCCCCGCCCGCGAAGGACGTGGACTTGAAGTAGGTTTCCAGGGCCTTGCCGGGCAGGTAGCCCACAGGCCATTCGGCCTTGTCGTTCTTTGTGGCCTTGCCCCGGTTGTGGCAGGAGCCGCATATCTGGGCGGCCACGCCGCTGGTCAGCTTGGCCGGGTTGACGATGGTGGCGCGCTTGTCGAACACCTGGGCCTTGGGCAGGGCCGTGTGCCAGGAACCCGGGCCGTGGCAGGCTTCACAGCCCACGCTCGGCTCGAAGGTGTTTTTCGCCAGGTCCACGCCGGTGGCGTGGCAGCCGCCGCACTTGAGTATCCAGGAACTCTTGTCCCAGGTGGCCTCGTTGTAGTTCACCCAGCGCCCGGTGTCGGAGTTGTACTGGATGGGGGCTATCACCAGCATGCCGTTCTTCTCGACGACGTAGCGCTGCTTCCACTGGCTGCCGATGGTGTAGAGCACTTCCTCGGGTTTGGGGATGTAGAAGTCCTCGGGCTTGACCTTGAGATTCTGAAGCTTGGCCAGATCGGCCCGGATCACGTCGGGATTGAGGTCGGCGATGATGACGTCCTTGTCTTTTCGCGCGTCGCCAAGCATCCGGCTGTGCAGGGTCATCATCCAGGAGTCGAAGTGTTCGAGATGGCAGGATTTGCATCGATCGGAACCGACATAGACCTTGGGCTTGGACGTGACCTCCGCCACGTTCACTTTCTCCCCTCCGCCGCCTCCGCACGCCGTCACGGCCAGAACTGCCAAAACCGCAAGCATTGCCAGGAACAAGGACGCCCGTTTCATATGCCGATCCTCCTCGGTTGGTTCAGCCGGTACTTCTCTCCTTCATGCTACAGGTATTATTATTGACACTAACTATGTTCGCCTTCTTTGGGAAACTGTCAATGGATTTGTCCTCGGCAGCGCGAAATCTTTTCCACTGTCTCCAGGTGCGCGTCGCCTGAAAGGGCTGGCGGCGGGAAACCTCGCTTGACGTCGGCTGAAAGCAGTTGCCCTGGAGTCGAATACCCTTTAGCAACCCTGACGGATGCTTATTGCGCGCCATCTGATCCACGAGAGCCGCAAGAGGCAGGTATTGCGCAACGGCGGCGGGATGAACCCCTAACCGCCAGGATTCGCTTTTGCGGCATGGTTCATGCCGCCAGTTTTCCCGGATTCCGGATCAGGATGACGTACCCCTGCGGGTGATGAACCGTATTCCCCAGAGCACACAATGAATTCGACCGTCCTACCGGCTGTGTCCTGGACTGCCCCCCGAACCCGAAGCTTCATCCTGTGCCTCGTGAGCCTGGCCGTCCTGGGAGCGCTTCTTTCGGGCTGCGCCGGGACCAGCGTCAAACCGGTCCCGCTTTCCGAGCGCTTCAAGGCCCTGGACCGGACAGCCCTCAACTCAGACCTGCCCAGCGAACTCACCCTGGCCTACCTGAAACAGCGCGACCTGACGGAGCAGTGGAACAACGACCCCGAGGGGCTCATCAGCCGCCTGGACGCCAAATATCACGCCGATCCGGGCCTCGGGACCCTGTTCGCCCTGGTCGAGCTCTCGCACCTCCAGGCCAAGCGGTTGAAATCCCAGCCGGAGAAGGCCGCAACCTACGATCTGGCCTGCGCGGTCTATTCCTATCTGTTCCTGTTCGACCCCAAGGTCATCCCTCCCAAGGGGGCCTTTCGCCCCAACGCGCGGCTGGCCTCGGAATTCCACAACCGTTCGTTGTCCAGGTATCTGCTGTACGCCCGCTCGGCGGACATCCGTTTCGAACCCGGCAGGCAGCTGCCCCTGGCTGTGGGCTTGCTGGAGCTCAAGGAGCGGTTGAGCGGCCTGCCGTTCAGCCCCGAAGAGTTCTCCGAGTTCCATCTGGCCTTCGAGTACGCTGTCTCGGGTCTGGACGTGACCTACTCCGTTCCCGGCATCGGCGCGCCGCTGTTTCTGGTGCGCAATTCCGGCAAGACCGACAAGCCAGGCGGGGACCGCCCGGAGGACCGCTTTCTGACGCGCGTGCGCCAGGTGCTGGCCGCGACCCTGTTCCTGCGCATCGAAACCGAACCAGAGCTGGACGCCTACGGGAACCGGGTCTACCGCAGCCGCCTGGAACTCTACGATCCCATGCGGGTGAACACGGTCCAGGTGGGCGACATGTCGGTGCCCCTGGAAACCGACACCACCACGCCCCTGGCCTGGATGGCCGCCACCTCTCCAGCGCCCCAGGGAATCAAGGGCCTCATGGACCCGGACGCCCTGAAGGCCGCCCAGGGGCTCTACATGCTCCAGCCCTACCAGAAGGGCAAAATCCCGGTGGTGTTCGTGCACGGCCTCATAAGCTCCCCCATGACCTGGCTGCCCATGATAAACGGCCTGATGGGCGATCCGGCGCTACGCGAACGCTATCAGTTCTGGTACTTCTCCTACCCCACCGGAAACCCGGTGTACTACTCCGCCTCGCTCCTGCGCGAGAGCCTGGAGAACACCCGCAAGGCCTTCGACCCGGACGGCACGGACCCGGCCTTCAACAACATGCTCATCGTGGGGCACAGCATGGGGGGGCTGCTGGCCAAGGCCATGGTCCAGGACAGCGGGGACAGCCTGTGGAGCGCCCTCTCCAAGGCGCAGTTCTCCGAAGTGGCCATCTCCCCGGACGCACGGGAGCTGCTGGACAAGGTATTCTTCTTCAAACCCCTGCCCTACATTACGGAGGCCGTGTTCATCGCCACGCCGCACCGGGGCTCGGAGATGGCGCTGGGCAACATCGGCAGGATCGCCAAGGCCCTGGTGACGCTGCCCCTGACGATGGCGAAGGTGAGTTCGGCTTTGTTCCAGGCGCTGGCCTCGCTCGGCCAGAAATCCCCCGTGGAAGGCCTGCCCACCGGCATCGACGGGCTCTCTCCGAAGAATCCGGTGCTGAAGGCGTCGGCAGGATTGCCGGTGGCCGTGCCCTTCCACTCCATCATCGGCAACGAGAGCAAGGCCGGGGTCGCTGGCGGGTCGGACGGGGTGGTGCCCTACTGGAGCTCCCACCTGGACGGGGCGCAGACCGAGCTTGTCGTCAAGTCCGGCCACGGGGCGCACGAGCATCCCCTGGCCATCCGCGAGGTGCGGCGCATCATGCTGGAACACGCCTCGAGGGATGACAGGAACCCCCAATGACCCGAGCCGCCGCACTGGTCCTGAGGTTCCTGGCGGCGGTGGCCGTGTCCCTGATGACCGGGTGGGCCGCCCTGGCCGTCTACTGGTCAGACATCCAGAGCCCGGCCCTGCGCACGTCCCTGGCGGTCGGGATTGCCCTGGCGACGGTGTTGGCCTTCGCGCTACAGCCCCGCAAGGGCAGGGTGCTTGCCGGGTATCTGGCCTGTTTCCTGCTGTTTACGCTCTGGTGGTCCGGGATCGCCCCCTCCAACGTCCGCGACTGGCAACGCGACGTGGCCGTGCCGCCACATGCCGAGGTGAATGGCGACCTGGTGACGATGCACGACGTCCGGGACTTCTCCTATGCAACCGAGACAGACTATAAGCCCCGCTACCACGACAAGACCTACGACCTCGCGCGGCTCGACACCGTGGACCTCATCGCCGTGTACTGGATGGGGGACGCCATCGCCCACGTGATGATGAGCTTCGGCTTCGAGGGAGGGGACTTCCTGTGCTTTTCCATCGAGACCCGCAAGGAAGTGGGCGAGGAGTACTCCTCGCTCAAGGGCTTCTTCAGGCAATACGAGCTGACGTACGTGGCCGCAGAGGAGCGTGATCTGATCCGTCTGCGTACGGACTACCGGAATCCGCCCGAGGACGTGTACCTCTACCGCACCCGCATCCCGAAGGAGAACGCCCGCAAGCTGTTCATGGAATATGTGAAACAGATCAACAGTCTGTATGCCAGGCCGGAATTCTACAACACCCTCACCACCAACTGCACCACGAACATAGTGAGCCATGTGCGCGCCTTTGGCGGCAAGGTAAGCTTCAACTGGAAGATACTGCTGTCCGGCTATGCTCCGCAGTATGTGTACGAACTGGGCGGCCTGGATGAGACGCTCCCCTTCGAGGAACTGCGGGCCAGGAGTCATGTGAATGCTGCGGCGCACGCCGCAGGGGACGCTCCGGATTTCTCCGCGAGGATTCGGGCGGGCCTGCCTGGAATGGCCCGCTGAGGCAATCAGGCCTTCGGCTTCCGGGATATTTGTCCGGGAGTCGCTGAAGGGCCTGCGGCATGTTGCCGCAGGCCCTGTTTTTTTGCCGTCTGGCAGGGAAGCCACGCACACGCTGCGGCTCGGCATGGCCTGGCTGTGGGCATTCATAGAGTTCTGAACGCGGAGGCGAGGACCGTCTCTTTTTCCACAAAAATGCGGTGCAATCCGGAAGATGCCATGGGCCTTGGAAGGCATGGCAGACGTGATTGGCGTGGAATTCAAGACGGCAAACGGTACAGATCGTTCGCTTGGGCAAGTGTAAGGAACTTGGGAACAGCGTGTCGACATGTTTTACATTCATATGATTGGTGTTCTGTATATATCCTGAATTGTTGAGGTTGTGATTGGTCCGTATTTTGCTGTGTGGTTTGTGGTGCTTAGGGGCGCGAGCTGGTTTGCTCGATGTTCACGGCCTGGCTCCCCTCCGGATGGTATACGCCGCATGTACGAATATTGATGTATTCGGGTTGAACAGAGTCGTGCGTTCGTTTCGTCGTGGCCGGATATGGTGCAGTGTTAATGATTAACCAATTCAATCAGGGGTTTATATGAAAATTTCATCAATTATCTTTCTGTTTATGTTCATCCTGTCCTGCGCCACGAATTCTCACGCGCTTACGCAGACCTTCATGGGTGAAGATTTGGGATTGGGAGAAGGAACCAGACTGAACTCCTACCCGAATGCTTCCTCTGCAAATGCGGCATTCCTGAGCAACCTCGTCGGGGTTGGTGCGGAAAAATTTGAAAGTTTCTCCACCGGAGCCTCCGCTCCCCTGAACGTGTTGTTCTCGAACGGCGTCACCGCGACCCTGAACGGTACGGGTTCAATAGCCACCGTGAGCAGCGGCACCAACGGTTTTGGCCGCTACCCCATCTCCGGAAGCAACTACTATGAAGCCTCCGGTGTTTTCTCCATTGATTTCAGTGCTCCCATTGTCGCCTTTGGTTTCTACGGCATCGACATCGGCGACTTCAACGGCCAGGTGACCGCCACCACCCTGAACGGCAGCTCACACCTGTATAATGTCGGCAACTCCATGAACATTTCCGGCGGGTCCGTGCTGTTCTGGGGCCTGATCGACACGCTGAACCCCTTCACCTCCATCACTTTCGGCAACACCAACGCCGGTACGGACTTCTTCGGCTTTGACGACTTCACCATCGGCACCATCCAGCAGGTCGCTGCCACTCCCGAACCCGGCACGATGGTGCTGATGGGTCTTGGCGCGGTGGGCGCGTTTTTCCTGAAGCGCAGGCACGGCAGAGCCGCCGCCTAGGTCTTCCCGATCCGTTCCTTCGGATGCTAACGTCCCGGCAGGCTCAGGTCTGCCGGGACTTT
The DNA here is from genome assembly GCF_000429325.1 of Fundidesulfovibrio putealis DSM 16056. Classification (NCBI taxonomy): domain Bacteria; kingdom Pseudomonadati; phylum Thermodesulfobacteriota; class Desulfovibrionia; order Desulfovibrionales; family Desulfovibrionaceae; genus Fundidesulfovibrio; species Fundidesulfovibrio putealis. Next base: position 86,898 of record NZ_AUBQ01000015.1, read on the forward strand.
TTTGTGCACCACGGGCCGCTGGAAGTTGTCCGTGTGAACGAGGGGGCGGCCTTGACGCCGCCCTGGTCGTTTTGTATCGAGCCTGCATCCCACGGCCTATTCTCAAGAGGTTTTTTTGAGAACCAACACAATGGATCTTGTCAGGCTGGTTGTCGGCGAGAGCCGCGGCCAGTAAGCGCCCCGAAGCCTGGCCTTCTTGAGGCAGGCATGTTTCTTGGGGCGAACTGTCCTCCCGCACCAAACCTGCCCGGCATTCCGGGCCGGTCTCTTCCTGCTTTCGTCCGACAACAGCGTCCCTGGCGATTCTCATGGCAATCACGGCCATATATGTCGCATGAGCGGGCCTTGCGCCCGTCTCTTCGCCGACTATGGGCCACACTGCGCTCAAGGAGTGCCACAATGCTGATCAGAGACGAACGGCCTGAAGACGTTTCACGCATATCACAGATACACTACGCCGCCTTCAAAGGGCACCCGGTCCATCCCCCCGGCTCGGAGCCGGTGGAGCATCGTATAGTCGCGAGTCTGCGCGCCTCCGGTTCCCTGACGCTCTCCCTGCTGGCGGAAGTCGAAGGGGAGGCGGTGGGGCATATCGCCCTCTCGCCCGCCGTTGTGGGAGGCGATTCCGACGGTTGGTTCCTGCTCGGTCCGGTCGGCGTCCTGCCTGGCCTCCAGGGGCGGGGCATAGGTTCCGGTCTGGTCCGCGAGTCGTTGCGGCAAATGCGCGACATGGGGGCCGTCGGCGTCGTGCTGGTGGGGGACCCCGGATTCTACACCCGGTTCGGGTTCGTAAGCGTGCCGGGCCTGATCTATCCGGGCGTTCCGGACCAGTATGTGCTTGCGGCGCGCTTCGCGGACACGACCCCCAACGGTGATATCGTGGCTCACAAGGCCTTTAACATCACTGCCGTGTAGCGTCCGCAACGCCTTACGAGAGACGACGCCGGAACCAGCGGCGAGGCTGCCGGGCGGTCGCATCAACGATAAGAGGGGCATCCTGCATAGGCAGGATGCCCCTCGCTGGTATTGTCGTTGTCCACAGCTACTCAAGCCCTACGGCAAGAGAGACTGCATAGCCTTGGGCTGAATACAGTCCGGCAATGGCTTGGCGAGGCCATGATCAAGGGCCAATGCAAAGTGGTGGATTTCAAAGAGAGAGAAGCCACCGCTTGGTAGATGGCTTCAGTATACCCAGCGTATACCCAGGCCCAAAGAAAAAGGAGCCTACTTTCGTAAGCTCCTGATTTTCTGTGGCGTCCCCAAGGGGATTTGAACCCCTGTTAGCGGCGTGAGAGGCCGTGAACATAAACCCTTCCCTAAATGCCCCTTTTTCGTCCATACAAACACCCCGAAACAAGCATGAGGAGTGTAGTATGGCTTCTATTTCGAGCGCTTGGGCCTTGTATGCTAAACTTGTCCTGTCAACTGCATCAACCCATTCAATCGCGACAGAGACAGGGCGATGGAACAATCATATTCTCAAACATTTTGACCCAGACTGCGAGATTGAGAGCATAACCAGTATGAACTTACTAGAGTTCAGGTCCTCTCTTATCGGCAAGAAACTAAGTCCTCAAAGCATAAGTCACTGCTTGTCACTGTTTAGACGAGTACTTCAACGTGCAAAGCAATGGAAATTGATAAGTGGTGAGCTTCCTTCGTTTGACATGCCAAGGTTCGATAACAAACGCATCCGTTTTTTGACAAAAGAAGAGGCAAACGAGTTGTTGCTTTGTGTGTCACTAAAGTCATCACTTTGGCATGACATCTGCGTGCTCGCACTACATACGGGACTGCGTTCAGGGGAGCTTTTCAAGCTTCGCCCCTGTCATTTCGACTCTCAGAATTCCGCTCTGCATGTGCTCGATACGAAATCAAACAGCAACCGGACAGTGCCTCTGAACAAGCAGGCGTTGGAAGTCCTGAGTCGAAACATTTCCCGCAAGGAACTTATTTTCACAGAGCATGGGAAGCAGATTTTGTATGCCGGGAGAACCTTCAGGCAGGCCGTCGAAATCTGTCGCCTGAACTCCCACACACAGGATCGTCGCCAGCGGGTAGTTTTTCATACCCTTCGCCACACCTTTGCGAGCTGGCTGGTTCAGTCAGGCATCCCCCTTGCCGTGGTTGGCCAACTTCTCGGCCATAAATCCATGCAAATGACGATGCGCTATGCCCACCTCGCCCCAGCCCAAGGGGTGTCAGCTGTCAAAGCCCTAGAGCAGTTCACCAACTCTGTCAACTTGGAGTAAAAAAGTCGGTTTCCTCTTTTGGCGTCTTCAAGTCTTCCGCTGGATTGTAGCCAGCGGAAGACCAGTCTTTCAAATTCAAGACCTTGTCAAGAATCAAAAGCCAGTTCGATTTTATTTTGTCTTGTGATTTGTCAACATAGCGCATTTTTCTGTCACCGTCGTGCATGTTGTGTCAACGTAGCGTTTTTAACTGTCAACAAGGCGGCGGAAAGTGTCAAAGCATTATGTTGACAGACAGAGATTCCATACTCTGACAGAGTTGCCGGAGGCAGGACAGGTGAGGTACTAGTACCTCACGCCTGCCCTGCGGGGCTGATGCTTATTCGCCTTCGGCTCAACGCTAACCGGAGAGGATCGATCATGCCGACCAAGAAGCTAGCGCTCTGGTGCTACGTCAACACGGAGGAGCACGCCCTGATCTCCGCCAGCGCCGAGCGGTCTGGCCTGTCCCGGTCCACCTACATCAAGCGTGTTTGCCTCGGGCAGCCGACGCCAAGCCTGGAGAAGCAACACGCCAGGCGCGACTTGCTCAAAATCAATGCCGACCTTGGAAGGCTTGGTGGCCTCTTCAAGATGTGCCTTTCGGAGAAAGATACCCCGACCCAGACGTTGCATTCGGAGGTGCGGCGAGTGCTCAAGGAAGTTGAAGCCCGGCAACGAGACCTGAAGGCTGCCATCGCTCGTATTTAATCCCATGGCGTAAAACATGATCAGCCGACGTGTCCTCCAGGAACCGGAGAATGACGACTACCGGCGCTTGGCCCGCTACATCGCGGCAGCCGACCACTCAGGCGAGAAGTCCCTGATGCGTTGGTGCGCCGGATGCCTGGCCGGAGACGATTACGCCCTGGGCATTCAGGAAGCAGTGGATACCCAGGCCATGAACAAAAGGACCACCAAGGAGAAGACGTATCACCTCATCGTGAGCTTCCGACCGGAGGACGAGGCCCGGCTGACGCCGGAGATGTTCATGGCCATTGAGGAAGAATTCGCCAAGACCCTTGGATTTTCCGAGCACCAGCGCCATTGCGGCGTTCACAAGAATACGAACAACCTCCACATGCACGTGGCCTACAACATGATTCACCCGGAGCGACTGACCCGGCATGAGCCATACCGAGACTTCATCAAGCGCGACTCGGTCTGCCGGGACTTGGAGCAGCGGTTCGGCCTAGCCATCGACAATGGGCGCGGAGTCGAGAAGAAGGCTCCGCAGATGAATGATATTGCGGCCACCGTGGAGGCCCATACCGGCCAGCAATCATTTGAGGGATATGCCAAGGAGCGGAGGGAACGTCTCCTCGAGGCACTGGCTCAGGCAACCGATTGGGAGCAGGTCCACGCCGCCTTCGCTGGATGCGGAATGGAGATCAAGCCACATGGCAACGGGCTAGTCATCAAGGACCGCAACGGAGACCTCGCCATCAAGGCCAGTCGCTTGGACCGGTCGCTGTCCTTGTCCAAACTGACGAAGCGCTTCGGGACATATACCCGGTCGGGTCTGACCAAAGAGCACTATCCCGAAGGGGAACGATTCACGGCCAGGCCCTTGCATCTGGGGCCAGAGCGTGGTGATTTGTATCGGGAGTACCAGCAAGGCATCGAGCCCCGGAAGATGGCTTTGGAGGGTCTGGCCAACCGCCAGGTTAAAGAACTGGAAACCCTGAGGGCAACCTGGAATTTGGAGCGGGATAAGATCAACCGGCAGTTTTTCGGACGGAATCGGTATGACCTCCTCAAGATCGCGCGTTTAAAGGAGATGGAGCAACGGCTCCAGCTTCAGAAGAGGATCAGAGTCGAGCAGGAAAAGGCAAGGAAGGATGCACCCTATGCCTCCTGGACGGATTTCCTACGCTGGAAGGCCACCCAAGGGAACGAAACAGCCCTGGCCATCCTGCGCTCCAAAGGGGACTTGGTTGAGCCTGAGGCCGCTCCAGGGGCCTTAGGCATAGACCGGAGGCAGGTGGTGCGCGAGAAGTGGATCGGAACGCAGCTTGACTTGGTTGCCAAGACAGACGTGAGCCGTCGAGCCCGTCGTGGTCTTCTTGCCGTGGCCAAGGCCCACGAACTGGCGGAACTGGAGCGCGCGGCTCCACGAGCCAAGAGGCTCTTCACGGGGTTCACCAGTTCGGTCGACGCCAGTGGGACGGTGTTCATCCACTTGGCCAACGGCGGAATGATCCGGGACATGGGCAAGGAGGTGGCGTTCACTGCTCATGACGAGGCGACCCAGGAGGCAGCTCTACAATTTGCCAGATCGAAGTGGGGCAAGGCCATCAGGCTGGAGGGCAATGTAGTTCGGTTGCAGCCAAGGGATAAGCGGATAGAGTTTAGCCTAGAGCGATAAAGTTGCACTTCGGCTCCTCTCGGCGCATCCACAAGTTGCTTGGAAGAAGTGAAGTCACACTAACATATTTTAATGAAGGATGGTCTCCCGAACAGGGTACTCTCGGTGTCCTGGGAGTATGTCCCCCGTGCGTACCGCTTCATCAAGCGACAGGGATGTTGTGAATAATTTTTACACATGTTTTTTGTCGGCGCATGGGTATTATATATCCATCTTCTCGCGTTGTTCGTCGCAAAGAACGTTAAAAAGACGTTGTATTTCAGCAGTTAATGTTGTTCGTAGCTGTCGGCAAGGTCCTTGCAGCTATCCGTTTGCTGGAACAAGTGCAATCACGAGATAAACAGGGAGGGAGTCACATGGCAAAAGGCAATGACGCAGGCGATTTGGACGTTCCCAAGAAAAAAGGCAAGCTGTTGGTCATTATTATATTGATCATGTCCATTGCCGTATTGGGGGGTGGGGGATATTTTGCTTATATGAAGTTCTTCAAAGCACCTAATTCAAATCCTATCGAGGAAGGACAAACTCCTTCGGAAGTTGAATCGGGTGGCTCTTTGAAAGCAGAGGGTAAGTCTGCACCAGCGAAGGAAGAAAAAAAGGATGACAAAAAGAGTGGGAATAAGAAGGATGATAAGGTAGCACCTGTTACCTCGATTAATAATATTGTGACGAACTTGGCTGACCCTGGCGGCAGGCGTTATATACGCATGTCTGTTGAGTTTGAATTCAAGGATGATAGCGTTGCACACGAGTTTTCAGATAAGTATCAAATGCGTGTTAAGGATGCTATACTGACATTGCTGTGGTCGAAGAGCAGTGATACGCTTTCCGTGGTTGAGGGGATGTCTACGCTAAAGGAAGATATCAAGAGCAGGGTGAACCAAATCATGGGTCCTGGAGCTGTGAAGCAAGTTTTCATACTGGACAGGGTGATTCAGTAGTCTCGGTGCACATACATTTTAGGCCTCAATTTGAACAACAAGCAGGCACTCTGCGCACTATTCTAGCGCCAGAGTGCCTGCGTGCTCATTTTTAGCTGCCTACAATCTGTGTTGTGTCAACCAAGTGCTTGCGAGGATCGGCTAGCTTGCCTTCCACCATGACTTCAAAATGGAGGTTTGCTCCAGTGGTGCGTCCAGTCCGTCCGACTTGACCGAGAACCTGGCCAGGGCGAGTCTGCTCTCCTTCGCGAACGTGTACAGCCCGGAGATGCGCGTAGCGGGTCTTCACTCCATTGGGGTGGAGAATGTCCACAGTATGACCGTAATCTCCCAGCCAGCCCGCTTTCACTACTGTCCCGCCCGACCAGGCAAGAACTTTTGTACCCGCCGGGCGTGATATGTCGATGCCTTTATGGAAATCCTGTCGTTTGTTGATCGGGTCGCGCCGAACACCGAATCCCGAGGAGGCTCCGACTTTGCGTTTGGGTGCTGGAGTTTTGAGAAGCCTCTCTCCATTCTTTGCGATCCCAGTGTCTGCTTTGCTGGGGGTGACCTCAAGAGCCACCACGCCAGCAACCATCGCGAACAAACCTGCGTGCAGAACAATCCTCTTGAGGCAGCGCTGAATAATCAGGCGGGTTGGGCCTTGACTCGCCATGAATCCTCCTTTGGAAGCTATGAGGAACGCGTGGATGTCACTAACGCTTGATGCGCAACAATTGCAAGCCGTTGAAAATGACCAGCAATGACGTGCCGAGGTCCGCAAGGATCGCGGTCCAGAGCGTGGCTATCTGAAACACAGCCAGCACGAGAAACACGGCCTTAATGCCAAGGGCGAACCAGATGTTGGCCTTGATGACTCCCATCGTGCGGCGCGAGTGCCGGATGAGCCAGGGCAGCTTGGAGAGATCGTCGGACATGAGGGCCACGTCGGCGGTTTCGATGGCCACGTCCGTGCCGATGGACCCCATGGCGATGCCCAAGTGGGATGCGGCTAAGGCCGGAGCGTCATTGACGCCGTCACCGACCATGCCCACCCGTTTGCCGGACGCCACCAATTCAGCCACCACGCGGGTTTTGTCCTCCGGCATGAGGTCGGAGCGGTACTGGGTTACCCCCGTCTCGGAAGCGATCTTTTCGGCCGTTTTGGAGTTGTCGCCTGTGAGCATGACGATGGTGTCCACACCCAGGGATTTGAGTTCAGTCAGGGCATCCCTGGATTGGGGCCGGACCTTGTCCTCTACCGTGAGGCAGCCCAGCACCTTTCCTGCGGTCCAGACCAGCACAACCGTTCCGGCGGACAGTTCGTGGCGGTCGAGGGCCTTCTCCAACTCGGTTGTCTGCGGGGCGTTGTCCGTCTCATCCAGAAAACGGCGATTGCCAATGAAGTACATGGCGTCCTGGATGCGTCCCTGTGCTCCAAGGCCGGGTCTGGCCTGCGCATCTTCCACCTGTGCCGGGGTGGCTCCCATGGAAGATGCATGGCGCATGATGGCCTGTGCCACGGGGTGACTGCTGCGAGATTCCAGGGCAGATGCGATGCCCAGGAGTTCTTTCTCGGACGTGCCATTCAGAGGAGTCACGGCGGTCACGGCGGGCCTGCCGTGGGTGAGTGTGCCTGTCTTGTCCAGGGCTATGGCGTTCAGCGCGGCGGGGACCTCCAGAAAGGCTCCGCCCTTGACCAGGACGCCGTTTCTGGCTGCCGAAGCCAAGGCGGCAACGATACTCACCGGGGTGGAGATAACCAGGGCGCATGGGCAGGAGATCACCAGGATGACCAACGCTTCGTAAAACCATTCATCCCAAGCTCCGCCAAACAAAAGCGGCGGGATCACCGCGAACAGGAAGGAAACGCCCACCATCACCGGCGTGTACACGGCAGCGAATTTCTCAACCCACTGCACGGCTTTGGCCCGGCGGGACTGGGCATCCTCCACCATGCGCATGATTCTTGCTAGCGTGGATTCGGATGCAGGCTTGGTGGTTTCCACTTCCAAGGCACCTTCGGCATTGATGGTGCCCGCGAAGACCACGTCCCCGGCTGTCTTGGCCACGGGCATGGATTCGCCTGTGATGGGGGACTGGTCCACGGCGGATGCGCCGGAGCGTACCACGCCGTCCAGGGGGACGCGGTCGCCGGGCCGGACCAGGATGAGCGTGCCGGTGGGGACGGCCTCCACCGGCGTGTCCACCGGAGCGGGAGACGTCGGTGTAAATACAAGAGCCTTGTCCGGGGCCAGGCTCATGAGGGCGTGGATAGCATTCCTGGCGCGGCCCACGCTCCAGGCTTCCAGTTGGTTGGCCAGGGCGAACAGGAAGGCAACGGAGGCCCCCTCGGAGTATTCGCCGATGGTCATGGCTCCGCTCACTGCCAGAACCATGAGCAGGTTCATGTCGGGGCGTAGCGAGCGAAGGGAGTGGGCGGCTTTTGGAAGCACATGCCATACCCCGCCAAACGCCGCCAGAATCCAAAGGAACTTGGCGGCAACGGGCGCGGACGCGCTCTCCTTGAACGCGGCAAGGAATGAACCGTGCTCGGCCATCATCATGGCCAACCCCGAAGCCCAGAGCAGTCCACTGACGGTGCAGAGGATTTCACGCCCCCTGCGCTCCCAGAGGCTCCCCTTCGTAGAGCATGTTCCCCCGCAGCAGGCACAGGACGGCAGGGCCTCCACAAAAGGCTCGGCCTTCATCCCTGTCTCATTGATGGCCTGGGTTATCTGGTCCGCGCTGACCAGGAGACCCGAGACGTCCACCTTAAGTTTGCGCTGAAGCAGGTCGAAAGTCAGGCGGGATTCTTGTCCAACAATTGGGGTAAGAACCCGGATGAGGATAGAGACCTCTTCGGAACAGTCCATGTTCATAATGCGAAACGTCAATATATTCATAATGTTCCTTGTTGTTGCGAGCGTGGTATCCGTGCCGGGTCCATCCGAATAATCTGGATGATTACGTCCGTTCCCGGTCAGCTCGCTTCTTGAACATTTACACACCCTGGAGTAACTACAGGGTCAAGGCCTTTTCTTTTGGAGGTTCCGATGAAGATTGGAGACCTTGCCAAGCGCGCGGGTTGCACGGTGGAAACCATCCGCTACTACGAACGGGAGGGGCTGCTTCCCAAGCCTGAACGCGGTGCAAACAATTATCGGCTGTATGATTCTTCCCATTTAAGAGCCTTGTGTTTTATAAGAAATTGTCGAGCATTTGAAATGACTCTTGAAGAGATAAAAATACTGATGAACCTTAAACTTGACCCTGGCAAAGATTGCAGCGAAGTGAATAGGATTCTCGAAGAACACATCGACCATGTCACAAGTAGGATTAGTATGTTGGAAGGTCTCAAAGATCAGCTCACATCGCTTCGTAATTTGTGTCATAGGATTAAACCTAGAAAGGAATGTGCGATACTTCTTGAGTTGGATGGACCTCTTGGGAATGACTCAGCAACTCGCAACGATGCCGCAACGCATGTGCACGGCACCCATTGTTCCCATACAACGGGAACAACGTAAGGCTTGGGAAAGATACTCTCCTCGACAGGACAAGTTTGCTCTTTGACGGACAACGCAAGTCGCATTTGACACCGTCCCCATTGGGGGGGGCAGCCTGGATGGCTGCCCCCTCTTTCCTCAATGATTATCGGTATTTTTCAAATGGTGGTAGGTCAGTTCCCGGAACGTGCCGGGGCCAACAATTCGTCCATTCCTGGATCGACAGGAGCCTTCTCATCCAGAACCACCAGGTCGAAACGCACGTCCGATTCGTGTTTCATCCGTGAATCAGCGTGACGGTTCGAGATGTTTTCCAATCGGACGAGGTTCACGGCCTTGCCCTTGGAGAAAGGACGCACCCAGGCGGTGGTGCTGTCAGCCTCGAGCTTGCCTCGGTTCCCCGAACCATGGCCCCCTCCGAGCAGCACATCAAGGGGCTGCGGGAACTCCTTGAACTTGTTTAAGAATGCCTGCTCACCCTGAATCCCCCAGGAACTCACGCCGATTACCACATCCACGTTGGGGCGGACGTTGAGAGCCTCTCTTTTGACGGCATCCATGTCTGCGTCCGAAGGGGTTGTTTCAGGCGTGGACAGCACCGGGAAATACACCAACCCGATACGCAGATTCTTACGCTCGATGGTTTTGCTCGTCACCTTGCCGGGAGCCGTCACCCAGGTTTTGAGAGCCTCCGGCATCTCCGTGCCGAGCACTGCGGCGTCCGCCGGGGTGAGCATCATGGCGTCGTTTTCCAGGGCGGCAAAAGCCTGCCCGGCAATCTTGGGTGCCGTGGCAGCGGGACTCTTGTTTTCGTCGATGTCCTGCAACTCATACGGACCAGCAATGAAAAGTCGAACCGTATCTGGTTCGATATCCTTCTTCTTCGAGGCGATAAGAGCGGCCCGCCGGGCCAACCCACCCATGAGCTTGCCCCCTCAGCCGGGGCAAGGGTCATAGTACCCGTAAGAGTTGGCGGTGTAATAGATCTCAAGAGCCTGCCCGGCGGCCTGGGCTGCCGTAGGCAGCAGGCCGCACAGAGCCAGGAGGATCAGCAGAATGCGAAATGTCACGGTGCTCCTCCGTTACTTCATATCCGAAAGTTCTTTGTTGATTTCCGCGATAAGATCGTTGTCTTTGGGACTTGTGGCCAATGCCTGCTGCAAATGCTTTTTCGCCAAATCAGGCTTGTTGAGGCCGTGTTTGTATATCACGCCCAGGTAATAGTGAGCCTGATACGCGTCGGGCTTGACCTTGAGGATGAACTCGTAGTCTGAGATTGCCTCTTCGTAGCGCTGGAGTTCCACCAGGGAGTATGCCCTGTGATAGTGGCCCCCAAGGTTATCTGGATTGAGTTCGAGTGCCTTGGTCCAGAAGAAGAGGGATTTTTCCCAGTTCTCCGTGCGGCTGAAGAGTTCAGCCAACTCAAGCAGGGCTTCCTCATCCTTGGGATTGGCCTGGACCCTGCCCATGAGAGCGGGCACGGCGGCCATCTCGTCGGACTTCATGGATTTCTTGCTCTGCGCCTGACGCTCAAGGGGAACGTTTGCTCCCGTGATGAACGAGGTCAGAAAGATAGCCGTGATGCCCACGGCCATCATGCCCACGACCAATTTGCGCATGGGAAATTCAGCGTATGCAGTCACGGCCTTGGTCCTATTCTTCATGGGTTTCGCCTCCCTGAGCGCGACGCGTGCGCCATGCAAGGAGCGGAAGCAGGCAGATGCCCAGACTCCCGATCCATACCCAGTTCACCATGGGATTTATGGTCACTTTAAGGGGTTGGACGCGCTCTCCTTCAATGTCGTGAATGGTGGCGTAGAGTTCCTCGCCCAGGCTGAACAGGGTGGACACCTCGCTGTTGGGGTGGTCGTAGTTCCGGTAAACACGACGTTGTGGGGTCAATTCGCCCACGCGTTTACCTTCTTTGGACACCTCTATCACAGCTTCATCAATGGCTACCTCAATGCTCTTGGTGTTGCGCAACCCGGTGTATTTGAAGTCATAACCTCCGAATGAGAAGCCCTCACCCGGCGAGAGCGGGATCTCACGGCTCTTCTGGAACGGACCAGAAACCGCCACGCCCAGCACGATCAGGGCGAAAGCCAGATGGGAACCGTGGCTGGACAGGAAAACCCTGGTGCGCACGGCCTTGGGGGTGACGATGGCAAGCATGACGAGAGACACGAGCACGGCGGCTGCCGCGCCGACACCTGCAACGGCCAGCATGGGCTTTATGTCGAGCCAGACGCCGACGCCAACGACGCTTGCCCAGGCGGCCACTGGGATCAATGCAACCTTCGGTTTCCAGAGTCCGCCACGCCAGCCGAGCCATGGGGCCACGGCCAGCAGCATGGCCATGAGAGTGAACAGTGGCAGGCAGATGGTATTGTAGAACGCCTGATTCACTCCCTTGGGCTTGGATTCCCAGAGCTGGCTGATCACCGGCCAGATGGTTCCTAGCAACACGACGACACCCAGTGCGACAAGCAGCCACACCAGCAGCACGATCATGCCCTGTCTGCTTCCCAGGACTGGCAGCGAGGCGGATTGGCCGCGCGGCCTGGCGGAGGCCACGGCCAGGCTCACGGCCACGCCGAAGGAGATTGCCAGGATAAGCGGTCGTCCCACTCCGCCTTCTCCGAAAGCGTGCAGGGATTCCACCACGCCGCTGCGCACCAGATAGGTTGCGAAAAGGCATAGGAGCAGGGTCAGGCAGGCCAGGAAAATGTTGGTTCGCGGCAAGGCTCCGAACCGGCGCTCGATCATTGCGGTGTGCAGAAGCGCCGTGGCTGAAAACCAGGGTATGAGCGAAGCGTTTTCCACCGGGTCCCAGGCCCAGTAGCCGCCCCAGCCCAGTTCCATGTAGGCCCACCAGCCACCCAGCAGGATGCCGGAGGTAAGCAGCGCCCACGAGACCACGTTCCAGTTGTGGGCGGCTTCCACCCAGGACTTGCGTTCTCCGGCCACGGTGGACGCAAGGGCCAGGCAGGCCGGTATGGTGAATCCAGCATAGCCCACGAAAAGAAGCGGGGGATGGAGCACCATGCCGATGTTTCGCAGCAGCGGATTGAGGCCCTTGCCGTCCACGGGAGGGTTGGCAAGCACCACGAAGGGGTTGCTCATGCCAGTCAGCAGCAACAGGAAGAAGGCTTGCAGCGGCAGGAAAAACATCCAGAAGTACAACCGGGTTCTGGGGGCGATTTCCTGATAGGTGTCGGAGAAGAGAAACATCACGCTCGCCAGGCTCATGACCAGGGTCCAGAAGAGCAACGACCCGGCCTGCCCGGCCCAGAATGCGGTGATGGTGTAGAAGATCGGCAAGGTGCTGTCCGTGTACTGGGCGACGTAGTCCAGGGAAAAATCCCTGGATACCAGCGCCTGGAGCAGAATTCCCGATGTGATGGTCACCAGGATGAATGCGGACATGTTCATCCGTTCCAGCCAGGGCACACCCTTCTCATTGCCTGTCCAGGCCTCGACGCAGGCGAGACCGGCTGCCAGTATCGACAGGAGCAAGGCGACGAGCATCGCTCCGTGAGCCGCGAGATACATCCAACCTCCAGGGGAACGGGGCCGAAGCCCCGGACATGATGAAGGCGGGGCGCAACGCGCCCCGCCGGATTCTCAAGCCAAGGACAGAGTTACTGATGCATGCCCATGCCCATGCCGCCATTCATCATGCCGCAGCCCATGCCGCCCATACCCATCCCCATACCCATGCCGCCCATGGCCGGGATGCCTTCCTTGGTCAGCTGGCGCTTCAGGTTCACCTGAGAGTCGAAGAGCTTGGCGTTGAGGTCGTTGATCTCCTTGGTCAGGGCTTGGACCTTCTTGTCGTCAGTGGCTCCGCCGTAGAGCTGGGCGTTGAGTTCGGACTGCTTGGCAAAGAGCTGCTGCTTCAGCTGGACCGTGGCCGCGTTGTGGTCAGCGTAGATCTTCTGCGCAGCGGCCTGCTTCTCCGGGGTCAGGCCCATCATATTCCCGCCCATCATGCCCATTCCCATGCCGGGGCTGCCAGCTCCGTGACCTTGCGCGCTGGCGAATCCAGCAAAACCGAGGACGGCCACCAGGGCCAGCATCAGGGTCAGAGCAGAAATGCGATTACGAGTCTTCATTGAAATTCTCCTTTCTCAGCAGTTAAGGCTTCGCGAAATGAGTTAGCTTCTTTCGTCATCAGCTTTAATCAGGCAAACTGCGTGCCAAATGTTTGTGTTGATACAATATGCTGAGATTGCTGACTATTTATTGGTGTAGGTTGCATGCTTCAAGGTTGGGCTGAACTGTATGTGCAATTTCTGGGCACGGTTTTGCACATTGTGGGTAAAAAGTATCCGTGGGGGTTTTCGCTCACTACCACGCTGACACGCGCCCCCATTATCGGCCTCCTTTGCTGGAGACCATTATAGATCGTGGTCGCACCAATAGCGCCCAGGTCCCGAAAAAGCGAACGAGGCTCCGGCAGTCCAACCCGCTGGGGCCTCCTTTTCGTGGACCCCATCCATCAGGTCTATCTATTTATCATATTGACATTCAAAATTTCAATTTGCCCGGACGGGTTTCTGCCTCTACCCTCCAGCATCTCACCGCAGAGGAGCACCCATGCACATCAGGATCTTCGCACGTTCTCTGGCCTCCCTTGTCGTCGGCCTGCTGCTGTCCCAGGCGGCCCTGGCCGCCCCAAAGGGGGCGACCGTGACCTACACCGTGGCCCCGGCCGTGATCGATGGCTCCAAGACGGCGCAGGTCTGGTTGCCCTATCCGCTCTCCAACGAAAACCAGACCATCACCGGTGTCACGGTGGGGGGGAATTTCACCGCCTCCGCCGTGTACCGGGACGCGAAATCCTCAGCGGTCTTTCTCCATGCCCAGTGGTCGGACCTCAAGGAAAAGCCGGTACTGACCATGCGTTTCCACGTCACGCCGGACTTCAGCAAGGGGTCCAAGTTGAAGAACTCCGGTGAGCCCATACCGGCGGACATCCGCTCCCGCTATCTGGACGAAGCCCCGGAGGGGTATTTTCGGCAGGTGGCAGCAAAGATCACCAGAGGCAGGACGTCCGTTCTGGAAAAGGCCCGAGCTGCGTACGATTGGACGATCGACAACACCTTCCGCGATCCCGAGGTCAAGGGCTGCGGCCTGGGCCTGCCTGGACGGACCATGACTCAGGGCAAGGGGGGCGGCAAATGCGCCGACATCTCCAGCGTCTTCGTGGCCCTGGCCCGGGCGGCCGGGGTACCCGCCCGCGAGGTGGTCGGGCTGCGCCTGGCCGAGCCCAAGGACGGAGAAATCACGAGTGATTTCCACTGCTGGGCCGAATTCTATCTGCCTGGCCACGGCTGGGTGATGGTCGATCCAGCCGACGTGCGCAAGATGATGCTCGTCAACAAACTGGAGCTAAAGGATGCGGAAAACAGGAAATGGCGGGAGTTCTTCTGGAACGGGGACGATCTCTTCCGCATCGTGCTGAACAAGGACTCCCGGGAGGTGGAGCTGACCCCGAGGCAGCACGGGGAAGCGCTCACCTACTTCATGTATCCCTTCGGCCAAGTGGACGGGGAAACCCTCAACTTCTTCGACCCCAAGAAATTCAGCTACAAGGTCGATTTGACGCTCGACCGCTAGGCCGCGTCGACATTCACCTCAGCCAAACAGCGATGGCGGCGAGATGCAGAAAGGAAAGGAATGACGTCGCCAGCTTATCGTATCTGCTTGAAACTCTTCGAAACTGCTTGAGCTTGTTGAACATGCGTTCGATGACGTTTCTTTCTTTGTAAATATAACGATCATATTCTCGTTGTGTTTTTCGCAGACCCCGAGGCGGTATGACTGGCTCTGCGCCCTTCGCCTCAATAGCATCGATTATGGCTTGTGAGTCATATCCTTTGTCAGCAACAATATGTTCCGCATCTTGTCCTTCAATAAGTGGTATTGCTTGTGTATAATCTGACGCATTGCCACCTGTAAGAATAAAACGAGTTGGACAGCCGAGGGCATCTGTGGTGGCATGGACTTTAGTTGAAAACCCACCTCTTGATCTACCAAATTTCTGCCACTGCTGCCCCCCGCGCGCCTGCTGCATGTTGATGCGCTCGAATGATTGTGCTGTCGACCATGAGCCATTCAGTGTCAGCATCAACAGCCAATGTATTGAATATCATTTGCCAGACGCCATTCTTTGACCAACGAATGAACCGTTTGTGCACCGTTGCCCACTTCCCATACTCACCGGGTAAGTCACGCCAAGGAGCACCCGTCTTTGCGATCCACATTACGGCGTCAATAAAAAGTCTATTATCAGATGCAGTTCTCCCTCTGTCACCAATCTTTCCAGGAAGTGCATCTTTGATCTTCTCCCACTGATCATCCCTAAGAGCATGTCTGCGTTCCATTGCAGTCCTCCTGTGCTGATCAATAGCACAGGAGGCTACTAATGTCGACAGGCCCTAGGCCGTGCCGACATTTATCTCAACAAGATGGCAATCGCGGCGACATCCAGGGACGAAAGGACGAGAGCTACCGTAAGATGCTCCGCGCATGGCCAAGGAAAGCGGGATTGAGTCTCCAGCGGCTAAAGATGTCGCTCGCTTGGGTCGTAAGCGTATGGGCATGACGCTCTCGAACGAAGACCGGACGCGTTCTAAACATGAACACCCCTTCCAGGAATCTGGAAGGGGTGTCACTGTTTGGGGAAGTCTCACCCATGGCGAGATACCTTCCAGAAGGAAGGCAGACTGGATGCTGGCGGTCAGACTGGGATAAGATCCAGTTATAAGGTGGAGGGGACGCTATTCCTTAACTTCAGCTAACCCCTTGAGCTTGTGGGCCATGGCAGCAAGGTCCGTTGTCGCTTTCGCGGAAAGAGCCATGCCCGAAGCGATTTCCCGGGATACGGCGTCCACCTCCTGAATATTGCGATTGACCGTGTCGCTGGTGACAGCTTGCTCTTCCGCCGCGCGGGCGATCATGCCCACCTGAGCCGATGTGGCTTCAACGAGGGGCACAATTTCCTCCAGGGCTTGGCCAGATTCAACAGCCAGGCCCGCAGCATGTTGGATGGCGCTGGAGGCTCTCTCCATGCCTTCTATGTTGGTTCCGACTCCATTCTGAATAAGTTTCACCGCTTGGCCAACTTCCTGGGTGGCGGACATGGTTTTCTCGGCCAGTTTTCGGACCTCATCGGCCACGACTGCGAATCCCCTGCCTGCCTCGCCCGCGCGGGCGGCTTCGATGGCTGCGTTCAAGGCCAGCAGGTTGGTCTGGTCTGCGATATCACTTATGACGTTGATGATTCTGCCGATGGACTCCGCTTGAACTCCCAGGGACGAAACGTTTTGCCGGAGTTCGCCAGACAGCGATTGGACATTTGCGATAGCATCAACCGAACTGGATACGACAGTGGCACCTTGCCTGGCTTTTTCACGCGCCTGATTCGCCAGTTGAGAGGCCCGCGATGCATTCCCAGCGACTTCGCCGATTTTTGAACTGATTTGTTCCATGGCTCCCACGCTCAAGGCGATCCGGTTGGTTTGAGCCGTGGCCCCTGAGGACACCTGCTCCATCTGGGTGGCGATGTTATCCGTGGCTTCTGCGATCAGTTGGGCCGCGCTGTCCGCCTCGAAATTGACATGGCGCACTCTTTCCAGGTGCTTGGCGACTTCCCTCTCGTGGAGGACCATTTCCGTGATGTCCCTGGCAACTTCCAAGAAGCCGATGGTATGGTGGCCTTCATCGAGCACGGCCACGGCATGGGGTTGGAAGAAAACCGATCCCGACTGCGTGTTGCATTCTATGATTCCAAGTTTTGCGCCTGCTTGGCTGCTGGGGTGGAAAGGCGTTCCACAGACACCGGCCTTGAAAGCCATTTTGCAGTTCTGCCCGATGAGAGATCCCTTGGGGACTTTTGCCAGACGGACGGCGGCGGCGTTTGCCAGCATCACTGCGTCATCTTCGCCTGTCATAAATATAGGGTCGGGCACCGCATTGAGCACTGCGTCGTTGAGGGCCAGAGACTTGCCTATCCGTTCCAAAAGATGATCAAGCGTACGAGAAAGCTCTGCGATTTCGTCATTTCCAGGAATGTTCACGCGCAGGTTGGTTTCACCCTCGGCGATACGAGCCGCCTGAGAGGCGATAGAACGCAGAGGCAGGATTACCCCTCGGCGAACGAAGAGGATCACCAGGAGGCATGTTGCGAGCGCTCCTAAGCCTGTGCTGCCCATGACAACGCGCATAAGGTCGACGGTATCGTCCGCATCGTTCGCCGCTTTGTGGGCCAACTCCGTTTGCCCGGTCCTAAGCTGCTCGATCCGTTCCTCCAGCCCTTCAAGAATGCTGGTGTTTTTCTCCTGTTTCTCGTGTCCCTTCTCCATGCCTTGTTGGCGGAAGACCGCCACGGCGTCGGTGTTTTCCTTCATGAAGCGCTGGAATAGCTCCTGAATCTCTGCGACCAGTTTCAGGTTCTCGGTGTCTGCCTCCTTCCGAAAGGTGGAGGAGAATCCCCCCGTCAGTTCCTGGAATTCCAGGGAGAGACGCTTGACTTCAGTTTCAGTCGCTGGATCGGGTTGATGCTGGGTAGACTGAGCGACAAAAAGCTGTTGTAAACGCAACAGATCATCGCCCATCTTGTCTGCTTTGAGGGCGTTGGGGAAGTATTCGTCCACCACGCTCATGACGCTTTTATCGACAGAAGAGATCAGAATGGCGCTGACAATGCCGTTGAGAATGAAGATGAGCGCTATGGCGACGAAACCCAGGGTAAGCTTGGTTCCGATTTTCCAGTTCCTGGTTGAAAACATGCTGTCTGCTCCTGGAAGCGGCGTTGACATTGAAATGGCGAAAAAATGGGGGAAGCCGTGAGACTTCCCCCGTTCTATCCGAATCCTGCGGCTAGTAGCCCATGCCCTGATGACCCATGCCCATTCCACCCATTCCCATGCTGCCGCCCATCATCGGGCAACTCATGCCGCCCATCATCCCCATGCCGCTCATGGCCGGGATGCCTTCCTTGGTCAGCTGGTTCTGGAGAGCCACCTGGGCCTCGAAGATCTTGGCGTTCAGGTCGGCGATATCCTTGGTCAGGGCCTGGACCTTCTTGTCGTCGGGCGTCGCGCTGTAGAGTTGGGCGTTCAGTTCGTACTGCTTCGCGGTCAACTGCTGGCGCATGGTGGCCGTCTTGGTGTTGAAGTCGGCGTATATCTTCTGGGCGGCGGCCTGCTTCTCAGGGGGCAGGTTCATCATCATGTTGCCGCCCATCATACCCTGTCCACCCATCATGCCCATGCCCTGTCCGCCCATCATGCCGGGACCCATCATCTGCGCGTTGGCCAGGCCGCTGAGGCCGAGAAGGGCCACCAGGGCCAGGGCCACAGTCAGGCCGGAAATGTGCTTGCGAGTCTTCATGGGAGTTCTCCTTGGTTAAAGTGTTGTGGATTGACTGAAAACCAGGGACTTGCCTCCATGGTTATCACGGTTAGAGGGCTGTTACCACAGGTAGCCGCCCCAACAACTACATCCGTTCTGGACGGCCTGCGGGGGGATTTTCCTGGCTCGCCATCCTGCAAGACAACGATGTTGCGCTACAAATTGTAACCATCAAGATTATTTGACTTAAGCTGCTGTTCCGTGCAACGGTCGTCATTCTGATGGAAACCCCTTTTCAATCGAGAAACGTCTGGTTCTCCCCCATGGTTTTATGACAGAGATGCTGACAATGAAGAACACAGCAAACAATTGTATGATGTCCATTGTGTTGCGCATAACATAGACTGGCAATGTTTCTGCTAACATTCCTTTGGCATTGTTAACGAATTCTCCATAAGAAAATAGCCTCTCCAGCCCGGGCATGTACCAAGCGAAGCCGAACGTTAAGTATGCAATGGTCATAATCCATTTGAAGACGATCCATTTATACTTGAGAAAACCAAATTTTGTGAGCGCAGCATAGGCAATTCCTGTGAGAAGGCAGCCGATGGCTGAGGGCGCGACGATGTAGTAGTCAATGTATGCTACTGACAAGCTGCTTGCATACAACTCGGACGCATTTTTCGGTTGAAAAAAACACTGTACGAGGGCGACGCTGGCTGTAGAGCCTCCCCATAAAGAGGCACAAAAAAGATGAAATATCTTGATCAGACGTTGCTGGCGCACAGTAATTTTTATTGGTGTCCAAGTTTGCAAACTGATTACATTTAACATAAAGTCCTCGATATGTTTATTCTCGTGGGATAACCCAGAGTGACATTCAATGACGGCGTATTCACACTCGCCATCAGTAGCCAGTTGAGCACATTGCGTGCCAAGTTCTATTTTTTTTGTTAATGGCATGGAATGATATGATATTTATGAACATGGCCGTGTGTTTCATAATCAAGCGGCACAAGGGCGGGTGATTTCTGGACATGGTGCCTGGGTGTTGTGGGTAAAAAATATCCATGAGGTTGAGGAGGCGCTCTTTGGGGCAATTGATTGAAATAATGAAACCTTGGTTGGGCGACTGCTGATAACAGCAGACGGCCGGGGCTTGCGCCCCGGCCGCTGGCTTAGTCCGGCAAAATCCTCAACCGCTTAGAACTTGTATTGAATGCCGAAGGCGACCTTCCAGGCGTCGCCGTTCTGGGACTGGTTCACCATGCGGCGTCCCCAGACGCTCTTTTCGAACTGGCCGTGAGCCCAACCAGCCTCGACGATGGCGGCCAAGTTCTCGTAGATGTTGTACTGGTTGTCGAAGTTGACGCCCACCACATACTCGTTGGTGGTCAGGTCGCGGCCCATCTGGACATAGCTGCCGGTGCCCCAGAGGGCGTTGGCGGCGCGCAGGGCGCGGCCGGAGTTGGTGCCGCGAGCGTACGTGAAGGTCAGGCGGTGGGTCAGGTTCTCAATGAAGGACATCTTGTTCAGGGAGGCGGCGAAGCCCCAGGAACCGGTGGGGTTCAACCCCATATGGCCCGAGAACGCCTGGCCGGAGTCGAGCAAGAACGAAGTGGAGGGGCCCCAGGAACCCACGACGGTGGGCATCCGCTCTGAGCCGTTACGGGTGGAGCTGTCCTCGCCGGTGGAGTACCAGAAGGCCACCTGCGGGGTCAGCATGTCGAATCCGCCGTACTCGGCGGCCACGTCGAAGAACAGGCCGCCGCGACGGTTCTTGCCGTCGTTGGCGGCTCCCTCGCCGTACATCACGTCCGCATAGAACTTGAACGGATCCAGTGCGGTGACTGCGAACGCACTGCCGACCCACCAGTACGTGGTCTGGGCCTGACGGAAGCCGACGGGTCCCAGCATGTAGCCAGCCGAGGCCAGGTTGGTGGCCAGAGACTGGTTCGTGAATCGGGGGGACGTGCCCACGGGGGTGACATAGTTGGCGTTCTTGCCGCCGAAGGAGAGCACGGCCCAGGGAGTTGCGGCGAAACCGTCCAGGGTGATGGGCAGAGCGAGGAAGTAGGCGTCCAATTCGTCGGGCACCTGAGTAGTGGTGGGATCGAAGTCCCTGTTGGTGTCCAGCAGGCGGGTGAAGCCGCCGATGACCTTGAATTGGTCTACCACAGGAATGACAAACACGGCGGCCGCAGCGCGCGTTCCGCCCAACACGGGGTTAGAATTGAACAGCCCTTGAGAGGAGATCGGCAGGTCCATGTCCTGCAAGCCCAGGGTGAACTCCACGTCGGTGTTGGGCCACTTGAATTGCAAGTAGGCTTGGTACACGTCGATGGAAACGGCCGGGTTGTCCACGGTGAACGTTCCGTTGCCCCAGGGGGTGTTGTTCACGCGGATGCCTAAGCGGAACTTCAGGTTCTCATTGGCGATGAAGTCCGTGCGCAGGCGGAAGCGCTCCCAGATGGTCAGGGCATCGCCGGTGTTGGTGCCCGTGGTGTTCCAGCCGGTGTAGTTGATGTTGGACCAGAAGTTGCCCCATATACGTGCATCGCCGGTCATTTTGACCTCGGTGGCTGCGGAGGCGGTCGCCGCGCAGCCGAGTGCCATGAGGCCGAGCAGCGCCAGGGTGATCAATCGTTTCATCTTCTTCCTTTCCCCTTGTTTGTGATGAAGATTGCCGGACTATCGATGCGGCAGGGCCTTCCTATGAAGACCCTGCCGCTTTTCCCATATCTTGTTCGTTACCCCCCCCCCCCGCAAATGGCAAGCCGTAGCCGGAAGTCGAGGCTTTCGGATTGTTGATGACGAGGTGTTTAGTGGTGCGAGGTTTCCAGTCGCTCTTTATTGGTCGTTGACAGGAACCCCCTTGCTCGCCGTGGAAGAGTATCCCTGGCCTTTCGTGGCGCTGTTCTTGCCGCTGGGGTTGCTCATGTCGGTGTAGCTTGTGTTGTTCATGCCCTTGGAGCTGGAGGAGCTCATGTTTCCAGAGCTGTTCATATTTGTATCGGTATTCATGTTGGTATTCATGTCCGTGGAACTGGTCATGCCACTGTATGCATTCATGTTGCCGGAGTTGCTGGTGCTGCTCTTGCTGCTGGAGCTACCCATGCTGCTGGAACTCCCGGAGTACCCGGAGCTACCCATGCTGCTGGAGCTACCAGAGTACCCGGAACTGCCCATGCTGCTGGAGCTACCAGAGTACCCGGAACTGCCCATGCTGCTGGAACTCCCGGAGTGGTCCGAGCCCATGCTGCCATTGCTGCCCCCGCCGGAATTGCCGCTTGAGGAACCCTGGCCACCACCGCCGGAGCTTCCGCCCATGCCGCCACCACCGCCGGAGCTTCCGCCCATGCCGCCACCACCGCCGCCCATGCCACCGCCGCCGTCGCCGCCGTGACCGCCGCCACCACCACCGCCGCCGCCACCACCACCGCCCATGGCAAAGGCAAGGGAG
The DNA here is from genome assembly GCF_000429325.1 of Fundidesulfovibrio putealis DSM 16056. Classification (NCBI taxonomy): domain Bacteria; kingdom Pseudomonadati; phylum Thermodesulfobacteriota; class Desulfovibrionia; order Desulfovibrionales; family Desulfovibrionaceae; genus Fundidesulfovibrio; species Fundidesulfovibrio putealis. The sequence goes on from NZ_AUBQ01000015.1 coordinate 108,752, forward strand.
CTTACGAGCAGCAGGGAGAGACACAGGGCCAGGATTTTTTTCAAGGAATGTATGTTCATTTTCATCTCCGTTCTTGTTCCCGATTGTGTATTCAGCACGCTGAATAAAGCTGGAATGTTGTTGGAACGCAGGGCATGGTCACAAAATGCCCTGCGTTCCACCGTGCTTTTTCACGGTCTCCTGCGGGTTCGAGGCGATCTAGAAGAGCCTTTGGCGATGCGTAGGGCCAACGTCAGATCGCGATTTCTGGACCATTTCAGTATGAATTTTGTGCACATTGCTCCATTGTTTTATAGACTTGCTGCGCAACTAGGAACTTTGGTTTACCACCACCAGCAGCCCCAGAAGGCCGTGGGCTGGGAAGTGGTAGCCTGCGGAGCTACCGGCACGGTGCCTGGAGTAGCGGAGGTGGTAGGCCACAACACCGTAGGCCAGTTCCAGCCGGTGTAAACGGAGTCAGGCAGCACGCCCTGGACGCCCTGGGCAGTGGCCTGCGTCTGGATCGTCCCCTGCGGTTGGACCGTGGTGGTCTGCGCTTGGGACGGCAGGGCCGACCCGGCCAGAACCGCAACGCCCAGGGCCGTGGCGGCCAGGAAGGAAGTCTTTTTCGATCTCATGTTCGATACCCTCCAAACGTGGTTAAGGGTGATGCGGCAGCACAAGGAATTGTCAGTGCCGTGCAGGAGCCGCTCCAGTCCATCAAGGGCACTCACATTGATATACGATTGAGGTTTGTGAAGGGTCACAGAATTTTTTTTCAGAATGCATAAATGTCTTCAACAAAGTCGGAATCTAATTGCATGGCTGCTAATAAGAATGATTATGGGAGGGTGTTTCAACTGAAATCATGCGTTACGGTGCGACATTGTTATGGTAACAATCGTTATGCTGAAGAGTAGATTAGATTCCTCACCTGCCATGTCCGCCCCTGTTGCCTCCACCGCCGCCGCTACCACTACCGCTGCTACCACTACCGCTGCCGCCACTACCGCTGCCGCCGCTACCGCTGCCGCCGCTACCGCTGCCGCCGCTACCGCTGCCGCCGCTACCGCTGCCGCTGCCGCTACCGCTACCGCCGCTACCGCTGCTGCCACTCCCGCTTCTACTGCTAGCCCCTTCAGACCCATCGTGACCGCCACTCCCCACAGACTCTCCACCCTGGCTCTTGCCGCCAGACCAAGAATTGGTTTTGTCGGTGCTCCGCCCGGTTGCTGCGTCCCCAGGCATTCCCTCTCTCTGGGTCCCAGTAGGGGCCGTGTCCCGGTTGTTTACGGCAGACTGACGAGCAGTATGTTCGCTGAGGCCAAGCGCCGTCGGCACGCCCCGCATGTCGCCAAACTTACCGATAGAGTCCATCATGGCCGACATCGCTTTATCCTGCGTAATGCCTTGCTCCGCTGCCAATTTGCTCATTGTGGCCAACGAGTTCCAGTCCGAGAAGCGATCACTCATCATGGCGGCCTCGATGACATTCCTGGCGCTGTCAGGGTTTATCCCGCGCTGCTTCAATGCGGCATACGCCTCTGTTCCCTGCGTCAAGGAGGGAAGTGAAGAGGCTGGAGCCGTTCTGATCATTGACGATAATTCGTCCCGGGTGACGCCGTAGCCATAGCAATCCGCAAGGCGTCCGATAAGGTCGGCCCGCACGGTGTCGGGCCAATTCTTTCTGTATTGTCCGAGCAAGTTTTTCACTTCCGAATAGTCATTAACCCTACGCTCCAGAACAGATGCCACCTTCATCGGGGGGACGCGCTTGGTCAGTCCTTCGTCCAGTTTGTCGTTGAGGGGCTTGTGGGGCATACTCAAAAGACGCGCTTTCTCCATGACGCCAAGAAGTGCCGTAGCTTCCTCAACATTGATTTTATTTTCGGACTTTAGCGACAAAATGTGCCCAGAGTATGGATCTCCACCGACACCACTGGCTGTTGTTCCAGAAGTTTCTGAAAGGGAACGCGTTTGCGCATATAAATTACACGCCAAGAGTGGCAGCATGAATGCAGTGGCTAGCGCCGCAGTGACAATGAGTAGTCTATATGGATAAGTCATTGTTGTTTCCAATTATTAGTACTGAATTGCGACTCCCAAAGCCATCATCTTCGCACATTATGGCACTTGGGTCAGGCTCGACATTCATTTCATTGACAAGAAAAGCATATTTGTGCCGGCCTGGATTCAAGGGTAGAGTAAGAACCCAGGAGCCGTTATCCAGCCGACGCATCTCATTTCCGCCGGGTGTCCACTCATTGAATGAGCCAACAACCGCAACAGTGCGGGCTTGAGGTGAGTGAAATACAAAGGACACAACTTGCTTTCCGGACGGATCTTGGCGGACATCGACGGTATTAAGGTTCACTTTTTCCCGAATGCCCAGCACGAGCAACATGGCAGCTAGTGCGAAGGCTGGAGCAATCTTAAGGGGACTATAGGTTATGGTGCGAGGTGATTTCACCCAGTCGGCGAACCTTGCCCATGCACTCTTCCCCTTGCTGGCAACCGGCAGGCTGGCCATCACCATGTCCGTGAATGCGTCTGGGACACGTTGGTCTGGAAGTTCCCTTAAGGCACATGCAATCTCACGAAGGTCAATCTCTTCTGGAGAAAGGATCCGGCGGCCAGTTCCTTTTTGCTCTTCATCTCCAGATTGATTATCGTATGGCATGATTTTGCTCCCTCAACATCAGACGTAGACGCCCAAGCCCTCTGCTGACTCGCATCTTCGCTCCGCTTAACGTCAGTCCAAGCGCATCGGCCACTTCCTGCAAAGACAACTCGTGATGGTATCGCAGCATCACCGCTTCCCTGTAATCCTCGGGCAGTTTCAGCACCGCCGCACTGAGACGCGCGGCATCGAGCCTCTGGCACATCTTCTCGGATTCTTCCGCATAGTCGCCAACCTCCTCTTCAGGATCTTCCTCGTAACTCACAGGTGCGGTTTTCTTCCGCCGAAGATAGTCGCGTGCCACGTTCATGGATATCGAATAAAGCCAGGGAAAAAACCGTGCAGAGCCATTAAATTTGTTGATGTTTTGATAGGCTTTTATGAACGCTTCCTGGGATAGGTCTAATGCCTCCGCTTCAGACCCTGACATACGGAGCATGAGGTTATATATTGGCCTCTGGTGTCGATCGACGATAACCCTATAGGCGTTGGCGTTCCCAGAAAGTACGGCACGAATCGCATCACGTTCTTGGTGTTCCGCGTCGTTGCTCGTTACATCCTTATTCCTGTGCACGTCAGGCTGTCCTTGTATCGAACTGGCCACCTCCCCTGGATTCCCGGAGGATTGACGGCTGGAGGAAGCGAGGTCGGCGGTCCTCATAATAAGATATACGAACTGGAGATGAATATGGTCACGATCATTCCACCACCAGGACAGAGTTTTTGCCGCCGAACCCGTCGTCCTCCGAAATGATTGCCCTCGGATCATGAATCATTGTCTTCGAGTCAATGATCAGCTGGTATTTGTAGCGTCCAGGACCGAAACGCTTTTCCAGTGCGAAGCCGCTTTTTTGCTTGGAAAGGCAGTCCGCCGTTGTGGACCATCCATTGAAATCGCCTGTAACGCATACAGAATCAGCACCCTTATCCAGATAGCTGAATCTGATGACGGCTTCTTTCCCAGTATCCCTTCCCTGAAGAGGGTGGCGAGCTGCGACAATATGACAACCGGCCAGTACAATGGAGATGAGCGGAAGTAACGCACGGAGAAGTTTTCTTAGGAAATGTTCTGTAATCATGGTTGTAGTCCGATGCTTCCTGGTGCCTGTCCTCCAGGTGCTGCTGGACGGAGACAAAGATGAGGAAGAGACGGAGGGAGCATTTCTCCGTCTCTTCTTCGATCATGCATCATAATGCTGCATCACTTACCAGCACCACCCCATGTTCATTCCATGGTGCATTCCGCCCGCCATCATGCCCATGCCGCCCATGGCCGGAATGCCTTCCCTGGTCAGTTGGTTCTGGAAAGCCGCCTGGGCTTCGTAAAACTTCGAGTTCAGGTCGGCGATTTCCTTGCTCAAGGACTTGATCTTCTTGTCATCCGGGTTGGAGGTGTTAAGCAGGACGTTCAGCTCATACTGCTTGGCGTTCAGGCGCTGCCCCAGGGTGGCCGTCTTGGCGTTGAAGTCCGCGTAAAGCTTTTGGGCGGCGGCCTGCTTTTCCGGGGTCAGACCGTACATGGGGCCGCCCATCATCTGGGGGCCGCCCATCATTCCGGGACCCATCATTTGGGCGTTTGCCAGCCCGCTCAGACCGAGAAGGGCCACCAGGGCAAGCGTCAGGGTCAAGGCGTGCATTCGAGAGGTCTTCATAGTCGTTTTCCTTTTGGGTTCAGATTGAATCAGGTGGCCTAATACCAGCCGCATCCCCAACCACCGTAGCCGTAGCCGGGAGCGTATCCCCTGGGAGCGTACGCCTGCGGTCCGGGCGCATAGCCGGGGCCGTAATAGCAGGGACCGTAGTAGCCGGGACCGTAGTAGCCGGGGGCGGGTGCGTACGTTCCGGCCGGGACCTGCTGCACGACCGAGGGCTGGGCCGTGGTGGAGGTGTCAGGGGTCTGGGCCGAAGCCATGTTGGGAATCCCCGCGAGGGAGGCTAAGCCGAGAGCCAGCGCCAGTCCAACGTTTCTGGACTTTTTAAGTATGGATTTCATTTGCGTTTCTCCTTGATTTTGTGCGTTTTCGGCGCGGTTAAAGGTTCTGGATTACCACCACCAGCCGCCCCAGCCGCCCCAAAAGGACGTGGGCTGAGAGGTGGTTCCCGGTGTCGCGATGGTTGTGGTTGCCGTGGTGCTCGAAGCGGCAGGCCACCACATCATGGGCCAAGACCAGTTGCCGAAAGTTGCGGGCGAAGACTGTGCGATCTGGATAGTGGCCTGCGGCTGGACGGTGGTGGTCTGTGCCGGGGACGGCAAGGCCGACCCGGCCAGGATGGCCGCGCTAAGAGCCACGGCGGCGAGGAAGGTGGTCTTTTTCGATCTTGTCTTCATACAGATATCCTCACGTACAGTTTTGGTTGATTTCATTTGTTCCGCCGAAGCCGGGCAAGGACGACGGTGAAGGTGGAGAGGGTGGCTTAACAACACCCGGCTCCGGCGGTATTTTTATCACCAGGAGCAGCCGTATCCGTAGCCGTATCCGCGCGGGCCGTAATGCCGCCCTTGGCCGTAGTATCCGCCCGAGGTGTTGACGTACCGTTTGTAATTCTTCGGCGTAACGTACCCGTACGTATTCTGCTGAGGCGGATACGCCTGCTGATTCTGCACCACCGATTGCGGCACAGGCTGCACCCAGTTCTGGTCATAGCCGTACATCATCTGAGCCTTAGCTTCCTGGAAGGAACCGGAAACAGCCAGGCCTCCGGCCAGGACAGCAGCCATTGCGAATCCCTTCAGCATCCGCTTTTGAAAAGTCATGTTGTTTCCCTCCTTAGTTACTACAGCACGCTCTTGAGCGTGTTGTAGTCGTCCATGTTGATATCGCCCCTGGCCAGCCTGGTCTTCAGGATTGCCAGCGAATCGTTTCTGTCGGCATCCTGGTTGCCGTTCCTGGACTTCCCGCAGAGCGTCTTGAAGGCCAGGAGGGCAATTCCGCCCAGAATCAACAACCAGAACACCATCGGAATCCATCCGCCCCAGCCTGATGCGTAGGGTATGTAGTCGCAGCCCCACATTCGTTTCTCCTCCTATCTCCCGTACCCGCCGTAGGGGCCGTAATTGGCGGGGGCGCTGTAGTAGCCGGAGCCGCTCCAGTATCCGCCCGAGCACCAGCCGGGGCCGCCCCAGGATCGGTACGGAGCGCACGAGGCGACCAGCAGAAGAGCCGCGACAGCCAGAAGAACCTTATTCATGATGAGCCTCCTTGCGTTCCCTTTTCAGTTTCAACGCGAGATGGAACCTATAAGGCAAGCGCCGTGCCAGTATGAAAATATTAATCTATTTGCTTAAAATAATTAACTTTATGCTGTTCTGCCGGGTTTGTGCGCAACCTGGATGTGTTTTTGAGTGCGTCAAAAGTATCCACTTTTTGCTGGGTGCGATGCGTAAAATGGTAACTTGTTTCCGGCGGCAACTTGAAACGAAGAGGAACTCGAAATGACAGGGAGGCTTGCGTTCCATCCTTTTCTCATGCCCAATTCTTCTTCAGCTTTGCCCCTGTTTGATCGTGGGGGGCCGTAATCTTCCGGTGTGGCATCGCCATGCTGGCCGCCAGGAACAGACTGCGGGAAGGGCGACGCATGTCCCAGAGCCTCGTGGACAGGCCGAGGTGCTGATTTGGGCTTTGGAGGCCGGAAACGCGGACTTGGATGGGATTTCTAGGCGGGAATCGCTAGGTTCAGGCGTTGGTGGTGGAGTCTGCTAATAGCCAGCTTGGCCGTTCCTGGCTCCACAAAAAAAACGCCAGGCTCGACGCACTCCTTTATGAATGAAGACGAAGATATGGGCAATATTATCCAAAGAGATGGCTGACTATTCTGAACACCTATTCTCTTTCATTTTTAACCTCTCAGGGGCAACGCCAAAGCAGATCCTCCGCGACCGTTTGGCCCATAGCTCAGCCGTGCGCATCAGGCGGTCCTCTGGCCAGTCTGGATGAGCTGACCGGAGGATTTTAAGTTGGTGGTTGAGGACGTAATCCATGGAGTCTCCCATTTAACCCGGCTGGGCCTCTTTGCTGGCCATGGGCACGGTGGTCATATCCCTTTTGTATGGACACATCGTGCCGTTGTTTCATTGAATCAGCCATCTCTATTGGATGCCTGAAGGGCTGATCGTTGGAGGACACGCGATCGGCGGTCCTTATGTTTCATAAAGATAGATATTGTGATTTGTCTTTCCACTCATTAGTATCTATGACCTCTGTAAACTCAAGTGGAGAGCATTTAATATTCCATGATTTGCCGCAGGAATGGCATTCAAAGCAAGCAGTCAGAAATTCAACGCCGTAGTCTCTGTTCATGCCATGGTCACCGATATGCTCGAGCGAGCTTTTACATGCTGGACAAATGAACATCACATGCCTGACATTGGTATAAGTAGTTTCCTGTGCATATGTCTTCCAGATAAAAAGTAAATATTATGGGTGATGAGGCTTTGCAACTCCATCGCCAACCCTTCTTGTGGTGGCATGGCCAGCATCCGCCTCTTCCGAGGGGCTCTCAGGTTAAAACCGTCTCACTTCAGTATACGTACCGGAGGATAATATGGTCACGATCATAATTACGCCCAGGAGAATGAAGGGAAGAAGAGATGGGGGGAGCGTTTCCCCATCTCTTCCTCTTGTGATGCATTAGTATGCCGTTCCAGCTACCAGCATCTCCATCCCATGCCCATGCCATGGTGCATTCCGCCAGCCATCATGCCCATGCCGCCCATGGCCGGAATACCTTCCCTGGCCAGTTGGTTCTGGAAAGCCGCCTGGGCTTCGTAAAACTTCGAGTTCAGGTCGGCGATTTCCTTGCTCAAAGACTTGATCTTTTTGTCATCCGGGTTGGGGGTGTTAAGCAGGACGTTCAGCTCATACTGCTTGGCGTTCGACTGCTGCCCCAGGGTGGCCGTCTTGGCGTTGAAGTCCGCGTAAAGCTTTTGGGCGGCGGCCTGCTTTTCCGGGGTCAGACCGTACATGGGGCCACCCATCATCTGGGGGCCGCCCATCATTCCGGGACCCATCATTTGGGCGTTTGCCAGCCCGCTCAGACCGAGAAGGGCCACCAGGGCAAGCGTCAGGGTCAAGGCGTGCATTCGAGAGGTCTTCATAGTCGTTTCCCTTTTGGGTTCAGATTGAATCAGGTGGCCTAATACCAGCCGCATCCCCAACCACCGTAGCCGTAGCCGGGAGCGTATCCTCTGGGAGCGTACGCCTGCGGTCCGGGCGCATAGCCGGAGCCGTAATAGCCGGGGCCGTAGTAGCCGGGGGCGGGTGCGTACGTTCCGGCCGGGACCTGCTGCACGACCGGGGGCTGGGCTTGATCCGCCGTGGCGGGGGCATTTGGGGTCTGGGCCGAAGCCATGTTGGAAATCCCCGCGAGGATGGCGACGCCGAGGGCCAGCGCCAGCCCGACATTTCTGGACTTTTTGAGTATGGCTTTCATGCGCGTTTCTCCTTAAATTTATGCGTTAGCTGTGTGGTTGACGGTTTTAGGTTACTACCACCAGCCGCCCCAACAGCCCCAGAAGGCCGTGGGCTGGGTAGTGGTCACCTGCGGGGCAACCGGCACAGTACCCGAATTGCCCGAGGTGGTGGGCCACCACATCGTGGGCCAGTTCCAGCCGCTGTAAACGTTGGCAGGCAGCACGCCCTGGACTGTGGCCTGCGGCTGGACCGTGGTGGTCTGTGCCTGGGACGGCAAGGCCGACCCGACCAAGATGGCCGCACCAAGAGCCATGGCGGCGATGAAGGAAGTCTTCTTCGATTTCGTTTTCATCTTGATATCCTCCAATGCATGGTTAAAATTGATTGCGTTTGATCCGCCGAAGCCGGGCAAGGCCGGAGGTGGAGGTGGGGGGACGAAACCCGGCTCCGGCGAAATTTTTTACCACCAAGAGCAGCCGTATCCGTAGCCGTATCCGCGCGGGCCGTAATGCCGCCCTTGGCCGTAGTATCCGCCCGAGGTGTTGACGTACCGTTTGTAATTCTTCGGTGTAACGTATCCGTACGTATTCTGCTGAGGCGGATACGCCTGCTGATTCTGCACCACCGATTGGGGCACAGGCTGCACCCAGTTCTGGTCATAGCCGTACATCATCTGCGCCTTAGCTTCCTGGAAGGAACCGGAAACAGCCATGCCTCCGGCCAGGACAGCAGCCATTGCGAATCCCTTCAGCATCCTCTTTTGAAAAGTCATGTTGTTTCCCTCCATATTTACTACAGCACGCTCTTGAGCGTGTTGTATTCGTCCATGTTGATTTCGCCCCTGGCCAGCCTGGTCTTCAGGATTGCCAGCGAATCGTTTCTGTCGGCATCCTGGTTGCCGTTCCTAGGTTTCCCGCAGAGCGCCTTGAAGGCCAGGAGGGCGATTCCGCCCAGAATCAACAACCAGAACACCATCGGAATCCATCCGTTCCAGCCGGACGCATAGGGAATATAGTTACAACCCCACATATTGTATCCCTCCTACCAGCCGTACCCGCCGTAAGAACCGTACTGTGAAGGGGCACTGTATCCGTAACCGCCCCAGTATCCGCCCGAGCAGTTCCAGCCCGGACCGCCCCCGTACCAGCCGGGGCCGCCCCCGTACTGGTACGGAGCGCACGAGGCGACCAGCAGAAGAGCCGCGACAGCCAGAAGAACCTTATTCATGATGAGCCTCCTTGCGTTCCCTGTTTCGGTTCAACGCGAGATGTCACCAGTAGGGCAAATGGCGTGCCAACACGGAATATTGTATTTATTTATATAAAATAATTGACTTTAGTTTTTTGTCACCAAGTCGGTAGGCTCCCTGGACGTGCTTGTGCATCCCGGAAGTATCCACTTCTCACTAGACATGGCGTGTAAAATAGTTACAGGTTCTCGCAGTAACTTGAAACGAAGAGGAACTTGTCATGCCAAGCTTGCGTTCAGGTTTTTCCCCACGCCGCAGCTTCGTCCTTCAGCACTCCCCATGGTTGATCGTGGGAGGGGCCATAATTCTCGGCGTGGCCATTGCCGTGTTGGCCGCCAGGAATACGCAGCGAGAAAAGCGGCATATGTCCCAGAACCTCGTGGACCGTGCCGATGCGCTGATTTGGGCTGTGGAGGCCGGAACACGGACCTGGATGGGGTTTCAAGGCGGGAGCCGCCAGCTCCAGGCGCTGGTGGAGGAGACCGCCAAGCAGCCGGGGATTGCCTATCTGGCGGTCGTGGACGGCAAGGGCCGCATCCTGGCTCACAATGACCCCACCAGGATCGGCGCGCTCATTCACGAAGGTGAGGATGTGGCCCGATTGGGTGCTTCCGAGCAGTCCGCTTGGCGGATCAACGAAAGCGCGGCGGAGAAAATCTTCGAAGTGTATAAAATCTTCGCACCTGCTCAGGAGTACCAACATGGCATGCACGGCATGGGACATTCCTCCTGGGGCGATTGTCCGGATTGCGGAGTTGGGGGGATGGGGCGGCAAGGTTCGGCCATGCCCTTTGCCAGAACAAACGGCAACACACTCGTTTTCGTGGGCCTTGACATCAAGCCCTTTGAGGAAGCCCTGGCAGAGGATTTCCGCAACACCATGGTCATTGCGATGTTGGTGGCTTTTCTGGGGCTAGGCGGTTTCGTCTCACTGTTCTGGGCGCAGAACTACAGGCTCTCGCGCCGCCAACTCCAGGATACGCGGGCCTTTGCCTCAGAGGTGGTCACCAGCCTTCCCGTGGGGCTCCTGACTAGTGATACAGATGGGAAGATCAAATTGGCGAATGCCGCCGCCTCGGCCATGTTGGGAATCGAGCGCGGGAACTTACTCGGAATGCCGCTCCGAGGCCTTGGTAGCCTGGAGTGGGAACCGATCATCGCGGCCCTGGCAGGGGACGAGGCCGTGCTCGAACGAGAGGTGGAACTGGCAGCCAGCCGTGGAAGGAAAGCGCCAGTAAGCCTGAGCGCGTCTCGCATTGTCAACGAAGAGGGGCTGTTCCTGGGACACCTCTTCATCCTACGCGACCTAGGGGAAGTCCGGCGACTTCAGGAGCAAGTGCGGCGCAACGAGCGCCTTACCGCTCTGGGCAACTTGGCTGCGGGCGTGGCCCATGAAATCCGTAATCCGCTCAGTTCCATTAAGGGCTTTGCCACGTATCTTGCGAGCAAGATCAAAGGCGAAGGCCCGGACAAGGACGCCGCCAAGATGATGATCCAGGAGGTGGACAGGCTGAACCGAGTGGTTTCGGAACTTCTGGAGTTCGCGCGCCCGGGTGAAATGAAACTCAAGGTCGAAGACATCAACCAGGTCATCGAACGTACTTTGCGCTTGGCCAGCTCGGACGCATCGGCCAAGGGTATTGCTACGCGTTTCTCCCGCAACGACTCCCTGACGCAGATCCCCATCGACTCGGAAAGGCTCACTCAGGCCCTGCTCAATTTGTTCCTGAACGCGGTCCAGGCCATGGATCCGGGGGGCGTGCTGGAAGTTTCCACATCGATCGAAAGCGCATCGGGCAGGGTGAGCGTTCGCATCGCGGACACGGGGAAAGGAATGGCCCCGGAGGTGCTCTCCGATATCTTCAACCCATATTTCACCTCCAAACCCTCCGGGACGGGTCTGGGTTTAGCCATCGTACACAGGATAGTGGAAGGGCACGGCGGCGAGATCAAGGTTGAGAGCCAGCCCGGCAAGGGAACCGTTTTTACCATCCTGCTGCCCTTGGCAAGGATGGCGTAGGAGACACGCATGGCAAAACCATCCAAGACCAGACTTTTGGTGGTGGACGATGATCCCGGCCACCGCAACATGCTGCTGACGTTGCTCGCTGACTGGGGCTACCGCCTGGAGGGCGCTGAGGACGGCGAGGCCGCAGTGGCCCTTTGCAGGGAACGTCCCTTCGACCTAATCCTCATGGACGTGCGCATGGCCGGGATGTCCGGCATCGAGGCCCTCAAGGAGATCAAGGCCTACAATCCGGCCATCCCCATCCTGATCATGACCGCCTACTCCAATGTGGAGACGGCCGTGGAGGCCATCAAGGCCGGAGCCTACGACTACCTGACCAAACCTCTGGATTTCGACGATCTCCGGTTGACCCTGGACCGGGCGTTGGACCACGCCTCCCTGCGCGATGAAAACAAGGCTCTGAGGGATACTCTGTCGGCAACTTTCGATCAGGGCGGCATCATCGGGCAGAGTCCATCTATGCGCCAACTCATGGAGTTGCTGGCCGCCGTCGCCCCTTCCGAGGCCACGGTTCTCGTCACGGGCGAGTCTGGCACGGGCAAGGAACTCATCGCCAGGGCCATCCACACCAACAGCCAGCGCCGTAAAGGCCCTTACGTGGCGGTGAACTGCGCTGCCCTTACCGAAACCCTCCTGGAATCAGAACTCTTCGGGCATGAGAAAGGAGCTTTTACGGGGGCGGAAAAAAGACGCGAAGGGCGTTTTCTGGTCGCCGACAAAGGCACCATTTTCCTTGACGAGATAGGGGAGATGCCGCTGGCCATGCAGGTCAAGCTCCTGCGTGCCATCCAGGAACGGGAAATCCAGCGGGTGGGCGGCGACCAGACCATCAAGGTAGACGTGCGCATCTTGGCCGCCACCAACCGTGACCTCAAGGAAGAGGTGGAGGCGGGCCGCTTCCGTCAAGACCTCTACTATCGCCTGAACGTTGTCTCGCTGGCACTCCCCCCCTTGCGCGAGCGCGTGGAGGATATCCCTTTATTGACAATGCATTTTCTGAACAAGTTCGCGATCAAGAACGGCAAACAAGTGAAAGGGTTCACCCCTGGAGCCATGGACAAGCTGCTCAAGTATTCATGGCCTGGAAACGTGCGTGAGTTGGAAAATGCCGTGGAACGTGCCGTGGTGCTTCTGGTTGGCGAGTATGTGACCGAAAGGGAACTGCCCCCGGTGATCATTCAGGCACAGGATGGCGGTCAATGTCCAGAGCCTGGCTTTTCCAACATGACTTTGGAGGGAGTCGAACGCATCGCCATCCTGGATGCGCTTGATGCCGCCGAGGGCAACAAGAGCGAGGCCGCACGGAGACTTGGCATCACAAGGAAAACACTACACGCCAAGTTGCAGCGGTATGGGGTGGCAGACGCAAATGACTAAAGAAGTTGTGTCGACTTGCTTCGGTTGTAAACTGCACTTTCTTCAACAATTGTTGAAATCATGGTAAACAATGCCCGTGTGCTTAATCAGCGTAATGCCGCTCGGGGGCAAGAGAAATTCAAAGAAGGGGGCAAGGCCTTCGGCAGTAGTTCTGGTAGTGGGATCGCAAGGCCGACTTGCAGTTTGGAACTCTTGCGAAATGACATTGAAGCATAGGTGGACAGCCAACGCGCAGGACCCAAGTCTCAGCTCAACGGGGTGATCGTTCGGTACTTGCCACCATGTGACTGTTTCGGTGGTTATGGCACTGTATACCACGACATGATCGATCTTGTTCCGCGTAATCAGTCGCATAGCTTCAGACTGAAATATCTGTTATAAGCGAGATATTTGAGCACGTGGTGAGATGTAAAGCCGAACATGTGAGGTTGTTTGCGTGGGATGCATGAGTTTAAATAATTCAATTTCAGAAAATTATAAATGCATAATGGTGCACTAAGCTATTGCGACAATTGCTGTTACATTGTCTCTTCCGCCATATAGCAGTGCCTGCGCTATGAGATTACTCGCCATGCTGGAAGCATCCTCATTTTCTCCAAGTATTGTTTCAATTATACGGTCGTCTAATTCATTTGTGAGGCCATCGCTACATAGAAGAAGAACGTCGTCTGGCTGGACATAAAAGACTCCTGTGTCGATCGAGAAGTCATCGCACCCTATGCATTGTTCGAGTATATGGCGTAGTGGATGCTTCCGAGACTCAGTTATGTCTACAACTCCTCCGTCGACGAGTCGTTGTACCAGGGTGTGATCCTCGGTGATTTTTATGATATGACCATTATGGTAGTGATATAGCCTGCTGTCTCCTACATGGGAATAAGTCACTTCCCCCTTGTTCAAGATAATTGCTGTCGCTGTCGTTCCCATCCCAAGCGTAGCTGTATCGTTATTTGCTTTATTAATTACCTCAGTGTTGGCTTCTTTGAAAGCATTGGACAGTGCCATGGCTGCAACATTCGGATTTGACGGCATCCTGCTTAATACATCCACTAGAATTTGAGCGGCAATATCTCCTGCCGCTTCCCCCCCCATGCCGTCGGCAACCGCCAGTAAATACATGTTGTTTTCAAGCGCACGAACGATAAACCTGTCTTCGTTGCGTTTTCGAGTCAGTCCTTTGTTTGTTTCTCCATGTATATCCATATGTATCACGTACGGATGCGTCCTAGGGGTTAATAACTGTCCGGAAACTAACGTTCGGGAATGCTTCCCAGGGCTGACGTTCGTAATGATCCTTGGCTGATGACTGAAAACCGGTGCCTCCGAGGACGTGATACTCAAGAATTCCGGGTTGGGACTGATAAGTGGTCCATTCGTTCACCCTTGCCCCCAATCCTGTGATTTGGAAACGATTGGCAGCATTTTCCGATAGCGGAAAGGGAGCCGACGACAGGCTTTTTAGGGCGGAACCGGGTTCAAGCGCGAGTGTCGGGCCTGTAGCGGATGGGGCAGACTCAGGTGGGCGTATCATGGCTTTTTCTGATTCCGTTTGGGCAAGCCGCCACTCCGCCATGCTGGGGATTCTCCTGCCATAATTGCTGGCATACGCGGATGCGCCTATGGCTGTGACACGGACTATGGGGCTAGCGGCTGCCTCGGGCTTGAGAATGAACTTGCCTTTTTTGTACGCAATGGGTTCGTATCCTTCTAAGACCTCTCCGAGCAATAACCATAATTTACCGTCTCCATAAACAGTCTTGCCTCTGACATCCAGTCGTTCTTTGTTTTTGCGCAAGAATTCAACATATTGATAGTTAGTTATTGGCATCTTGTCCATGTAGAATGGTTTGACTTCGATAGTAGTATGTTTAGCTGCGTCATCTATCATGTCGACATTTCCGCCAACCACTAACACAAGGGACGCCCCTTCTTTACCTACGATTTCTCTTGGCACGGCAGCGTCCTGATTGGATAGTGTGCTCTGATCCAGGGGAACAGTATCCCCTTTTGATGGCTCGATTTCACTGCGAGGCGGGGTGATGTCCGGAACGGGAGAAAAAACCTCGACGTGAGGTTCTGGCATCATGTAATGGTAATGATAAATAGCTCCTCCCGCCAGCAATGCCACTGACAAAAGTGCTACACCAATCCAGAGACGAACAGTGTGATTTCGTTTCGTACCTGGGACATCTTTCAACAGTTCCTCAAGTGATTCGCGTAATGCCTTAGCTGAGGGAGTTCGCTTGTTCTGATCTTTCGCGGTGGCTTGTCGCATAATCCGATCAAGGCGTTTGAAAAAAGGCGTGCTAGGGGTATTCAGGCCTACCGTTTGGAACGGTGAAGCCTTGGATTTTAGGAGCGATCCTGAGATGGCTTCAAAGAGCATTCGACCCAAGGCAAATATGTCGGAGCGGACATCCAGGTGGGACAGGCCATACAGTTGTTCCTCGGGCATATACGGGAGACTGCCGATGATGTCGCAACTTCGTGTCACGGAGTCGATCATCTGGCCGCCAGCCAATCCGAAATCGACTATTTTTGGAGTATCATCTGCAATGAGTACGTTGCCAGGCTTTAGGTCGCGGTGTATTATTCCTTTGACGTGAACCGCTTCTACCCCATGCAGGATTGGCAGATAGTACTTGTGAATCCACTTTTTTACAGGTGCCTCTTCCTGCCCCAGGCCTGATTCCGGATAAGTCATGGACAGGTCCGACCCGGCAACATACTCCATTACAATGTATTCGAATATATTTGTATCAATTTCGACTTGGTCAAAGTCAAATACCTGGATGATGTTGGGGTGTCGCATGTGAGCAAGAATTTTAACCTCCCGGCGAAATCGCTCAGTTTCCGCAGCCACACCTTCATGATCGTCCTCAAGGCTTTCAAGGTAGGCTTTGGATATGACCTTAAGGGCTACCTTACGATCCAAACCGCGCTGATTTGCAAGGTAAACTTCCCCCTTTCCGCCAGTGGCGATATGAGAAATAATCTCCCATTTCTCGTTAATAAGCAGTCCTTCTTCAAGAACTCCTTTTTTGGCTTCATCTATCATGGAATGACTCCGTGCCATAAACACATTTTTAAATAACGCCTGTTGTAAAGCTAGGCCGAAAGTGTGCATAGCATCAATGAGGATAGAATGGTTCTTGTGTTATGTTTCCTCATCTGCATTATCTTCACGTTGTCTTGGCAATGACATCCCTTTCCACAGCGCGAAGATGGCCGGGTAAAGGATCAGTTCCAATATGGTGGAGGTCACCACGCCGCCGATCATGGGGGCGGCGATGCGCTTCATCACGTCCGAGCCCGCTCCGGTGGAGAACATCACCGGCAAAAGGCCCGCCAGGATCACGGCCACGGTCATGATTTTGGGCCGGATACGCTTCACTGCGCCGTGCATCACGGCGTCATTCAGGTCCGACCGAGTTTTGAGGAGGCCCTTGTCCTGCCACTCCTTGTGAGCCAGTTGCAGGTACAGAAGCATGACCACCCCCGTTTCCGCGTCCAGGCCCGCCAGGGCGATGATACCCACCCACACCGCGATGCTCAGGTTGTAGCCCAAGAGATACAGCAGCCAGAACGAGCCCACCAGGGAGAAGGGTACGGCCAGCAGCACGATGCAGGTGGCCGGGAAAGACTTGGTGTTGAAGTAGAGCAACATGAAGATGATGAAAATGGTTAGAGGGATGACCATTTCCAGCCGCTCCTGGGTGCTGACCAGGTTCTCGTACTCGCCGCTCCACACCAGGCGGTAGCCCGCCGGAAGTTGGACGGCGGCCTCCACGGCCCTCTTGAGGCTGTTCACGTAGCCGCCCACGTCCGTGCCCGAGAAATCGATGTAGACATAGGCCGTGGGCAGCCCGCCCTCGCTTTTTATCATGGAGGGGCCGTTGGTCACCCTGATGTCCGCCAACTCCCCGAGGGGAACCTGCAGGAGCCTGCGCGGCCCCGGGAAGGAGCCCATTGCGGGCTTGGGGTCCTCGCCCGCTCCCCCGACGGGAACAAGCATGGCCTTGATGGTGTCCACGTCCTGGCGCAGGTCGCGAGGGTAGCGCACGTTCACGGGATAGCGCTCCCGGCCCTCGATGGTGGTGGTGAGATTGCGCCCGCCGATGGCTGATTCGATGATGTCCTGCACCTCGGCCACGGAGAGCCCGTAGCGCGCGATGGCCTGTCGCTTCACCCTGATGTCCAGGTAATAGCCGGTGTTCACCTTGTCCGCGAACACGGACAGGGTGTGGGGCACGGTTTTGACCACGTTTTCGAGTTGGGTGCCGATCCCCTCGATCACGGCCAGGTCCGGCCCCAGGATTTTTATGCCCACCGGGGTGCGGATGCCCGTGGAGAGCATGTCCACCCGGGCCTTGATGGGCATGGTGAAGGCGTTCACCACGCCGGGAATGTTCAATCTGGTGTTCAGGTCCGCCTTGAGCTTCTCCACGGTCATGCCCGGACGCCACTGGGATTCGGGCTTGAGATTGATGACCGTCTCGAACATTTCCATGGGTGCCGGGTCCGTGGCCGTCCCAGCTCTTCCGGCCTTGCCGAAGACCTGGGACACCTCGGGCACGGAGGCGATGATGGAATCCTGAAGCTTGAGGAGCTTGGCGGCCTCGGAAATGGCGATGCCGGGCATGGTCACGGGCATGTAGAACAGCGTGCCCTCGTACAGGGGGGGCATGAACTCAGACCCTAGGCGCATGACCGGCCAGACGGTTCCGGCCATCACCAGCAGGGCCAGCAGGATGACCGTCTTCTTGAAGCGCAGGGCCAGCACCACGAAGGGATGGTAGAGCACGCGCAGGATGCGGCTCAGGGGGTTCTTATCCTCGGGGCGCACTTTGCCTCTGATGAAGAGCATCATGAGCATCGGCGTCAGGGTGATGGCCAGGAAGGCGGAAAAGAGCATGGCGAAGGTTTTGGTGTAGGCCAGGGGTTTGAACAGGCGACCGGCTTGGCCCTGAAGCGTGAACACCGGCAGGAAGCCAACGGTGATCACCAGCAGGGAGAAGAACAAGGAAGGCCCGACTTCCTGGGCGGCCTCCAGTATCACCTGGGCACGCGAACCGGGGCGGCCTTCGTGCTCCCAGTCCTCAAGCTTCTTGTGGGCGTTCTCCACCATGATGATGGCCGCGTCCACCATGGCCCCGATGGCGATGGCGATGCCCGACAGGCTCATGATGTTGGAAGTCACGCCCAGGGCGTTCATGCAGATGAACGAAATGATAATGGCCAGCGGCAGTGTGAGGATGATCACCAGGGCGCTGGGCAGATGGAAGAGGAACACGACACACACCGCGCTCACAGCGATGGTGAGCTTGACGATTTCTTCAGTGAGGGTGGAGATGGCGCGGTGGATGAGGTCCGAGCGGTCATAGGTGACTTCCACCGTGACGCCGGGAGGGAGCGACGGCCCGATCTCTGCGATCTTGGCCTTGACCCTGTCGATGACCGCCAACACGTTCTCGCCGAATCGCACCACCACGATGCCTCCGGCAACTTCCCCCTGGCCGTTCAGGTCCGCCACGCCCCGGCGCATCTCGGGACCCAGGCTCACCGAGGCCACATCCTTGAGATAGATGGGCGTTCCCCGGTTGTCCGTGCCCACGGCGATGGTTTCCAGGTCGGAGAGGCCGCGCACGTAGCCCCGGCCACGCACCATATATTCCACCCCGGACATCTCCAGAACCCGGCCCTCCACGTCGTTGTTGCTTTGGCGCACCGCTTCCAGGACTTTTTGCAGGGGCAGGCCATAGGTGAAAAGCCGCCTTGGGTCCACGGTGATCTGGTACTGCTTCACATAGCCGCCAAGAGAAGCCACTTCGGACACTCCGGGCACGCTCTCCAGGGCCAGTTTCACGTTCCAGTCTTGCAGGGAACGCAGCTTCGCCAGATCGAGCTTCCCGGTCTTGTCCACCAGGGCGTAGGAGAAACCCCAGCCCAGGCTGGTGGCGTCCGGCCCGAGCACGGGGTTCACGTCGGCGGGAATCTTGGCGCGCACGGACTGCAGGTATTCCAGCACGCGCGAGCGCGCCCAGTAAATGTCCGTTCCCTCCTTGAAGATCACGTAGATGAACGACGACCCCAGGAAGGAGAAGCCGCGCACGGCGGTGACTCCCGGAGCGGCCAGGAGCGAGGTGACTATGGGGTAGGTGACCTGGTCTTCCACCAAGTCTGGGCTTCGGCCCTGCCACTCGGTGTAGATGATTACCTGAGGGTCCGAGAGGTCCGGGATGGCGTCCAAAGGCGCGTTGCGCATGGCCCATGTGCCCCAGATACCCAGTACTAAGCACATGAGGAAGATGAGGAGTTTGTTGCGGCCGGAAAAGCCGATGATGTTCTGGATGATCATGACTGCCCCGGGTTAGTGTTGATGCCCGGTGCCGCCGCCGGAACCCTTGAGGCGCGTCTCGGCGTCCAGGAGGAAATTGGCCGACGCGGCCACGTTCGTCCCTGGGGCCAGGCCAGAGACGATCTCCACGAATCCCCCGGAGCGCATGCCGGTCACCACGTCGCGGGGTTCGAAATTGTTGGGGCTTGACTCGAAATACACCACCTTACGGAGTCCCGTGTCGATGATGGCCGACTCGGGCACGGCCAGACGGTTGCCCAGGTCCGATCCCATCTGGATTTCAGCATACATTTCCGGTTTGAGCAGGCCCTTGGGATTTTGCAACACGAAGCGCACCCTGACGGTCCGGGTGTCCCCGGCGATCACCGGATAGATTTGGGCCACCTTGGCGGTGAGGGGCGGGCCGCCCACGCCGGTCAGGGTGATCAAAGCCGTCTGCCCCTCACGGAAATAGGGCAGGTTTTCCTCGTACACGTCGGCAAGGACCCAGACCGTGCTCAGGTCGGCCAGGTCGTAGAGCTTCTCCCCGGGCATGACCCGCATGCCCAAAGTGGCCTGGCGGGCGATTACGAAGCCGTTCACCGGGCTGGTCAAGGCGTAGGTCCTGGAGGGCTTGCCGGTCTTCTCCAGTTGGGAGGCCAGCCCCCCCGCGTCCAGGAGCGTCAGGCGTTGCCGGGCGGCGGTGAGCAGATCCCGGCTGTCGGATGCGACAAGGCCCGCGAACTCGCCGGAGGAACCCTCCGGGGTTTTCACGCTGGCATTCTTCCAGCGCAGCAGGTTCAGGTATTCGAGCTGCACGGCGTAGACCTCGGGACTGTAGAGTTCCACCAGAGGCTGGCCTTTCCTGACTTCCTGCCCGGTATGATTCGCCAGAAGGCGCTCGATGAAGCCCTCGGTCTTGGTGGTCACGGTAGCCAGTCTGGTTTCGTCCGGGGCCACCCGGCCCGTGCCCCGGATGAACACCTTGAAGGGCCTCAGTTCGGCCTTGGTCACGGTCACGCCGATGATCTTGGCCTGCTCCGGGGTGATCATGGCCATGGGGGGCATGGGAACGGCCGGGGCGACCGGGGCGGCCGGGGCCGGGCCGTGCCCGGCATGGTCGCTCCCGGGCGAGGCTTGAGGCGCAGGTGTTGCAGGCTGGTGGGCGGAGTGGTCTGTCGCGGCCGGGGCAGACGGCTTTTGCGCCATGCTCCCCTGACCGCCGGATTGGGCCAAAGACCCATGGGGCAGGGCCAGGATGGCAAGCAAAAATGCCGCCAGCTTCCAGGCCGTCAACGCCGATTTCGCGGTCATGGTCAAAGCCTGCATGCCACCTCTCCGTGCTTGGTTGTTGCGGACCTACTGCTTGCCCTGGTTCATCTGCTGCATCTGTTCGGGAGTCATCTCCTTCATCTGCCCAGCCGGAGTCTGCTGCATCTGTCCAGGCGCTCCGTGCTGCATATGCTCGGACGGCATGGCCTTCATCTGTTCAGGGGACATCAACTTCATCTGTTCCGGGGTCATTTGCTTCATTTGCTCCGGCGTCATCTGGCGGATCTGCTCGGGCGTCAGCTGCCTCATCTGCTCCGGTGTCATCTGATGGACCTGCTCAGGAGTCATCTGGCGTATATCCGTGGGAGTCATTTGCTTCATCTGCTCGGGCGACATCTGGTGCGAATGCCCGGAGCCGGGCTGGTTGCCCTGGGACGTATGGGCCTGGGCCATGCTGAAACCGGAAAGCACGGTCATCGAGCCCAGAACGAAGAGAAAAGCGGCCGTAATCGAAAGAAGCATCGTTTTCGTTTTCATGATCCACCTCATTTCATATTGGAGTTGGCGTGCTGTTCCTCGGCCATGGCGTCCTTGCGTCCGCTCTTGGCGTCTTCCATTGGCTTGGGCAGCGTCAGGCCGTCGGTGATGCCCGCCAGCGCTTCCAGGCGGGCCACGGCCTTCTGCTTTTCCGCCAGCTGCGCCCAGTACTGCACCTCATAGTCCAGCACGTTCTTCAGCCGGGAGACCACGGCATAAATATCTCCCTTGCCCGCCGCGTACCCGGCCATGACCAGCTGGAAATCCTGGCGGCTTTTGGGAAGAGTTCCGGAAACGAACAACTCGCTCAGGCGTTCGGCGGACTGGAGCATGGAGTAGTTCTCCCGAATGGAGGAAGCTATCATGTTCTTGCCCGCCTCGAGGTCATATTGGGATTCTGCCAGATCGGAACGGGATTCCTTCAGCCCCTCGGCCTGCTTGACGAAAAAAAAGATCGGAACTGTCATGGAGACGCTGGCGCTCCACATGTCGATCCAGCGCTGGCGGTATCCGGGGGACCCGGTGACGTCCCCGCCGTCCGGCCCAGCCCCGGTAGCCACATACGGCTCCTGAGTGGCCCTGTACCCCTTCTGGGCATACCCGGCGGAAAGAGTCACGTCCGGCACGAACTCCGCTTTGGCCTGTGACACCTTGGCCTGGGCTTTCTCGACTTTCTTCATGCGGGCCTTGGTTTCCGGCGAATCAAAGGACGCCTTCACCAGGAGGTCGTCGAGGCTTCTCTTGTAGAGGGTCTTGGACGGTTCCCCGGGTTTTCCCAAGGGAGACTTCACATCCCTGCCGAGGATGGCGTTGAGCATCCCTTCCAGCGTGGAGAGCCGCTGACGGATCATCTCCATCTTCTCCAGCAGCATGTACTTCTCGGTCTGGGCCATGATCGCGTCCCGCTGGTCGCCCATGCCGGAGGCGTATCTGGCCAGGGCGGCCTTCTCCACCTGATCGAGGAGCTTGGCCTTGTCCGCAAGGATTTCCATGGTGCGGTGCGCGGCGAACAGGTCGTAATACAGCTCCTTCACGCGCGCGGCGGTTGCCAAGCGCAGGGCATGGAACTGCAAGCCCAGGGTCTCCATCTCCTTTTCGGCCACCTTGCCCTTCTGTATCAGCTTGCCGGGGAAGGGGACCGTCTGGGAAACGCCGAAGGCCCACAGGGCGTCGTCATACTTTCCGAAGGTATAATAGCTCGAGCCGACGTTGGTGTATCCAGCCGAGATCGTGGGGTCCGGCAAGGCCTTTGATTGCGGAATGCGGTGCCTGGCGGAGGTCACCCTGGCCTGCCCTGCGGCGAGCTCGGGATTGTTGTTCAGAGCCTCGCTGATAAGCGAGGGCAGGTCCATGTCCTGAGCGAAGACGCTTGTCTCTGCGCAGAGAATCAGAACGAAAGCGATGAGGCTCCAGGACAGCAGCGAACCTTTGCGGGCGACCCGGGAAAGTTGTTTGATCATGGGGCATCCTGGGCGATTAGAATGTCTGGGATAAAGATAAGAATCATGGTTAGCAAAGATAAATGGCAAGGGCAATACGGGTGGTATTATAAATCATCTTCCACCTGGGCCGCGAGAAGCTCGGCAAGATTTTTGAAAAGAGGTGTTCCGATGTTGTTGTATCGGAAAATGATCTCTGAGACCGTCAACGGAAATGCGCCGATCCCCAACCGTCGCTTCTTGAGGAGCCGCGTCTTCAGAAACTGAACGAAAAGAGAAAGCTCATCAGAGCCATTCTCCCATGTCGAAGAGGCAGTGTCTTGGGGGAGCAAATATGTTTTATTTGTTTCATATAGCAGCAAATCATAGGTGTGGGAAGATGAGGCTATGCATATCCCCCCATAGCGGATTGACTGCATAGGTAGCCGTTCGGTCATGCCCGGCCAGTAGTTCCGTGCTTCCTCTATCCTCGCGATACCTTTCTCCAGATTGACGCCAAGCACTGCCCCAGCCGGGAGAACTGCGCCAAAAGCGATGTTCTTTTCCTCTGCTCCACGACCGAACTTCCGAAGCAACACATCGACGAAAATCGCCCGCCGGATAATTGCAAAGGCCTTGAGCGTCGTGGGATAGCAGAGTTTGGCTTCCTCCGCCGTGCGCACCGCTGTATACTCCTGCTCGAAACAGTGCAGTACCGCAGCCCACTTGCGAAGGGGTATCCGTAAGCTGTTCAGTTGAAGTCCAGAGAAGCCGTGGAATTCGTAAGCGCATTGACGGCATCGATATCGCATCCTGCGCAAGGAGTATATCTTTTTGTGGCCACATCGCAGGCATGACGTTACTCCTTCCGGCCAGAAAATATTCAGAAAGTATGCTCGCGCAGCGTTCTCGTCTTGGATTAACTTAACAGGATCGTGTTCGTTCATATCTGTCCTGTGGAAGTTCGTTGACTATTCATGAATATCCCCTAGTGCTACGAATACTCGCGTGAATTTGCGGCACACGACGTTGTCGTAAAATTTGACCACTTTCGTGATCATCATCACCGGCCATGAACGAGCGCGTCCAGGGATGTCGCCATTACCCAATAAGGGCGAAGAAAAGCATGATAGTGCTCCTTTTTTATACGGAGTTCATTGTTGGATAATCAGAGAGAGCATTGATCATGCCAGGAAAAATATCAAATAATTTGCGCGTATTAACGGTTAACCACAAGGGCATGGTCACGTGGGTGTCTCATTTTTATCCAGGTCGGCGCGCCTCATGTGCAACCTGATGCACATGAGTGATTGATTGTGCTGGGCAAGCCTTGCTGCCCAAAACATACGTGGCCTGCTGAGCATTGGCTGGCGAGACTTTTCGCGATGATTTCCAGGGACCGTAGGTAAAGGAACAGGACTTGCTTTCTGGCAAGGCAGCGAGAATCGCGGCCATTGCTGGGCATAAAACGGCTAGCGATGACTTAATATCCAATACAAATATGCTACGTGGAGACATTAATGACATTCCAAGACTTCAAAATTGGGCAGAAACTCATTACTGGATTTGGACTGACCATTCTGCTCATGCTGGGAAGCTTTGTCGTAG
The DNA here is from genome assembly GCF_000429325.1 of Fundidesulfovibrio putealis DSM 16056. Taxonomy (NCBI): domain Bacteria; kingdom Pseudomonadati; phylum Thermodesulfobacteriota; class Desulfovibrionia; order Desulfovibrionales; family Desulfovibrionaceae; genus Fundidesulfovibrio; species Fundidesulfovibrio putealis. The sequence continues at coordinate 132,649 of NZ_AUBQ01000015.1, forward strand.
CGATAATCTACTTGAAGACAATCGATCAGGAGTCTATGGCTGTAAGCGATCACTATTTACCATATGCCTTTCAGGCCGATCAGATGGAAAAATCCTTGCTAAAAATTCAGCAGGATTATTTTGCTCTGGCTAATGAACATGTTCCTGATCCGAAAAGACAACAGAGCCTCAAAGACAAGATCGAGTTTTTCAAGAAGCAACTCGGAATTTTCCAGTCAATGTTCGCGGAGATGAAGAATGAAGAATTTCTTCAAAAGACCAACAAGATAGCCAGTTCTTTCGACGCATTTCATTCATCTGGCCTGGCAATGGTCGAGGCCTTTCATACTCAAGGCATGGAAAAAGGCCACGCCTTGAGCAAACAGTTCGATGCCTTGGCTCTCGGCCTCGAACGTCAGGTGGATGAACTTCGGGAACGGCAAGCTCAGGTCGTGCGAGAAGCTGCAACCGGTGTAACGAATTCGATTGATAGAATTAAACTCGGCATGGGCTTGGCCGGATTCGTCGCCGTGATCTGCGGTGGGGGCATGGCAATCTTGTTGAACAGGGGGATAGCCCGCCCGATCACATCGATTTCCAGTTTGGCGCGACGTGCTGCGGCGGGTGAAATGTCACTGCGCATACGTTCTTCGAGTAGAGATGAAGTTGGCGAACTGGGCCAGGCTTTCGATTTTCTTCTGGATAAAATCGAGTCGGTGTTGGTTCTGAACCGTGCCGTGCTGGACGCAATCCCTGATCCGGTCTACTTGGTGGACAAAGAAGGTAAGATATTCCTCGCAAACCAAGCCACGGCGAGGTTCTCTGGACGGACTCTGGAAGATATCCATGGAGCGAGCTGTGCTGACTTGTTTCGTTCAACGCACCACCAGGGAAATGCTTGTCCTGCTCAGGACCCTGCGGAGACGGATCGAGATCGTGAGGAAATCATGATCTGCGATCTTGTTGGGGACACGGTATGCTTTCAGCCCTTTGCCGATACCGTCCGGGACAAGCAGGGGCGAGAAATGGGAGTTATCGAGGTGCTGCGGGACGTGACTACCCTTGTGCGCAAGGAAGAGGAGATCAAGACCGGCTTCGAGAGGTTGAGTGTGGTTCATGTGGAACTAGGCGAGGCGGCGGCTCGAATAGCCGAAACCTCCGGGGAGGTCACGTCCCAGGTGGGGCAGGTGGCCAGTGGGGCGAGGCTTCAAACGGAGCGGGTGGGAGAAACCGTGATCTCGATGGGACAACTGCGGGAGACGATCTTGGAGGTGTCCAGAAACGCAGCATCGGCTGCGGGCCAAGCGGAGTTGGCCAGAGCTAAAGCTCAGGACGGGGCGTCTATAGTAGGCGAATCAGTCAAGGCCATCGGCGTGGTGCATACTCTTGCGGGCAAACTCAAGACCGATGTTTCCGCCTTGGGGCAGCAGGCTTCGGCCATAGGTCAGATCATCAACGTGATCACGGATATCGCGGACCAAACCAATCTTCTGGCGCTCAACGCAGCAATCGAGGCGGCCCGAGCGGGCGAGGCAGGGAGGGGATTTGCGGTAGTAGCTGACGAGGTGCGCAAACTTGCCGAGAAGACCATGAAAGCCACAACTGAAGTCAGTTCGGCCATAGCCTCCATTCAGCAAGGGGTTGAAGGCAATATCCGTGGAATGGACCAGGCGGTCGAGGCTGTTGAAACCGCGACGAGCTTGGCCAACCGCTCCGGCCAAGCCCTGGAGGAAATAGTTCCACTTGTGGACGCCACCTCTGATCAGGTGCGTTCAATAGCCACGGCTGCCGAGGAGCAATCCGCTACATGTGAGGAAATTGGGCGCAATGTGGACAATGTCAACGACATCTCCGTAAAGACCGCTGACGACATGAACCTCGCCGCCGAATCCATCGGAAAGCTCGTGGAGTTCGCCCGAAGCCTGCGCTGCTTGGCGGAGACGGAGAACGGCCAATGAACATAGAAGGGGGGGGGCGAATCACGCCGGAGGTAAAGGCCGAACACCTCGCCTTTCTTCGGGGCGGCGGGTTACAGGTTTACGCTCCCCTGGCTACATCGTTGGCTCTTGCCCTCATGATCATCTGGCTGGTGGTCAAAATCCTCCTCTTCGGTGATTCCGTGATTTCCTATTATACGCCCACCATTCTTCATTTCGAAGACCTCATGGTTGCTGGTGAGCACTTGCAGCGGACAGTGGAGACTCCCCAAGGCGAATTAGGCGTGGACAATATAGCCGCCCAGCATTTTTTGCATGCCGGTGAGCGATTAAAAGAGTTGATTTTTAAAAAATGGCCCAAGGACAACATCCATCATGCCATGGAGCTTCTGGGAGAAGTGGGGCAGGTCGAAGAAGCCTTGTCCAAGGGAAACCTCGGTTCGGTGCAGCGTCATTTATCTTCCGTGATGCCGTTGCTGGAACAACATGTCAGGCAGCACAAGGAAGAACTCGTTGCGGGCAAGCGGAGCATCAAGCTTCTGGCCATGGGCATCGGGATGGCCTGTCTCTTGATCATCGCCATGGGATTTGCCTCTACGCTTCGTGAACGCAGAAACGCGCAATTGTGTCGTAGAGAAAGTGAAATCAATTCCGCGCTCACTGCCTTGATTACTGCCTTAGATGCGAGAGAGCCTTACACCAAAGGGCATTCCGTGCGTGTAGCAAACTATGCGGTTGCCGTGGCGAAAATACTCGGGGTTGATTGTGGGTCCTGTCAACAACTCTATATGGCTGCTCTTCTCCATGACATAGGCAAGATCGGAGTCCCGGACAGGGTACTTTTAAAGGAGGGCAAGCTTAGCGATGAAGAATTCGCGGTCATGCGGCAACACCCAGTGATAGGGGAGCGCTTGTTGGCCAAAGTGGAATTTCTAGCTGAGCTTCTTCCGTCCATACGGCATCACCATGAGCGTCACGATGGGAAGGGATATCCCGACGGCCTCGCGCGAGAAAACATCCCATTCTTTGCGCGCTGTATCGCTGTCGCGGACGCCTACGACGCAATGACAACAAACAGGCCCTACCGTAAGTCACTAACTCCAGAGGAAGCAAAATCCGAATTGCTACGTCTGCGTGGAGTTCAGTGGAGCAATGAAACCGTAGACGCCATGCTAACCATCATTTCATAAACTTAATAAATATTGAATAATATGAAAGCACTGAAGATTAAAGTTGCCATTTTCCTCGCCATTGCGGTATGCACATTTATCCTCACTCAGGGGATATATCGCAAAAATATCGGAATGCTCCATGATTCCCTCTACAAAACTCTGGACATCGTGGAGGAGATGCACGTAGCAGAGTCATTTCATTCCTCTATGCATTCGATGATTATCTATGCATCGGCCTATCTGCATTCCAAAGAAGAACGCTACCGGGATGAATACAACAAGAAGGCCCAAGAGGGAGGACAGTCCGTCGCTCAGCTTGTAAAACTGCGGTTACAGCAGGAAAATGGCCAACATGGCATTCACGGATTCCACAAAACCAGCCCAATTGATGACGAAATCGCCGCCAACATTGGTCGCTACTTCGAAGAACTCAAGGCGGTCTTGGCCCCTATCATTGCAGGAGATGACAGGGACGGCGCGAATAACCTAGAGAAGGCCAACAATATATTTGATGAAGTGTTCCACAAGTATTACGTCAAGATTCATACCTCACACTACGCATCGCTTGAAAATCTTAAAAATGATGCACATCATGTTTACCAGCAAAGTAACTACATATATTTCACTCAATTTGCCTTGGCCATTGTTGTGGGGTTGTTCCTGTTGGTATTTGCCGAGCGGGTGTTTCTTAAGATTTATAAACTTACAGAGAAACACTCCCTTATGGATAGTCTGACGACATTACATAATAGGCGCTATCTCGACACTGTGATCGCAGGCGAGTTGGAGAAATCAAAAATTCAGGGGCTTGTTTGTTCATTGATTCTTTTGGACATAGACGATTTCAAGAAGTTCAATGACACCTATGGGCATGTGGCAGGAGACAAGCTTCTTAAGGACTTGGCCGAAGTCTTGAGGCAAACCGTCCGTAAAGCCGACAGGCTGATCCGATACGGTGGAGAAGAATTTCTTGTCGTATTGCTGGACGCTGACAAACGGCAAGCGGCTGTCGTGGCAGAAAAGATACGCCAAGCGATTCAGGATAATATCTTCCTTTTGCCCGAAGGTACACGTGCCCGCCAAGTGACTGCCAGCTTCGGGATCGCTTCATTGCCTGAGCACAACGGCAACTTTACCCAGGCGATAAAAGCTGCTGATGTCCTGATGTACAAGGCTAAGCGAGAAGGCAAGAATAGAGCCTGTACCGCTACGGTCAACGAAGACTCAGAGTTCACTAACCAATAGAACAACTGTATATGCGCATCAGAACCAAGCTTCTTATTCTCCTTCTGGCTATCACAGTGATACCGCTTCTGGTTCTCGGAGGCATTCGGGTCTACTCCTCACTGGAATTAGGAAGGGATTTAGCTATCCGTCAGAGCGCTACTCTGGTGGAGCAGGCGCGAACACTGATGACCGTTATTGCGGAGGATCATGCCCGTACGCTTTCACGTGAGCACAAGCTGCTTGCGACATCTCTGAAACTGCAAGCAGAGACCGTGCGATTGTATCTTTTAGGGCCTGTGCCACGTGACCCAGATCCTGTTCTTTACGATACTGATATTGATCGGACCAAGGAATCCTTGCGGCTGCGGAAGTTGCGTGGCCGTTGCTCATGGCTGGGGAGAAGAACAGGCCAGGGGGAGGCGGTGGATTGCGTGGACAAGCAAGTTTTTCAACTCGCTCCAGGGTTGACAAGACGCGAGGCATGGCCGGACATCGCCCGCTTGGCCGACATGGAGGACGGATATCAGGGTGTTTCGGAGGGATTGGGAGATCTTATCGCCTGGCAAATTACCGCCCTGAAGAATGGCCTGTTCTCCGTTTATCCTGGGTACGGGCATTTCCTCCCCGGCTATGATGGCCGCCTATCGATCTGGTATCAAAAAGCAATTTCCAGCCATGAACTGGTCTGGATCGATCCTTTTTTGGACCATGCTTCGGGGGAGGTCCTTTTTGCCACAGCCGTGGCCATCCGCGATGCCAGGGGCGCGCCAATGGGGGTCAGCGCGATAATGGCTTCCTTGAACGTGCTCCTGCAACAGAACGAGCATACCCAGCATCTCTCCGGGAACATGGAAGCCATGTTCGTCAAGCTGGAGGAGTCGATGGAAGGGACACGCCACTTGAGGGTTTTGGCGCATAGGGAGCCAAGCGGAGTCAGGCACACTCATGAAACAGACGGTTCAAGAGATTGGAAAGCTCAAGCCGAGCCTCATTGGTTGACGACGGAAGATGCCCAAACGGAACAACTTCTGTTGGAACGGATTCGCGCGGGCGCAACGAGTGTGTTTCAGGCTTCGAACCGGGGAGTTCCAAGTCTATGGGCGGTAGCGCCGGTTCCTGGTGATGTTGGTGTCCTTGTTTTTACTGCTCCTATGGACGACATCCTCCGGGATGTGCGCACGGCAACAGAGTATCTTGCCAAACGAATGCGAGAGCAAATCACCCAAGCCGTGTGCATTCTAGGATTGACCATTTTGTTGGTCTCAGGACTATCCATCCTTATTTCCAGGCGTTTTACAGGCCCATTGCAGCAACTTTCCGAAGCCGCGCGGCAACTGGCCAAAGGAAATTTCAACGCCAAGGTGGCAATACATGGAAAAGACGAGTTGGCCGGATTGGGTCAAGTATTTAACGAAATGGGGCCGCGTATCGAAGAAAACATCCGCTTCAGAGAAGGCGTGGAACTTGCGATGCAAGTGCAGCAGAGCCTGTTGCCTCATGAGCCTCCTGTGATTCCTCGCTTGGATGTTGCGGGAGCAAGCGTCTATTATGACGAAACAGGCGGAGATTATTATGATTTCATTCTGCGTGAAAACACATATGGGGAGCAATACCTCGCCGTGGCTCTAGGCGATGTCAGCGGGCATGGCATGGAAGCCGCTTTGCTTATGACCACTGCGAGGGCATTCTTGAGGATGCGTGCCGATATGCCGGGCAGTCCGGCGGAGATCGTCACCAGCGTCAATCGTTTTCTGAGCAAGGACACCGAAGGAACTGGACGGTTCATGAGCTTGTTTTATTTGGAAATCGAACCTGCGGGTAATTCACTCACTTGGGTTCGAGCCGGACATGACCCTGCACTGCTTTATGATCAAAATTCCCACGAATTCGTCGAGTTGGGAGGGGCAGGACTTACCATGGGGGTCGAAGAAAACTGGGTATTTCAAGAATCTCTGCGCCCAGACTTCCATCCTGGGCAGTTCGTTGTGCTGGGTTCTGACGGAATATGGGAAACGCGCAGTCCTCGTGGCGAGATGTTTGGTAAGGAACGCTTTAAGGAAATCTTGTGCCAGTGTGACGCGATGAATGCCAAGGAGATGGTGGAGGCAGTCCTGGTCGCCCTGGACTGCTTTCGAGGGGAATCTCCGGTCGAAGACGATGTGACTCTGGTCATAATAAAAAGCGTTTGAGTTGAGGAGGCGACACGCAAGAAACGATTTTTCAATGATGCCACCGGCGGGCTGGCAAGTTACATTTGTTTGTTTCAACCCTAAACTCTTACATGGAGGACTTTATGCTTCAGAACGCAACTTTCATCACGAAGAATCTTGTGGCGACCATCTTTGCCTTAATCCTTGCGTTCCCCCATGTGGCCTTTTCAGCTCAACAAGCAGATCACGCCCAAGGGGGAGATTCTGGAAATAAAATGGCCCATGGAGACATGATGAAGTCGAACGGCATGATGGGGTCAAAGATGATGATGGACGGGAAAGGCATGATGATGATGGGGGGCAAGATGATGATGGATGGAAAGAGTATGATGATGTCTGGAAATAAGTCTGGTGATCAGGGGATGATGATGAACGGAGAGAAAATGATGATGGACGGTGAAAAAATGATGGGTGATGGTCAGAAGATGATGGAAGATGGGCAAAAAACGATAGATGCCAGTAAAAATGCTCAGTAGGATTAACATGTTCCGTAATTCCAACAGTTAAACAACCGCCTCTGGCGGTGTGATACGAAAAGGTTTGACCGTTCCTTGGTTGATTCTGTTGGAAAAAGAAGGCTCTCCAAATCAAGCCCGACGGGGCAAAGATGAGGAGAGCCGACCGAGCGTCTCTTTTCGATCCGCATCGTCAAACAGGAGAAAGACAGGCAACGAGATGTGTGGTGGCGAGCGTGCGGGCACCCAAAATGATCACAGCGCTTGAACAAAGATTAATGGAATGGTATCCACACTCCCAAATAGGTAAAGGAGGGAGAAGCTGCATGAAAAATAAATCTGGTGAAATGGAGCTGGCTCTGCCGCAAATGCCTATGTTGTCTGTGTTAAATGTTGACAGCATACGCGAAAAACAACGCAATGATGGTCATTTTGATTGTTTTGGACGGGCTTCGTCAGGTTATTGCGACCAGTATGGCTGCGCATACCGTCCAGAATGCCTGGATGTTTCCCAGGTTCTTGAGGGTTGAATCAGTCGCGGGCTTGCCGGTGGCAGCTGATTTTAATTTATTCAATAAAACAGGGATGGTCAGGAGCAGGTACGGGGGTTCGAAAATGAAAGCCGTCTCTTGTTTAATGGTAGTCCTTGGTTCTTCTGCTGCGATGGCTCTTCTGTTTGTGTGGAGTGGTTTTTTTAATATTTCAGCCAGGGAACCACACTGGAGTGCAACAACTCTGCTGATCGGGGTAGTGCGTGACCGTTCGATTGCAGTGCATAGCAATAACATTATGCTGGATCAAGTTGACAATTCAAAATATCTTTCAGCTGGCCTAGAACACTTCCACGACATGTGCCGTTTGTGTCATGGCGCTCCAGGATATCCCCAAAGCGAATTCGCAAAAGGACTTTATCCAAGCCCGCCAGAACTGGCATCAAAGACCGTGCAAAGCAGAAGTGACGTGGAAATATACTGGATTGTCGACAATGGCCTCAAAATGACGGGCATGCCTGCCTTTGGATCAACCCACGATAAGGACGCGATCCTCGGAATGATGGCAGTTCTACGAAAGCTGCCATCTTTGTCTGCGAACGAATATCTCAGTATGCTTGATGCAGCTGGCCTTGTCAAAAAAACGCAGAACAATTCTCACGGCGCAACAAACGATGAATCCCATTCTCCGTTGATTGATCAAAAAGGCCATCATCATTAGATTGATACCATGGTTTTTATCGTCCGTGAAGACGATAACAAGAAGCCCAGCCATTAGCCGGGCTTCTTGTTTTGGGGAAGTGAGGTGTCGCGGGTTAGCGAGAATAGTTGAAGAACCTGAACATGGGCATGAACGCCCAGAAATTCTCAAGCGCGGTGTTCGGGTTGGTCGAGGTGACCTGAGTATTGGGGAGGGGCGTGTTTGTGACTGTTGTTGCCTGGTTGCCCCAGAAGTAAGCCATCGGTGTATAGGCCCAAGGGTTTTGAGCGGTGTTGGTCTGGGCGGAGGCTACTGACACACCGCTCAAAAGGGCCAGGGCCAGCATAAAAGAGGCGATACGGATTTTCATGATCATTTCTCCTTGCGGTGAGATGTTGCAGTGTGCTTACTCTTGAGCCTGGGCAACACATTTATCTGTCATAGTCGCGACTATAGAAATTTCGGTTAATGGGGTTGCGGCTTTGACCCTTTGCGGGAGGATCATTCGGGCCATATGACATGTGGTTCGAAGAGGGCGTATCGCTGGAACTGATTGAACTGCTGCTCATGCTACCCATGCTGCCGGAGTTGCTCACGCCGCTTGAACCACCGTTCGAAAAGGAGCTGTTTCCGCCCCCCATGCTGCCGCCGCTGTTTCCCCCGCCCATGCCTCCGCCTCCGCCGCCACCACCCATGGCAAAGGCTAGGGAGCTGACAAGCAGCATGGAGAGACACAAGGCCAACACTTTCTTTACAGAACGATTACCCATTATTCTTCTCCTATCCGCTTGATGAGACCATTCCCGCTAATTACCGGGAAGTACCGAAAAATTGGAGCATCGGCATGAGCGACCACAGATTCCCTTGCGCAGTGTTGGCCTGGCTAGCAGTGCCAACCTGAATGCCAGCCTGGGTCCCAAAGCCGAACATGGGCCACGCAAACGAGGTGTTAGCATTGGTGTTGGCATTGGTAGGGATGACGGTCTGAGAGGAGGTGAATCCTCCGCCCATCATCTGGGCCGATGCCAGGGACGCGGTCAGCAGCAACGCAGACAAAATTGCGAAAGTGGTGATCTTCTTCATGGTAAATTCCTCCTGGGGAACTACACTCCGAGTTTGTGAGATGCCAACTTAAAGCAGACTTCGTGCCATCGTGATTTGTTGTGAATAAACAGTGGGTAAGCGTAGGGATTGTCTGTGGGCCTGTGCAATCATCTGCACATTCTGGGCAGTGGGCTGGTTCTTTTTGATGCAGGCCGGGAAGGTATTAGTTGGTCAGCGACGGCGCTTGACCGCGTTGACCACCTCGACCGTGGCAAATCCGTTAACACTATGTCTGGACCTGTCTCTAGCACTGCCTCCTCGGTTGGCTGGGGTGTCTGGTCTAAACGGGGGCTACTCCATTAATGTTGAAGTCGACCTATGCATTAGCGAGATAATCTCGTAGCATTGTCATACCCAGTTTGAATTTTTTCCATTCCCTCTTCCATCATCTTTCTTGCTCTAGTCATCAATAGTTTTCCCTCGCTCATCATTTTCTTGGATTCTTCTATCTTTCTCCTTTTTTCATCGAAGGTACTCCTTGTTGTCATCATCTCGCCTTGGCTTTTCATCATTATTTCCCCATCGCTCAGCATCTGCTCTCCTGTCAAGGCGTTAGCACTCATCATCATTTTCGCTCCATCGAGCATTTTCTCCATTCCACTTCGAACAAATGCATTGTCTTGCACGGGGTCTACAGCCAGGACGAAGCCAACTGTCACCAGGAGTAGGACTACCAACAGAGCTGTAACAAATTGAAGTTTGGAGAGTCGCATCATGTTCTCTCTTGTTAAGATTGTTGCGGAAAATCATACGTTCTTTGTCGATTCATTGGAGAGCTCTCCGCCAATCTGGCGTAAACGGTTTTCAAGTTCACGGGCAAGGTCAATCATTGGCACTTGTCCTGAGGATTCATGCGAGACAACGATCCTTGCCAGCTCCCTTAGCGCTCCCACGGCTGCGTCTATGATCAGTCCCTGCTCTTCAATGATTCGCAGAGACTCCATAATCTCAGAGGGGGGAGTATAACGCCTGCAATGCCGAACCTGTCCGCCTATGATCATATTCGCATTGAGCAGGTAGTGGGATAGGGTGGCGGTAAGAACCTTGACAGTATCAAGAGCGGCAGAATCCTTCTCCTGTGTGAGGAGTAATTGTTGAATCCTGTTGGCGCGATTGAGGTATGAACCGGCCAAGAACCCGAATGCTGCTCCGAAAAGTGCCAGTGGGGCCGCCATAGGGATCATAGCGTATTCCAGGGCCAGAATGGCTTGTAGGCTCCAATTGCCTGGGGCAAGTGGGGATAAGTGTCCGGGAATGGCCCCCAGGGATAATAAGAACATCACGTAGGGATGTAGCAAGGCATACCCGGTTAGGCTCCCCGCAAGTGCTCCCAAGAGAGGACGAAGCCATGCATTACGCTGCTTTATGGTACCATCGCTGCCCTGTTGTTTCATCTCTTCTCTCCTTCCAAACCGTAGCGGTGCAATTTTGCGTGGAGTGTTTTCCGTGAAATGCCCAGTTGCCGGGCTGTCTCGCTTTTGTTGCCATCACAAGCCTGGAGCGTATCGGATATGGCCGTTTTTTCGACCTCCTCCAGGCTTATGCCAGCCAGGGATTGTGCTTGTTCTGAAGACGGCGAGACGGTCGGAGTATTGCACGCAAGGTGGGGAGGCAACTCCCGTTCGCAGACATAATCGCCGACCAGGAGCACCACGGCCCGTTCGATGGCGTTTTCCAGTTCCCGCACGTTGCCGGGCCAGGAGTACTTGCGCAAACAGTCCATGGCGGACGGCGTGAACCCCTTCACCGTCTTGCGGTTTTTATGGGCCATGCGTTCAAGGAAGTGTCCGGCCAGCAGGGGGATGTCCTCCACTCGTTCCCGCAGAGCTGGCAAACGGAGAGTAACCACGTTGAGCCGGTAATAGAGGTCGGCCCGGAACCGACCGGTTTCCACTTCGGCCTGGAGGTCGCGGTTGGTCGCGGCCAGGACGCGTACGTCCACATGCAGGGTGGACACTCCCCCCACGCGCTCAAAGGTCCGTTCCTGGACGACGCGCAGGAGCTTGGACTGCATGGCCGCCGAGGTTTCGCCGATCTCATCGAGAAAGATGGTACCCTTGTCTGCGAGAAGAAAGCGACCTTCCCGACGCTTGTCGGCTCCGGTGAAAGCGCCGCGTTCATGCCCGAAAAGTTCTGATTCCAGGAGGGACTCGGTCAAAGCCGCGCAGTTTACGGCAATAAAAGGGCCGTTACGGCGTGGGCTATTTGCGTGGATGGCCTTGGCTACAAGCTCTTTCCCTGTGCCAGATTCCCCGGTGATAAGCACCGTCGCTTCAGAGGGTGCGATCATGGCCACTGTCTCCATGACTTGAAAAATGGCCTGACTGTTGCCGATCATGCCCTGCGTGTCGATGGAACTTCCCAACCGTTCACGCAGGAAGATATTTTCTGATTTGAGCAATGAATGCTCAAGGGCGCGTTCGGACGCGAGGCGTAGCACATCCAGGTCCAGGGGTTTGATGAGGTAGTCGTAAGCTCCGGATTTGAGAGCCTCGATGGCGGTTTCCACATTCGAATACGCTGTCATGATCAGAACCGGAATAGCCGGGTTGTAGACTTTTATCTCCTTGAGAGCATCTATCCCGCTCATCCCGGCCATGCGCACGTCCATAAGAATCAAGTCGAAAGGAGTGCCCCGCACCAGTTCCACCGCCTTCTCTCCATTCTCTGCTTCCTCAACGCCGTAGCCCCAATCCTTAAGCACGGTTCGCAGCATCGTCCGATGTCCGGGGTCGTCATCAACCACGAGCAGAATAGGCTTGGTGAGGTGCGCCATCATTTCCCTCCTAAATCCGAGTGCTTCATAGACGGGAGAAACACGGTGAATGTAGTATATGAATTCGATTGGCTGTCCACTGATATCGCGCCATGATGATTCTCAACGATGCGGTGAGCTATGGCCAAGCCAAGCCCTGTGCCGGACGGTTTGGTCGTAAAGTAGGGATTGAAGATGTTGGCCATCACCTCGCTGGACATGCCGTGCCCAGTATCTGTGATCGCAATGGCTACTCCTGTCTCCGCCGGTTTCGCTTCAATGGTCAAGACACCTCCGTCATCCATGGCCTGAATGGCATTGAGAATCAGATTCAAAAATGCTTGCGTCATCCTTTCTGGGTCCAGACGGATACGTGGCAGCGTCTTGTCTGGAGCGAATAATATCCGGATGCCTTTGGATAGGGCATCGGAGGCCCCAAGGCGTAGGGCATGGCTCATTACGGCGTTCAGGTCGCTTTCAACCAGCTTCACTTCGCCTGGCCGAGCGAATTCCAACAGTTCCGATACGACGCGGTTCAAACGATCCACCTCTTGGACCATTACCCTGGCGGCCTCCTGATCGGGGCCATCGTGCAGTTTCCCTGCTAAGTATGAGGCGAATCCGCGTATCGAACTCAGAGGGTTCCTGATTTCATGGGCCACGCCTGCCGCCAGATTACCCAAGGCTGAAAGACGTTCGCTCCGTCTGAGGCGTTCCTGAAGGTCGCGCACCTCACCCAGGCTTCTGAAGATGAACAGGTTTCCGAGAAAGCTGCCTTCGTCATTGACGATCCGGGAGGCGCTCACGTTGACCGGCTGCCTCTTGCCCCCAGGGAGGGGAAGACTCACTTCTTGTTCAAGAACCACCATCCCGTCCGCCATGTCCCGTAGGATCCCTTTCCAGGCAGGGTCGTCCGCATGGCCAAGAAGGCTGCCCGCAAGCTGATCTTGTTCTTTCCCGAGGATGTTGGCAGCCGCCGCGTTAACCAAGCTCACTCTTCCCTGCTGATCGGTGGTCAAAAGTCCCACTGGGAGACAGGTGACTACTTCGGTCGCGAAAGTTTGGGAATCTTGGAGCAGGCGGCGCGAAAGGCGGGAGTGTTGCAACCAGAAAATTGAAACCGCTCCTCCGAGGACCACGAGCCCCAGAAGCAAGGCCATCATCACGGAATGTCGCAAATCCTGCTCCATGGCATCCTCATACGGTCGGACATCCAGGTCCACGGCTATGATCGGCCATTCTTCCTGAGGACTATCCGCAAGGCCGTTACTCGTAGGCTGTCCGGGGGGGGGCATGCCGGGCATGCGCATCATGTGACGGTGCGTGCTGGTCAGCGGGCTGAAACATTTGTAGACTTCAAACACTGACTCCCCTCCGGCAACAGTCCTGATTCTCCAACGAGGCTCGTCGCCAGGTTTCAAACCCTCGATCCCTTCCGGGGTTTGAAACGGCTGACCTATCAATTCATGGTTGTTGTGTGCCCTTATTCGCCCCTGTCCATCGGTCACGGCCATGGAGACGATTCCGGGCTGCTTGGCTGTTTCCTCGACGAGCGCCTGGAGGTATGGCTCCCCCATGTGCAATCCCATGCCTGCCCGGGCTCCGGCTTCGACTGCCAGGATGAGCGCCTGTGCGCGTTCCATGAGGTTGCGGGTCATGATGTTCCGTTCCCGTTGAGCATTCCTTAGCGCGGAGACGGCGACAACAGCTCCAAGGAGCAGGGCCAAGCCCACAATGATCCATGGCGAAATGTGCAGGGCGAGGCCTCGTTTTGGCGACTTCAAATTCCACTTGATATCCATAGAAGGGCTCCCTTCAGCCTACGGTGTGCCGAACCTGTATCCAATTTACTCACGTTGCACAAAACACATTGGATCCAAACAGCTGCCTTTGCACAGCCGAAAATAGTCTTCTATCCTATTATGTTGTGCAATTGGGCGGCCATGGCACATGTCGTGCCTAAAGCATGCCAGGCGATTTCCGGCAAGGAAAAACACCCCTGGGAGGCAAAAGTGAAAAGAGTATGTCTGGTCTTGATCGTAGCGCTGCTGCTTGCTTCCTGCGACCTCGGTACTCTCCTTGGGGCAGTGAAGCAGGGGGCGCAGGAATGGCGACGGATTCGGCCGTTCTGGTGAATATCCACGAGGGCTCAAATCTGTTGTCCGAAACCAACGCGTAGCCACCACGGCGAGAATCATCGTTCAACACCCGTTTGGCCAGTAATTGCCAACACGATGTAAAAGGAGAAGACAATGAAGACCCAATCGATGCGAATTCTGACCATGTCCCTGGCCCTGGCCGCTCTGTTCAGTTTGAACAGTCTCGCCTTTGCCCAGGGAGGGATGATGGGCAATGCCGCCATGATGGGTGGAAACTCCGGCTCCATGATGGGCCTGACTCCCGAAAAGCAGGCCGCCGCTCAAAAATGGATGCGGAGTTCTACGCCTCCACCTCTTCGGAGCGTCAGCAGCTCACGTCCAAGCAGTATGAGCTGAACGCGATTATCTACAGCTCAAACCCTGATGACAAGAAGGTCCAGGCCCTTACTAAGGACGTCTCCGACCTGCGCGTCAAGCTCTATGAAGCTTGGGTGGGCTTCCAGAAGCAGATGGTGAAGGAAGGGCTCCCGGTCATGGGCGATATGGGCATGATGGGCGGCATGGGAAACAAGAACTGTATGATGGCGGGGGGGATGGGGTTCTAGTAGAATTCTCTTGTTAGACTCTGCAAAATCGAGCCCCTCTTTCGCCGGGAGGGGCTATTTCGCATTGTCTCGCCTCGAACGCCGATAGCAGTGTATCAATCAACCCGTTGCTACCTCTCCGTGTGATCCTCATGAAGTCCCAGTGTGCAGGGTTTTATGGTCATCATTTCTCCGGGAGACCACGAATGCAACGTTGTAATCATGCGCAAGAGCTGGACTAGGGTGGGCAACAAACCCGGTCCAGCTGGCAAATTCTGGTTCGTATTGTCATGTGAGCAGAATCCTGCCTGGCCGTTGTCCGAATGGTGATGTTCAGCCATCCTGATTCGATTTAACCCCATAGAGGGGATCGTCGCCTACCCGCTCACGAGGAATGTGCATATGGAAGGCTGCGCCTTTCCCCTGTTCGCTCTCCACGGTCATGTCTCCGCCGATATCCGAGAGGAACTTCTTAGTCGAGGCCAGGGTCAAGCCCTGACCGCCCGGCTTGGTGCTGAAAAAGGGTTTGAAAATCATGTCTCTGTGTTCCGGCGCGATGCCCGGCCCGTTGTCACGTACTGTGATCTGGCAAACTGCCCCTTGCAGCCTGGTGGCGAGGGTCACTACCTCACCGGGTGGCGAGACTTCTATGGCGTTTTTCAAAAGCGCGTCGATGATGCCGCCGAAGTCCTCCGAGACGGCCCGGGTGCGGCAGCCCGCCGGATCGACATCCAACTGGATCGCAACCCCGGCCTTAAATCCCATGTCTTTGAGACGGTTCGCGCTGGCTGCAACAATGTCGTTGACGTTGAGGGAGGTGGAGGGGACATGTCGCGCGGGTATAAAGCGAACTAGGGCAGCCAAGAGGCGGTCCAACCGGTCGATCTCGCCTAGAACATCTTGCTTCAACTTGGAATTGTGGAATTCGTTCTCTTCACTGACCAAACGGCGAAGGGCGACTGCAACGTCCTTTACCTCCAGGCCGATAGCCGCAGCGGCTCGTCCAAGAACGGCTAGCCTCTCAGCTCCGAGCACTCGCTCTTGTTCTTTGGCCCGGCGATCCTCCAGCATCCCAATAAGTAAGGCCACGACATTGAACATCACAAGTTGGGCTATCACCGTGAATGGCGTGTCGTGGATCATTTTCCCGGCCAACATCGGAGGAAGATACAACACGGTGATGGCAAGGGAAGTGATAAGGGAGATTTTTAGCCCGAACCAGAATCCAGCCAGCAATATGGGAATGAAATAGAGTTCTCTGTGCAGCAGGTGGAAGGCGGAGTGATCACTGACGCTGCCGTAGTGTAGTGCCGTTACTGCGAGGATAAGGCCAGCAACGGCAAATGCCTTAATGTTCATGACACCTCCTCGCGGTTTTTGATTTCAAACATTATCCTGGTGGCGGCGAGTCAATATTTTATCTCACATTGTATCCTGTGCTCGTCCAATCAATTGACTAATCCACGGAGTCTGCTCCTTCAAATTTCTAAAATAGTTAGAACAAGTAAACTGTTAGGGCAAGGAAAAACAAGCTGGGTGTGGGTAGTTGTTGTGTCCCGCCGGGTGGGAAGGTGTCCCTGGTAAAAGCGGTCAAGGCGGAGATGACTTGCTCTTGTCACGCATTTTTCTAATCCTAACTGCGCCCAAAAGGTGTTGACCTGTTTTGAGACATGAGTATGTTTTGAACATGTTTTTGACGCGTCTTTGCTCGCTCTGTGCCGTTGGCCGGAGAGTGTGTCAAAAACGACCGTTTTTAAAACACCTGGAGTCCTTTGACATGAACCGGAGCAAGGAAAAGGCGCTGTTCATAGCTAAGAAGAATATTGCAGGCTTGGTCTACAGCTTCCAAGCTCTCGAAGGGATGCCTTTCACGCTGCCTGAAGTTCAGACGTACCTTCAAGGCATTACCGTGGGTGGCCACAAGGTGTCCGATCAAGACAAGCTGAAACAACAATCCCTTGCCTGGCAGCACCTGATTCAGCTTGTGGAGAATAATGAATTCCGGCTCACAAAGAGCATTGCCTGTGAACTCAATGGGATCGTCGCCAAAGAAGATTCCGCCGATCCTGGCCGTTTCCGGCATGGGATGGTCTGGATCACTGGGACAGACTACTCACCGCCCGACCATGACACCCTTGACGCTAGGTTCGATCACTTGCTCACAAGAGTGCAGGGTCTGAAGAAGCCGTTCTCCATTGGCGTTTCAGTGGCTCTCGACATGGCCCACAACCAATACTTTTTCGATGGCAACAAAAGGACAGGGCTGCTGATGTTGAATGGAATTTTCATGTCTGAAGGCATCCTCCCATTCAGCATACCCGCCAAAAGCGTTCTGGAATACAACGAAAAAGTGTTGCGATATTACGAGACAGGTGACGAAAGAGAGATGTCTCGCTTTTTTGACGTCCAATTTGCGAAAGAATATCCAGGATTTCAAATTGAAGGGATGGAACTGTGATCCTTGGCTACGCACGAGTATCCACTACCAAGCAGGAACTTGAGAGCCAGGTCAAACGCCTGGAGTCTGCCGGGGTGACAAAAATCTTCACCGACGTCATGAGCGGGAAGCGTTTCGACCGCCCTGGCCTAGCCGAGATGATGGCTTTCGCCCGCGAAGGCGATACTCTTTGTGTTGTCCGTCTGGATCGTTTGGGACGCTCCATACGAGAACTCTTGGAGATCGTGGACCATTTCAAGGCGAGGAAAGTGGACTTCAGGTCCTTGGAAGAGCAGCTGGATACAACCACGGCAGCAGGGTCACTGATCTTCCACGTCTTTGCCGCGCTGACCGACTTTGAGCGCCGCCTCATAGCCGAACGCACTCGGGACGGTCTTGCCGTGGCCATGGCCAAGGGCAACATGCCAGGAAGGCCCAGAATTGAGGACGCCAAGGTCGAACAGGCCATGCGCCTTCTTAGCGAGGGACATACCAAGGCAGCAGCAGCCCGAGCTGCGGGTATTAGTCGCTCGACCCTGCTTCGTCGTCTCGAACAGCCTAATCACCCATCGATAGCCTTGTTGCAGGCTTAGAAGCCATCGTGCTAAGTTGAAAATCCAAGTGCATGGCGGGTTAAGGTTTCCCCGCCGCCGCACCGACTGACGCGCTGCCAGCGAGGAATATTATGAGCGACTCTTGTCCTGAGCCGATCCCTCCGAGGACGGCTTGCCTAGTCCCCCCCGAGGACCTCGCGTTCGATTTGCATAACCCCAGACTGTCTCTTCAGTACGAAGTGAGTCCGGGGGCTGGCGAAAAAGAATTTATTCTAGCCCTCAAGCGGGCGGCAGACCCAGCTGAACTTTTACTGTCCATCGTCAACAACGGGTACTTGGACATCGAACCCATGGTGGTCATGGGTGAGGCTAGGCCCTACCGCGTGTTGGAGGGCAACCGTCGGCTGGCCGCTATTCGCCTCCTGCGTGACCCGCAGTTGGCCAAGGACTGCCGTATTTCCCTCCCGGAAATTCCTCCAGGTAAAGACCTGCACTTGGACCAGATATTGGTCATGCGCGTGGAGCATGAGGACGAGGCCCGTGCATATATTGGCTTCAAGCATATCAACGGCCCACACAAGTGGGATTCCCTGGCCAAAGCCAAATATGCTTCAGACTGGTTTGACCAGGGCGGCATCAGCGTGGAGGAAATATCACAGCGCATTGGTGATTCCTTCGACACCGTGCGTAAGCTCCTTCATGGCTGGAAAGTCCTGAAGCAGGCCAATGACGCAGGCGTCTTTTCCATGGAGGACCGTTACCCCACGCGCAAACTTCATTTTTCACACCTCTATGTGGCCCTTACTCGAAGCCAAGTACGCGAGTATCTGGGGTTACCAACCACCTTCTCAGGGGCCGAGATTACCGACAACCCCATCCCGCCCGACAAACTGAAGCAGTTGGGTAAGTTCTGTACGTGGCTCTATGGCAGCAAAAAGGACAGTCATAAACCCGTAGTCGCATCCCAGAACCCGGATGTCAAAAACCTATCCGAGGTGTTGGCGGACGGAAAAGCTTTGGCCCTGTTGGAAATGCATCGGGACCTGTACCGCGCCCATGCCGCACTGACTCCCGATGACGTTCTGTTTCAAGAGGCCCTCTACCGAGCCGAGGATTCCGCAAAAAAAGCCTTAAGCAACGTACATAGCTATTCTGGTACAGAGACACTGTACAATACTGCACTTACCCTTAAGGAAGTTGCCACCCAACTCTGTTTGAACATGAAAATTCGGCGTGAGGGCGGCGTCCAGGGGGATTGATCCGTGTTCATGTCCGTATACGTTGAAACTCCTGCGTCCAGGCTGGCGGACTGGTTAGAATTCCAGGCCATTATCCATGAATACCGCGAGGTATCACTGGATCTTTTGTGGGAGGCCATGGGCCTTGCTGAGGATACTCCAGTGGACGCCTTTGGGGAGGAAGACCCTTACGATACTGAAGTGGGAATGAGCGAAGATACACAACGCGAGCGGGTCCGGGCCAGAGTGGAACGCGAACTAGAGCGTCGCATGGAAGCCTTAGGGCCGACAGCGTATCCTTTTGTCCTAGCTGATGACGTTCTTTGCTGTACTCTGGATCGCGATGGGGCAACGCCCACAGAAGGGCAGTTGGCCTATTTGCTCTGTCTTCGCCTTAGCATACCTTTGTCCGAGGTGCTGGATCTGGACAGACTTCCGGCCATTAACACTGGTGTTGAGCGCAACCTTTTCCAGCACTGCGCCAACTTGGCCGCAGCCGGATACCTGGGGGGGCGGACGTATGCCTTTGGCTGGCCCAGGCCTGACAGAACCGATTTGCTAGGTGCGTTAACTGTGTTGGAAGATGCCATGCAGAGTGAGGGCGTCGTTCGATCCGCTATTCCCAGGACAGCCCCGCGTAATCCGAAAGACGACCAACTTGATGTCGTGGCTTGGATTCCTCACAACGACGGCCCCGGGTGCGCCTTGACCTTGTGGGGTCAGGTGGCCACCGGTAAAGACTGGACGATCAAGGCGTTCAACTCCGACCATGTTGAACTCTTCATGCGTCATTGGTATGCGAAGCCCCCGATGTTGAAACCGGTGCGGGCGATGTTTGTTCCCTTCAGCCTTTTTGATGATATCCATGATCGGGACCCTGGAGAGTATGTCGAGACATTACAGCTAAATACCATATCGTACGGTATCATCTTTCATCGCTACCGCTTACCTGCCTGCGTGCAACGCGCTTTCAATCGCCCGGAGGACGTTTCGGTCATGAGAGCCCTACCAAGCGCCGAAGTAGCTCGCCTCCTACGGCAATGGTGGAGTGGTTTTGAAGCGGCACTTCGCCGTGCTGCGATGGGATCAGAAAGGGATCATGCCGCTGACGCGGCGTAGCGTAGCGGGCTGGGAGGATCAGTCGGAACGCGCATCCAGGGCGGAAGAATGAGCAATTCCGTTGCGAAACGCTTTACTTGTGCGCTGTAGCGCAACGACACCGGCGTTATCCGAGCCCAGGCGTAGAGTTCCCGAATCAAGGGATGGTCGTCGTACGTCAACACCCAGGGTAATCCTGGATGAGACTTGAGCCAGTCGGACAGTCGGGTATGGTGTTCGGGGCGGAAGGAGTTCATGTACAAGTGTCGCCCTTGGCCCACATATGGCGGATCAAGAAAGAGAAATGGTGGCCGCTTGGCCACAGCTTCCAGAAATTCCAGAGCGTCTAGGCTGCTGACGCTGATGCTTCCGCGCCACGCCGCCAAGCGGGCAATTCGCTGTGTCAGTCGAGCGGGGTTATAGCGCGCAGTTATGGGGTATGCTCCTGTTTGTTCCAATCCCCCGATTGGGCGGCCCCGCAAGATTCCCGAACGGTTTACCCGGTTCAGATAGAAGGTGGCGAACCCTCGGGTTGTGAGGTCGTGCCCTTCTGGACGTTCCCACACAGCACGTTGTCGACGCCACTCATCTACCGTCACCGGCGTATCTTGCAACAATCGTAAGAAGTTGTCTGTGTCGCTAAGAGCAGCCAACCAAAAATCACGGATAGCAGGGTCAGCGTCATTAAGAGCCAAACGTGAGGCTTTCCCAGCGTAAAGTAACGCGATGGAAGCCCCGGCCCCACCAGCAAAAGGTTCAGCTACAGTCCAGCCCGTAAGACCATTGGTTTCCATGAGCGAAGCCAAGTATGCGGCCATGGCACTTTTCCCACCAGGGTATCGTAAGGGGCTAAAGATCGTTGCCATGGTTTTGGCCTAGCATAAACACCCTCCGGTGGCCACCAGGAATTTTGAGGCTTCCCGCAGACTGCGGCAGGCACGAGCAACCATTTGACCTGGTCCGGCAGTGTTTGCTTTTTTTCGTGCTTTTTTGATTGCCATATTTTTTGTTGCCGTGTTAATATCTTTTCTGGCTTGAACAGAAGTACGTCAACCCGAGAGGACGAAAGCATGAAAACCATAGTTCTTGCTAGCCAGAAAGGAGGTGCAGGAAAGACCACCCTGGCCGCTCATCTGGCCGTGATGGCGGAGAAGGCCGGTGACGGGCCATGCGTGCTCATCGACACTGACCCGCAGGCAAGCCTAGCCGCATGGTGGAACGGTCGAGAGGAAGAAACCCCTGCCTTTGCACCAACGAACTTGAAGGAGCTTCCAGCCAAGCTGGAGGCCTTGGCCCTGGCCAAGTTCAAATTTGCCATCATCGACACCCCCCCGGCCATAACCGAATCGATCCGGGCGGTTGTGTCACTTGCTGATTTCGTCCTGATCCCGACTAGGCCGAGTCCTCATGATCTCCGGGCCGTGGGGTCAACCGTGGAGCTTGCCGCAGGGGCACAACGCCCGTTCGCATTCGCTCTGACCCAGGCTAAGGCAAATTCCAAAATCACTGTGCAAGCCATGGGCGCACTCTCTGAACATGGCGTTGTCGCCTCGGCGATCATCCATGACCGGGTTGATTTTGCCTCATCTATGGTGGATGGCCGTACGGTTCTGGAGATTGACCCGCGTGGACGTTCAGCGTCTGAGGTGGCCGAGCTATGGAAATTCTGCAAAAAACGAATTAACGATAACAAGAAAGCCAGATAGCAAGAGGAAGAGACCATGTCCAAGAAGCCCGCTCCCCTTTCCGCCGGTTTGGTCGCCAAAAAGGGACAAGCCGCAGTTGGAGACGATGCAACCCCAAGGCAGCTGGAACAAAAGAACACGACGGTAGCTCACCTGAATTTCACCGTAGATGCCGATTTTCGGCGGCGTTTTAAGATGCGCGCAGCCGAGTCAGGCTTGAAGCTCAATGAGCTTCTGCGGGAAGCACTGGATGCCTGGGAAGAAAAGCAGAAAGCACGTTAGCACAAGGCTGCGGACTATCTCTCCAGCTCGTCGCCCCGGCTCCTTTCGGGAAGGGCACGTTCCGCTTCACTGAAGCGATCCTTGAACATGTCCAGGTCCTTCGAGGCAGCGCCACTCGCTTCGAGACGTGGTCGCCAGTCCTTGGCAACCTGGAGCATGTCGTGAAGAACGCCCCGAGCTTGGTCTGGTGTAAGCCCGAAGGGCCTCACATCGCTGAGCACGTTTTCCAGGGTGGGCCGGGCTCCGAGCTTCCCGCAACGGAGGGCCAGCATGTACTTTCGGGCATCCTTGTAGCCTTGAACAGCCGGTGTGATGTCATAAGCTGGCGTCATGCGGACATGGCCACGCGTAACAAAGAACGCGTGGTTTTTGGGATGATCGTCCGTGTTCTTGCAAAGAACATTGAAGGCCATCCTTCGGAAAAGCTCAGGACCGGCGTCTACATCGCCATGGCGACGAGCTGCCTGAGCAAGGCCTTGGTAGCTCCCCCATCCTTTTTCATCATCTTTGCGCCGATCGGCAAGGGTAAGCCCTGAAATGACATGCTGGGGGCGGTTGCCTTCATCGCGGTCGAAACGCCGGACGAGCAGGATGTTCATGTCGTTGGTGGTAACGATCTGTGTTTCAGCCGTCTGAATACCGCAATCGCGCGCGAGCTGCATGAGCGCATGCTCAAGCATTGGGTCGTTCCAGGCGTCCACCAGCTTAGGGAACTTGGCGATCCATTCTCCTCCCTGGGGGTCTGTGTATAAGGCCTTCGGGCGACTTCCGCCCACCAATGAACCGCTGAAGGCCATGGCGCGGAACAGGGGGCTGGAAAGATCGTCGCGCAACTGAGCCAGCGTCCCTTCCTCGACGTGCGTCTCGATCTTGGCCAGCATCCCGGCGATGAGTTCCAAATCATTGACGGGCTTCATGAGCGAAGGGCCGTCATACCATTCAGCCATGGAGGCGGGGCCTTTGAGGTCGGGGCCGAAGGCCAGGGCACCGATCCTGTGCGGCTCGTGCACGGCTGTGAGGATGTCTATTTCAGGAAGGCTCTCAATGGCCGTTGGACAGTAAAGCGATAACAGTCGCCTCCCCCAGGAGTCCGGCGCAACGTCCTCGAACACGTTCGGCAGACAGCCCGTATCACGGAAGGCCACAGGGGTCTCCAGGGAAAGGGGCAGACGAACTGGGCTTAACGGGATGGCGTCCGGTAGCCGCCGGTACTTTTGGCCGTATCCGAACTGATACCGGCCCAAATCGGGGTCATGGGTGAGCAGCCCGGCGGGCACGTATTTTTTCCCAGGCAAGTAGATGTAAACATAAACTTCTTTGGGCCTAGAAGTCGTACTTGGAGTCATCGGAGGTCCTTCTGTTGTGCCCGCGCACC
Organism: Fundidesulfovibrio putealis DSM 16056; assembly: GCF_000429325.1. Taxonomy (NCBI): domain Bacteria; kingdom Pseudomonadati; phylum Thermodesulfobacteriota; class Desulfovibrionia; order Desulfovibrionales; family Desulfovibrionaceae; genus Fundidesulfovibrio; species Fundidesulfovibrio putealis. The sequence goes on from NZ_AUBQ01000015.1 coordinate 156,031, forward strand.
CTCTCTGGCAACGACCGCACGGTAATGGCTGTACCCATGGCGTCCTCTCCAGGATCGACCAACTCGCCGACACGATAATCTAGTTCAAGCACCCAGAGCACGTGCGTCAAAATGCCCAACGAAACGCCCGGTTCCCCTTTCTCCAGCTTGGCCAGGGTGGGGCGGGTGATCCTCGCCCGCTTGGCCAGGTCCTTGGCAGTCAAGCCACGGCGCTTTCTGGCTGTGCGGATATCTCCGCCGAGCTTTCGCAACGTGTCCAGCACGACTTCCGGCAATGCTTCTTTCGCATCGGTCTTCATGGAAAGTAGAGTATGCACAAAGTGTATATTAGGCAATGTCTAGTTTGCATACTCAAGATTCTGATTTTCACGTTCCCCCTGGATATTCCTCTGCCTCCAGTCGTCCAGCCTGGCCAAGCCGAGTCAAGATGGGCTTCGGCCTGGGCATGGAGCGGAATGTCTTCGAATTAAGTGGTGGCGTCGAGAATACACAGCTGTCCCAGTTTTGCCGTTGAGCATCAATGCGACCTCGTTGTATGTTTTGTCCAAGTTCTCCAGGATTATCTTGTCCTCCTCCGATGTCCAGGGCTTGCTTTTTGTAGTGGCCGTATGAGGTTTGCGTAACCCGAGGTCGCTTCTTCTTCTGGCTACACTTGAGCGTGCGCGATTTAATGCAAGTGCAATTTCGCTATCTGTTTGGTTGGAATTTTGAATTATGAACTCATCTTCATCTGTGGTGAATCTTCTGTCGTTCACATGCGATGGGCCACCTCTATTTAGCCCAAGTATTTTACGGCGATGGCATATAGTGCCTCTATGGCGTCCAAGCTTTTGAGCAATGTCTGAGTCTGTCAATATTTCCCAATTGTCGATTATAAATTTGTCGTCAGCTGCGGTCATCCAACCTTGCTTTCTCCCTTTGTTCGTATCCTTTAACAACCCAAGATTTGAGCGCTTAACTTGAATGCTTTGCACGGAACGATTTATGTGTTCAGCAATTTTTGCGTCAGTTAAGTGTGTTGAGGCTTTGAGATAATCAATCTCCTCTTTGGTCCATCTAGTGGAGGCGGCATTTTGTTTTGATTGCAAGTCTATGTCTTCTGGGTCGACGCCAAGCATTATCAATAGATTTCTTCGTTTTGGATTTAGTCGCGTGTCCCATGTTCGAATTTGATACCGATACCATCTTGCAAGTGTCTGGTTCATATGCCGTCTGGATACTTTGCAATGTCCATGGATACTTTTGAACTCAACAAGACGGCCAAACATTTCATCCCAGCTATCACCGATCCGATCAATAATTTTGGCGTCAATTGATTTTCTTATTGTTTCAGTGTCAATGTCCTGTGAAAATACTTCTATAATTATTTTGTTTCCATCTTCTGCATGCTTGACATATGGATTGTCTTTGTTAAGTCCAGCCCGTGATAGTCTTATCCAAGAGTCAAAACGACCGTCACTTGCACGCATGGCTTCCAAAACTGTCCATACCTGTTCGTATCCAGACATGCCCAGCGCATCAGAAAGCTCCTCTCCTCCCGCGTCGTCAAGGTAAAGTGGTAAAAAAATGAATCCAATTTTGTCAGGATGCTTTGCGTCTTTTCGAGAAGCTCGACCAACAGCCTGCACAATATCTATTTCGCCGCGTTTCTTCCGCATGAATGCTACCATGTCGACAGCGGGGACATCTATGCCCATGGTCAAACAACGGGCATTGCTGACCGAAATATCTTGATCCGCGCTTAACAAATTCATTACTTCTGACCGCTGGGAAGCAGGCATTCGAGAGGATATGTAAGAATGAAAGACATCAGGCCATACCTCTTGAACCGATCCGCTTGAAAACGCCGCACACTCATCTATGGTATTAAAGAAAAGAATACTCTTGCGGATGCCGTATTTTTTGCACGCGGCTTTTAATGCTAACGCATTTGCGGCAGATTCTATGTCTGAAGAATTCGACAAGAGAAGTTCGCGTGTAACATCTTGCTTTGTTATCACGGAAATTATTATTCGATAATCCGCAATCAAGCCTTGCGCCACAGCCTCAGCAAAAGTCAATTCGTAAACACGTTCCCCATAGAGTTCTGTGTCATCCATGGAGAAGTAACGATTATTCCCCTCTAAATTCTTCTGCTTCTCTTCATATGATCGAGGGGTAGCGGTCATAAACAGTCGTTTGCGGATAAGAACATGCCGATCCAACAAAGGAACAGAGAAGCCACCAAATGAAAGCCCTACGTAGGCTTCTCCTGCTGTACAATGGGCCTCGTCAAAAATGCCAAAATCGAAATGGAGCCCTTCCGGTATGGCCTCTGCAAGCATTCCTGCGGATTGATAGGTGCAGCAGACGACGTGTTTCCCGCCGTTCAGGCTATTAAAGTATTCCCGGATCACGGCAGGGCTTGTGGTTATCCTTGTCTCTGTGATTTCAGAAATGTCCAGATCGTCAAAAACGGATTTATCCGAACATACTCCAAAGAACTCCGCATCTTTCCATTCCGTTGTTGCTGCCCACTGGCCCACAGTTTGCCGCAGGAGCCAAAGCGACGGCACAAAGATTACCACGACTCGGCTTTCTAGGCCTTCTGCGACCCAAGGCCCTATAAGGGTCTTGCCGGTTCCGCACGGCATTACAATGGTAGCTCTGTCTCGTGTCCTAAACGCTTCGATTGCGGCTGAAACTGCTTTGGCCTGATGTGGACGTGGCTTTATGATATTCATTTACTACCTCAAAACTTTTCCGACCCAGATGGGCCAGGCTTTTGGATTTCCAGCCCTGGCAGTCCTGTCCATGCGACGCGTGACCGTCCCCTGCTTCTCTCTAGCCCACAGAACAGGGCCACCCTCGGGCGCTACTTCCGCGTTGTTTCGGCCACCCACACGTCAATGAGCGCCTTGTGGTGGGCTTCAATCTCCTGCCCCTTGTTTCGGAGGAGAGTCCCCTTCTTCGCGCTGCACGCACGAAGTGGGGGCAAGGTTGGCCTGGCAAAGAGAGAAAGCCATAAAGCACGAAATCTATCAAGCACTAAAACACAAAAACACGAAAAGCGCATCCCTGGCCAAGGCCCATCTCTCACCTTCATTTCAAACCAGGTTCGCGGTTTGAGATCCCAAAACCGCGAACCTGGCCGCTAATAGTAATGGATCTTCGCGAGGGTCCAGTTCGTCCTGTCGCAGTTGGCCAAGTCCACATGGCGCTCGATGGTGTCACCCGGAGGCAGAGCCTGACCGTCAGTGGAGTAGGCGATGAACATGGCCAGATCGACAGCCTGGCAATCGTTCCGAACTTCGCGCAACATCACTTCCGCAACAAGCAGCTGATCGCTTGCCGTCATCTCCAGAAGCAAAAATGACCGACCGACCCTCAACTCATCCAAGGCAAGGAACGGACCCTGGAAGGTCCTCCGCAACGTATTTACGACCACAGGTACTCCTTCACTCAGAGGATCGAACGGATGAGATACCGCACTCTCGTGTGAACCGGCGCTGTTTCCGAACCACCGCTGTATGTTCCGGTTTGAGCGCTTACGTAGGCCGTTCCCGTCAACGACCCGCTGTTGAGCGACCCGGAAATTGATCCGCCTGATGTTGAACGAGTTTCAGTGTTGTAGTTTGCACCTGTAACAGCCCCCATTCCTCCGCCACCGGTATAATCACCTCCCGTATTAACTACGGTCTGCGTAAACCAATATGTTTGGGATGACGCCGATCCACTCAATGAGGTCGAATTCAGCCCCCCACTGACAGGAGCGTTCTGCCCAGGCACGGACACGGTATGTGACCTGATGGTGTCCGAAACTTGAGTGCCTACAAGTCCAGCCGTGGTCGTGCCGCGCAGGAACTGGCCATTATAGTTGGGGATAGGCTGGCCACCCAGAACGGCACGAAGGCGATCATACTGGCTGCCAGCCGGTACGGCCTGACCGTTGCACTCAAGCCATTTGCCCATATCTGCGGGGTTGGAGCCGGATGGCCACGCGACCACCGTTCCCACGGCGATGGTGCTTTGGCTGGTGATAGCGACCGTCATTGGGTCGAAGCTAGTGGCGTCGGCAGTCAAACCGAGCCTGGGTATGGCCAACGCCCAAAACAGGAAGATCAAGCGGAGCAAACGCATCATTCCGCTCCCTCAGGCTTGCCGTTGTCGTCCTGGAAAGTGACCTTGCAATTCGGGAAGCCGGAGCACCCCCAGAAGTTGTATGCTCCTGGCCCATCCTTGGTGCGGTGAGCCAGAGGCTTCCCGCACTCCGGGCATTTATGCGTGCTCAGAGGTGGTTTCTCGCGTTTCTCCAAACGATGGCCGGGTTTGCCTCCGTTGTCAGCAAACGTGGCTGGGCAGTCAGGATAGCCAGAGCATCCCCAGAAGTCGTAACCACCCTGGCCGTTCTTTCCGGGAGCACGGACGATTCGGCGCAATGGCTTTCCGCAGTCAGGGCAAGGTGTCACGGTCGCAGCCTGGAACAGCCCGAGTTCTTGCTCCAGGCAGTGGTGCATTTTGCGCATCACATCAATGTAACCGGTGCGGCCCTCGGCAATGGCGTCCAGATCGTCTTCCAGCTCCTTGGTGAAGGAGAACTCGAGGAATGCGAAACGTCCCATCAGCGCATCCACCACGGCCTCGCCGTCCGCCGTGGCCGCCAGGGCACGTTTCTCCAGGCGGACGTAACCCCGACCGAGGATATTCTCCAGGATGGCCGCATAGGTGGACGGACGCCCGATGCCGCGTCCTTCCAGAGCCTTGACGAGCGTAGCTTCAGTGTAGCGCGGCGGTGCTTTGGTCTTGTGGGTGACGACCTTGCCTCCACCCACCGTGAGCAGGGAGCCTGCGTTGAGCTGGGGGACAGGGTTATCCGCCTCTTCCTCCCCATCCTCGGTTTGATCCGCAGCCATGACCATCTTCCAGCCTGGCCTTACCAGAGTCCGGCCTTTGGCCTCGAACTCCGGCATCCTGCCTTCAATGTCCTCGCCTTGGAGCAGGGCGGTACGAACTGCGAAAACGGCATCCTCCAACTGGCTGGCCAGGGTGCGTAACCGAATCATCGTGTAGAGGGCTTTTTCGCTGTCAGTGTCTCCAGCCTCTTCCACCTCAATGTGCGTGGGCCGGATGGCTTCATGGGCTTCCTGCGCTCCGGCCTTGCTCTTCCAACGGCGCGGCGTGGCCACCACCGGCCAGTTGCTGTTCCGGCAGTATTCCCGGATTTCAGCCACGGCCTCCTCGCTGATATTGGGGGAATCCGTGCGCATATAGGTGATATGGCCAGCCTCATAGAGCCGTTGGGCAGCTTCCATTGTCTTCTTGGGGGAGAGTTTGAGGGAGTTCGAGGCTGCCTGCTGCAAGGTCGACGTGGTGAAGGGGGCTGGTGGAACTGCCTTGGTCTCAGTGTCCTGGCAGGCCAGAACCTTGACCCGGCGCATGGCTGCTACCCTGACGGCCTTCTCCTTCTCCAGGAGATATTCCTGACCAGGCCCGAGCCAGGCCTTCGCCAACCAGTTGGCTTTCCAGCCAGGAGTGATGTTGTCCAGGGCATCAAAGACCAACTCCACGCCGTAATGCGTGGTCATCTTGAACGCCCTGATCTCGCGCTCCCGCTCCACCACAAGGCGCAAAGCCGGGCTTTGCACCCTCCCAGCCGACTTTTTGCCGCCGATGGCGCGAGAGAGGGGGACGGACACCATGTAGCCCACCAGCCTGTCCAGTACCCGCCGTCCCTCCTGGGCCGCAACGAGGTTCCTGTCCAGGGCGCGGGGATGTTCCAGGGCCATTTTGACGGCCTTCTCCGTGATCTCCGAGAAGGTGATCCTTCCAGGATTCTCCAGCCGCAGGGCGTCCTCCAGGTGCCAGGCTATAGCCTCTCCTTCGCGGTCAGGGTCCATGGCCAGGAAAACAGAGTCCGCAGACTTTACCGCGCTGGCCAGCTTGGCCAAGACAGACTTGCCGCGCTCGGTTGGGGCATACGATGGTCGGAAGTTCGGAGGACTCACACCCATGTCATACAGGGGCAGATCGCGCACGTGTCCGACGCTGGCTTCCACCCTCCAGCCGCTGCCCAGGAACCCTTGGATCTTCTTAACCTTGCCCGGAGATTCGACAATCAAAAGCTTCATGGCGTACTACCTCATGATCCTTTCATTTCGTTGCTGGCCACTTCCCGGAACCGCTTCACCAGCATCGGCGAGGCAGCAGGGCGCTGGGCAGCAATTGCTGGCGCGGAAGAAGGAACTGACGGCGCTTCACCGCCGAGGCGGCGAAGCACGGCAGCGGCATAAGCCCAGCCACGTTCGGGGTTGCGATCGACAGGGGTATGGTAGGAGGCGACTGCGCGCCAGTTCAGCCCATGGCGCTTGATTTCCTTGCCGAGAATCCAGACGCCCACCTGGATGTTGCCGGGAGGGTCCAGGATGACCTCCAAGGGCAGGCGGTAGCGTCTGATCCACCAGGAGTTAATCTGCATGACTCCCACATCGAAGGAGAGGCCTGCGGCCAGGGCCGCGCGGCTGATCGCCACGGCCTGCTCTTTCGTGACGGGTCTGACTGTTCGCCCCGCGATGTTCAGAATCCATGGCTGCATCCCGGACTCTTGACCGGCGATGGCCAAGGCCAGAGGACGCGGAACGCTGTAACGATCACACGGGGCGTCGAAGAGGCTGGCCAGGTCCTGGCCAGCCAGGACCTGATTGCACGACAGGAGAACCAGGATGAGCCCGGCTAGTGCCTGAATCACCGGTCCAACTCCCGGCATTGTTCCTTGGCTAGGCCGCGACCAAGTTGCTGTGTCACCTCCTTGATCCCCCGGCTGGCGTGAAGATCGTTCCAGTCAGTCAACCTGGCCTCCCGTTCTTCCTTGGTGAAGGCCGGGACGATGACGCAGCCTCCGACAGCCAAAGCGGCCTGTTTGGCTTTCTCCACGCCGATGTTGCCGTGCTCCCGAGCATGGTCGTTGTCGGCGCAGATGGCGATCTTGGCCATGGGGAACTTTTCGCGCAGAGCCTTGGCCACGGGCTCAAGATTGCCTGCATCGAAGGCCACGACGACAGGCATGCTCGATGCCATGTGCAGGCTGACGCCGGTGGCGTAGCCTTCAGCGATGAGCAGAATTTGGCCTTGCTCCAAGTTCTTATCGGGATCGATCAGACTGAAGCAGCCTTTCTTTTCGGCACCGGCCTGGAATCGCTTCGTCCCATCCCAGTCGATTTCCTGGACGTTCCGAAGTTCGCCCGTTGCGTTATAGAGAGGGACCAGCAGGAGCATGGCGTCAGAAGACTCTTTGATGTCGCCATAAGGGTGGATGCCCTTTTTGAGGAGATAAGGGTTCCTAATCGCCGCCATGGGCATAATGGGCGGGAGGACGCTAAAGTCCTGCTGGCACCGCAGGGCCACGTCGTCTTGAAGCGCCAGGCGCTCGCGTTCTCGTTGTTTGCTGCGCTGCTCCGCTTCCAGTCGCAGGGCCATCTTCTGCTCTTCCGTCAGGGTATGGCCGGTGGCCTTCCACTTGGTCTTTTCGCCGGTGAGATAGTTCTCGTACCACCCAGCAGGACGGCCATCGAGATATCCCTTGTAGGCTCCATCGCGGGCCTGAGGTTTGCCGCCCAGAACGGAAACGCGGTGAATCTTGCCGTCCATGACGGGAAGCTGGCCTTTGAGGTCAAGTCCGGCATCGCGGAGCGCCTGAGCGAATTCAGAGAGAGGGTCCATGGTCTTGGCCGGGCTGGCAGCCTTGTCAGGGAACCAGGTTTTCAGCTTGGCCAGGTCGGAACCTTCCGGCGCGAACCAGAGTTTGGCCTCGGCGTCCCATTTGGCACCGGCAGCCTTGGCCAGGTTCTTTTCCCGGAAGGGTACGGCCAGGAACACCTTCCCGGTGGCCGGTTGGGATGGCGCGGCGGGTTCCTTGGAGGGCTCGACATCATGGGCCATGGTGGTCACTGCACCATCCCGAGACAGTTCCAAGGCATGCTTGAGAGCGGCAAAGGCATCGGCACGGGTCGGGAAGAATTTGTCCTTGAACTGCGCCAGGAGGCCATCGTTGTTCGGGATGGCGAACCACTCCTCCGGTTTGGACTGCATAACCATGTCCACGATGCCACCGCTCACGGGGTCTTTGTTCGTTGCCAGACCGCCGGGCCTGGATTCACTCCAGCCCTCGGGCAGGGTGAGGTTTGATGAAGCCAATTCCTGGCCTTTGCCGAGTTCCTGCTTCTGTTCCATAGTGAGCACGTATTGTTTGATCTTTTCGGCGTCCCGGCAGGCCCGGACGATTTCATAGGGGTCCTGCTCCAACACCTTGATCCACGAATCCACGTAGGCCAGATGTTGGCCGGGGTCATAGCCGATGCCCATATCCTGGCCGAGCATCCAGGATGCGATTTCGGCCCGGAGTTCTTCCTTGGCGTACACTTCCGAACCGAACGGACCGAACTCGCGTCCCATGCGCGACTCATGGCCGGTCCAGTGACCGAGTTCATGCAGTGCCGTGGAGTAGTAATCGCCGGGGGTCTGGAAGCGATCCAGAGTGGGCAGGCTGATTTCATCCTTGGCGGGGCTGTAGAAAGCCCGATTGCGCTGGTTGTGTTTGATGACTGCGCCGGAATTGCGAAGAATGGCTTCCGCTTTCTCGTTCGGGTCCCAATCCCGGATGAGCGTGGAGGGGGCCAGAGGAGGAACGTCTCCATCAAGCTGGCTGACATGGAAAACGGAAGAAAAACGGGCCACCGGCCTGGCCAGCTCCACCTTGTTCATCACCTGGTTGCCGTCGCCATCGAGCACTGGCTTGCCGTTGTCATCCAAGGCGGGTTCTTCCTTGGTGAACTGCCAGAAGACGATAGTCTGTGATCTCTCGCCCTTGCGAACACGGCAGTCCAACGAGTTGGCCTGTTTGAGCGTCATCCAGCGAGGATCGGCATACCCTTTGCGGGAGAGCATGAGCCTGTTGATGCCGCTGTAGACCGTGCCCGAGACGGGGTTCATGGGCGGGTGGAGTTCACCTGGCCGCCAGGGTTTCTGCCACGGCGCGGCCCCGGTTTTGAGATCTTCGATGATCTGCTCGGCGAACACCTGATGGACCGGTTTGCGCGCGTTTGCATCATTCGCCATGGTCGCTGCCCTCTTCACCGGCGAACATATCCTCCAGGTCGTCAGGTCCGACGGCCAGTTCCTCGAAGGCTCCCATGAACTCTGCAACCTCGGGATCGACCGGTATTCCCAGTCCCGGATTTTCCATGGCCTGAACGTCCACCGCACGGGCGGCTGCCATCAAATACTCCTTGTCCACGATCATCCTCCTATGGGTTCAAAGACTCGAACTGGCTTCACCTTCTGAAGTGACGCCAACGGCAACAGACCAAAATACCGACCGTCGAAACCGCCGGGATGTTCACGAGAAAGGATCAAGACCATTCCTTCAGGAATCCGGCCTGGAGAAAGGGTGGTAGAAATCGGCATGGGCCGATCCAGACTGTCCGTGGCGGCGATCATGCTTTGCGGCATCATCCGGCCATTGACGCGAATACCCTCCGGCCCCACATCCAAAAGATCGCCGGGAAGGCCCGCTACCACCTTGAGGAGGGGCTCGGTGCCGTCAGGACAGGAGCCGGAGCGCAGATAGCCCCGGTCGAGGGCCAGGGAGGCGAAGGGTTCAATGGCCAGACAGACGCTGACCAGGTCGCCACGATCAATGCCAGGATTGCCGGGAACGAGCTGATAAATCCCCTTGGGCATGGAAGGCGTGGCGTTGAAGCGATACCCTTGCTGAAAGAGAAAGAAGCCCGAACAGACCAGCAGGAGCAGAATCCAGAGGAGGCGCTTCATTTCGATCCACCCTGCTTCTTCAGGTAATCCGCGTAGGAGCGCCCTTCGGGCTTTTCTTTGTCCTGGCCAGCGGCGTCCGGGCTCTTCACGGGACAGAGGGAATCTGATTTGGCGGGAGCCCCCATCTTGGCCCGCTCGGAGAATGTGGGATCAAGGAAGAACAGATTCTGCCGACCGTAGATCGGTGAGCGCCCGGCAACGAAAATGAGCATGTCACCTGGTTTCTTGGCCTTGTCGCCCTTTTTCTGGAGGCCGGGCAGCCGCATGCATTCGTCGGGCGTCAAGAGCGCCCTGGCTGTTTCAGAAACGCTGACCGAGGCGTTTTTCAGATGGCCGCTACGTGAGCCGGACACGGAGGTCTTCTGGGTCAAGACCGTGGTCTTGCCCGTCATTTCCGACAACTCCTTGGCCGTTTCCAGAGTGTTCGGCGCGTAGGCGATGCGGATATGGCAGTTGCCCTTGATGCCGTTCTCTTTCCCGTAGGTCTCAATGAGCTGCTCGACGTTCTGGATGACGAGCATGTAGCTGATCCCGTATCCCGCCGCATAGGCGATGGACTTGTTGACGATCTCCATCTTCCCGATGGACGTGAACTCATCCAGGAGCATCAGCAGCCGACGGCTGGGCTTCTTCTGTTCGCCGTTCTCGAACTCCATGCGTTCGCAGATGCGTGTGATGATGAGGTTCAGTATGAGGCGGATCAGTGGTCGCAGCCGGTTGACGTCAGCCGGGCTCATGACCAGGTACAGGTCCACCGGAACCTCATGATTCATGAGGTCGTGAACCCGGAAATCCGAGCGGGATGTGTTCATGGCCACGACCGGGTCACGATAGAGCGCCAGGTTGACCAGGGCGGTGGAGACGACGCCGGAGCCTTCGTTCCCGGCCTTGTTGAGCATTTCCCTGGCAGAACTGGCGATGAACAAGTGGATATGCTCGCCGCCAGTGGCCCCGTTGGGGAAGCATTCCTTGACGAGGGCCGCATGCTCCGTTTCGAGCATCTCCTGGAGCAACTCCTCGATGGTGCGGTTTTCATCAGCGAGCATGTTCCCGAGGTCGTGGAGGGTGGCGGTTCGTTTTTGCCGATGGCGCACCATGACAAGGCAATGGAGGAGCACCCCGGCAATGAAGGCGAATCCCGCCTTGCTCCAATGGTCCTGTAGGCCCTTGCCTTCCGGGTCCACGATCATGGTGGCGATGTTCTGGACATCCGGGATGGCCTGGAGGGTGTCCAGCCGCACCTCTTCAAGCGGATTGAAGCAGGCGCTGATTCCACTGGAGTCGGAAGGGTCAAACCGTAGAACCGTATGCCCAAGGGATTGGCGGTAACGTGAGGTCAGAGCCCAGTTCTCGCCTTTGATGTCCAGGCTCACCGTCGAGCCGGGATAGGAAAGGAGGGTTGGGATGATGATGCCCACGCCCTTGCCGGATCGTGTGGGCGCATAAAGGAGCATGTGTTCCGGCCCATCATGGCGAAGGTAGCAGTGAGCCCAGGCTGGCCGGAGACGAAGCCACAGCCGGATCGCCTGCCAGCCATGGAACTGTTTGACCCATCCGCCGACATAAACGCCACGGCCTTCCAGAAGGCCCATTTCGGAAATTTCTTCTTCCGCCGCCCAATGGGCCGAGCCGTGCAGGTCAGTGCGTCCCTTGGGCTTTCGCGCGCTCATCAGGGCGTAGCCGAGAATGAGCATCTGCGGGGCCATGAACAGCATCTGACCATGGAACACCGCTTGGCGCACAGCTTCATGCTGGCTCCCCAGCTGATGCCAGATGATTATTTTCCAGGGGGCGTACCAGACCGTACCGAAAGCGGACATCCAAGGCAGGCCTAAGGCAGGCTGGTAGGCGAAGTACGCGGCGACTTGTTGTGTGGCCAGACTCAGACTGGCCAGGGCCAGAAGAAGGGAAAACAGCAGATACCCCCAGCGAAGAGCGGCTTTCTTCCGTCCAGGATCGCCGAGGCCGTACTGATTTTGCATGAAAACTATCTTCCTTGTTTCCGTTGTTGTTTGCTATCTTGCTTTCTTGTTTTTGTTCTTACGTGCTTTAGTTCTCGCGATAGGGCTCCCGGAAAACCAGGTCTTTGGTAACGACGACGTTGAAACGGTATCCGGGCCGGATTTCGAGCGTGGGCTTGATGTTCATGCCCTTGGAGAGGACTTGGGCCGTCGTCTGGCCCAACTGAGCGGCCAGGGAGGAAGCCATCTGCTGCTGGAGTGAAGGGGAAGCGTTGCTGGTGACGCCGGTGTTTGGCGTCACGGAATCCACGGCCCAGGATGTGCCGCCGGTGATGAGGGACATCAACAGGGCGTTGCCGAAGATGCGGAAGTAGTGATTGTTTACCTCGTCGTTGAATCCGCTGTATCCAGCGGCATCGGTCCCCGGCATGGATTCGAGAGTGATGGCCGAGCCGTCGGGAAAGATAATCCTGTTCCAGGCCACCAGCACACGGGACTGGCCATAGATGATTCTGGAATCGTAGACGCCGTAGAGCTTGGAGCCCTGAGGGATGAGCAGGTAACGGCCATCGGCTGTGTCGTAGACGTTCTGGCTTACCAGGGCGACGAGCTGGCCAGGGAGGTCGGAGTTGATGCCCCCGATCATCGCGGATGGGATGATCGATCCCGTTTTGACCTCGAAAGGATGCCCAGCCATGCGGATGCTGGAGGACAGCCATTGACGGTCCGAAGTTTTGGAACGCTCGAGGAAGCCTTCCTTGTCTTTGTCAGCCGCAGGGTTGTAATCCCCCTGGGCTGCGCCCGAAAGACCAGGGCGATCAGCGGAGGCATTGGAAGAACGAGTTTCGCCACTCTGGGCAGCGACTTGCACCACGCCGGTCTTGTCCGGCGCGTTATCCTTCTCCTTCCCTTTGCGGACAGTCAGAGGCGAAGAAAGAGCAGCCATGGCAGCCTGATGTTTCTGTCTCCTCAGGTCTTCTCTTTCGCGACGCAGCTCAGGCGGTTCACTGCTCGTGACCACGACGATCTGCGGCTGCTCGTCCTTCTTCTGCTCCACAGGGGCGGGAGGGGGAGGCGTCGCCAATCCCATGCCGCCAGCATCGCTCACCAAAGGCTTGTCGTCGCGCGTGATGACCGCCGGTTTAGCCTTATCCTCCTTCTTGCCCTTGTCAGAGAAGTGGAGGGAGTAGACCAGAGCCCCAATCACCACCATGATGGCGGCAGCGCCTGCAATGAGCGGCCACTTCCGCATTCTCTCTGTTTGCACGAGTACATTCGGATCGTTCGACATCTTCAGCTTCCTTTGGCGCAAGTGGTACAGACGATGATGCGGCCATAGTCCGACATGGGATTGACCCAGCCCAGGGTGTCGTCAGTGGTCAAAAGCCGTAGATTCACCCGCCATTGCGTCGGATTGAGGCTGGTGGCCCAGGCCTGGAACGCCGTCAGCGGGGGAGCTTCGGCTCCGGCGGCGGAGATGGAGGGCGCAACGAAAATCTCAGGAACGGTATTGGTACCTGGAGGGCAGACAGGTTTCTCAATGACATCGCCATCCCTGGCCAGGGTGGCGGTTTTGAACAGAGTGCTGTTGCCGGTGTCGGCCAGGACTTCCATCTTGCCGTTGCGGCAGATGTAGAGCCCCTGGTTGGCATCGAGGAAAACCCTTCCTTCCACGGAAGCATCGCAGGTTTCGGAGCCAAAAGTCCGGGGGGTGAACTGGATTTCCTGGACGTTGCGGATGGCATGGTCCGTCATGTCCAGTTCCGTCTGCATAGCGTTGAGTTCAGGATGCCCAGGTACCGACACGCGGTAGAGGAAATCCTGACCAAGGCTTGAGCTGTCGAAGGTGGCCAGCGCCCCGAGGTGGCCAGCACCTGGGGATGCGACTCCCACGCTGGCCAGGTCGAGAACCCAGCCGCCGAAGGCACCGCGAAGCGTCCCGGAAGCTTGCCCAGGGATATCCCCCGTGGGTATGAACCCTCCTGAACCGCCAGCCATGGCGGCAGCAGAGGGTACGATGGCCGTGCCGAATTTGGGCTTGCTGACATCGTGGCCAAGGCCACCCGTGGTGAGGATCACGGCCTGAAGGGCATTCGATGACGGTTGGCGGAAATGGATCTGATACGTCTGACCCCAGACGTTGTTTCCTTGGAAGCCCACCTGGAGGAAACTCTCAGCGACAAGAGGAGCCGTATCGATCGCAGGCCCGCTGGTTGCCGTTGTCTGGCCCAGCAAATTCGTCTGGTGCTTGCGCACATAAGCGGCTGTTGCCCGGCTTACCTGGCCAAGCTGGTCCGCAGCCTGACGCTTCTCCAGCTCGTTGGAGCCCATCACCCAGAGGTTGGCCAGGGACGGCAGCAGTATGAACATGACCGCCATCGCGGCGACTACTTCAATGAGCTTCATGGATTAATTCACCCCCACCACGCTGACGAGGCTTCCTTCGGGAACGAAAGCAGGCAAGGGAGTCGTCCCCCCGTGTCCGGGTTCCAGTTTGCCGCCGTCGGCCCGGCCAACTGCCTGGCTCCCCCAGAAGAGGGTGCGCGTGGCCTCGATTTCCCCGGATGAGGCCGGACCCCAAACGTAGAGGCAACCAGCCTCGATACGGGCCTTCCAGGGCCGCATCATCGTCCAGCCAGTGGGAAGGTTCAGAGAAGAAGAGGCAATGTCTCCAGGCGTCTTGTGACCATTGAAAACGTAGAGATAGACCTCGTTGCGGAAAACGCCGTAGTTCACCGCGATTGCCTGAGCCTGCTGTTCGTCTATGGAGTCCATGCTGACAAACCGCATCATGGCCATGACGCCCATGAGGAATGCGAGTACGATAAGGGCCTTCATACCGCCTTGAGCCCCTTGTCCACGAACAGATTGCGTTGCTGGCGCATGTCGTCGCCCAAGGTATGAAGCTGATTGTCCCGAAGCTTCGCCCTGATTCCTTTCATGCGGGTGGAGGCATCAGTGGACTGCCCATCGTAAGGGAAGGGCAACAGAAGGAACTGAGGTACTTTCTGCAATCTCTCCTCGCATTCCAAATCCTGGAAGATGATGCCCAGAAGGGAGTTGGCCAGGTTCTCGCAGGCATTGGCTCCATCAATCTCCTGAGCCCAGTTGATGAGGCGCTCCAGCGCCGCCAGCACGTCAAAACCGTGGATGGTAGCCACCACGAGTTGCTGGCGGGAGCCGAGCGCCACACGCAGGGATTCGATGGCCGCGTACTTCGTGTGAATCTCCCCGATGAAGATCACGTTCGGGCTGGCATAGAGGTGAGCCCGTTCAATGTGGGCGGCCAGCTCATGCTCTCCATGGATTTCCGTCTGGAAGCAGTAGCCGTGTTCCCCCCAGCTTCCGCCCAGAGGCAGTTCAGCCGGATTCTCGAAAGTTACCCCGTGGCCGCCAAACAATTTGAGCCTGGCGGACACCAGGGCGCTGGCCGTGGTCGTCTTGCCGCTGGCCTGTGCACCGGCGACGAGGATCAGGCCGTGACGCTGCCTCGGCATGAGCAGCCATTCACACAGGAACTGAGGGAGCCCCAGACACCAAAGGTCTGGGACTTCGGCGGGAAGACGGCGCAGAAACCAGGTCCGGCCACCGTCAACGTCCTGGAAGTCCGCAACCCGATAATGCACGCCGCCGTGCTGAAAGCGGATCGTGGTGCGGCTGACCCGCATGCCGGATGTCGGGTCGAGTTGTCTCATGGACAAAAAGGCATCCATGAGCTTCTTGGGCAGATCACTGATTTCCGTCATGCATTCGCCGGGCAGTGAAACAAGCTGTTGTCCGGTATCCGGGCATCCCTTGAGTTTCGCGGACCCGTCCGGGAGAATGAGAAGGTCGGAGAACGTCAGGTCCGACAACACCATGATTACCTCGCCGTGAAGGTGATCGTGTTCGTTACCGAGGCACACGCAGCCACGATGTCGGCGACTGTCCCCCCCGTCACGTCCGTGCCGTTGACGTTCACCGACAACCACGCGTCCGTCTGGAACTTGGCCAGCTTGGTGCACTCATCCTGGGGAATGGAGGTCAAGGTAATCGAAAAGGCGGACGTGCCATTGACTGGCGCAAGAGTGATATCGCCGCCGAAGGAATTTCTAAGGCTGGAGCCTTTGATAAAGGGCTTGGGAACCAACCCCGCTTGGAGTGCCAGAGCATTATCCAGACCGGTATAGTCGGAGCTGCCGGAGAACATCTGCTGAACCTGCATCCGCAGGGTGATGAGGTTCTGTTCCGTCTCGCCCAGCTTGGACGAGCTGAAGGCGGAATTAAGGCCGAGCGCGGCCCCGGCCAGGATGATCAGTCCAACCAGAATGGCACCAAGGGTTTCAAGAAGCGTCATCAGAATCCTCCAGAAGGCAGAAGTTGAGATTGCATCGAGCCGATGGCAGCCGCGATGAGGCTGACCAAGCCGGTCAAAGCGATTATTGCCGCGATGTTGAGCACCCGTGCCTGCTGCTTCACGAGTTCCACGCCATCGTTCATCCATTCGGCTGCAAGTTCGTGCATTCTGAGATGAAAGCCGGGCAGGGAAGCGTACACACGCAGATCGTCGACCATTTCTGAGTCGGGAAATTCCATCCCGCAGTCGTGGAGGGCTTCGCCGAAGTTCTTGCCGGTACCCGTCTCCAGGGCGATGGCCAGGATGCGTTCCCGAAGATACGCAGGGATGTGATCGGAATTGAGCATGTTCTCCAGGATATGCGTCAGCTGCATGCCCGAGCGCATGAGTGTGGAGACGGTGAACAACCACACGCAGCCCACGGTCAGCCTGTAGATGGACCACGGGGGCAGGTTTTCCATCAGAAGCCGGAATCTTCCGGTCCAGACCGGCAGGGTCAGGAGCGATGCGGCCAGAGCGCCCAGGAGGACCAGAAGGGCCACTACCCCCATGGGGGAGGTCACAAACGAGGTCGTCTTGTACAGGATCGCCGCCGCGCCGTGCCATGAAGATGGGTCCGAAAGCATGGCGAATTTTGGCATCACCACGATGGACACAACCAGAAGCAGCACCACGATCATGGCCGACAAGAAGGCCGGATACGCCAAGGCGGAAGTCACAGCCCGCAGGATGGACTGTCTGGCGGTCAGCAGACTGGCCGCCAGTTCAAGACCTTCGGACAACTTGCCGGAACGTTGGCCGGAGCTTATGAGCATGACCTCTTCCGGTGTGGCGTATCCCGTCAGGCAGGCCCCCAGGTTATGCCCGAGGCCAAGGTACTCGAGTATCTGAGAATAGACCTTGGCGGTGTGCGAACGCCGCAGAGACGCCCGATGCTGCATCTGGCGCAGACTTTGATCCAGGTTGAGCCCGTGGCGGGTTTGAGCCGCCAGCTTCTTCCAGGTCCGCATACGCACGGACGCATTGAAGCTCAGGCGGTGCATGAAGTTGGACAATATCCCCATCATGACCGCCCTCCCTGCATGAAGACCTGAGTGAAGTTGAGAGGCACTCCCAGGCGTTCTTCTGCGATGTAAGGGTCCACCAGCCCAGCCTTGATCAGATTGACGGCATGCTGGACGTAGCTTTCACCTCCCTTTTCCTTGACCCAGTATTCATGGGCTCGGGGAATGTTGCCCTCGCGCAGGTAGCCCAGCATTTCCTGATCCGTGGCAATGATCTCCGCCGCCACAGTCTGTCCGACCAGCCCTCGTTTGCTGCATTCGTCGCAACCTTCGCCACGGACGTAGACGCCCTCGCGGTCGTCAAGAACGCGGCTAAGGCGGTCTTGAACATCCTCGGGAACGTAATTGCTCCTCTCCTCCGGTTTCAGATCAAGCAGACGAACCTTGCACGTGGGACACAACACCGGAATGAGGCGCTGGTATTCCAGTCCGGCAAGTACGTTGTGGTCGCAAAGCTGCTCCAACGGGTTTCGGAAATGCGTGGCCAGGGTACTGACCATGCGCGCGATGATGCCGAAGGCGTTGTTGGCGTGGATTGTCGCCCACACCGCATGGCCGGTGAGCGCCGCGTCGATGGCGGCTATGGCCGCTTCAGTATAGCGGATTTCTCCGATCATCAGCACGTCAGGATCGGAGCGCATGGCACCCGCGATGGCATCGCGGTAAGCGTCTGCGCGCCTCACCTTGTCGTTGCTCGAAATCAGCACCTGGCGCACGCCTTTGAGCGGATACTCGGGCGGGTCCTCGATCGAGAAGTACGCCTTCTCCGGGTTCCGTTCGACCTGGGCCTCCATGACATGCTTGAGCAGGGTGGATTTCCCATGTCCGGTGGGGCCTGAGATGATGGTCAACCCGGTGCGCCGGGTTAAGTACTGGGCGGTGTTGCACTGTTCGGCAGTGAACCCGAGCCTGGTCATGCGCTCGGTCAGAGTTCCCGTGGCCGAGGTGGAGTCGTAAAGCAGTCGCAGGGACATGGACGTACCCACGCCGTCCTGAGCCAGGGTGCACTCCACCGGTTCGCTGTGCACACGCACTGAATGCACCTGGGGAGGCAGATAGTCCCGTTTGGCTATCCGACCGTCCTGGCGCTCCGAGGGGCTGAAACAGGTGTCTGCGGACAGACTGAAATACCCGTAGAGACAGGAGATGACCAAACGACCGAAATCGCCATCAAGCTGGGTGTAATCCGTCAGCATGCCGAGAATTCGGAACCGGATCATGGAGTAGGGGCCGAAGTCGATGATATGGATGTCAGTCGCCCCTGACAGGTAGGCCTTCATCAGCAGATCGATGGCGAACTGCTGGACTTCGTTGTCTCCCTGACCGGTACGAGAAGCCAAGTTGGCGTATTTCCCATCAAATTCCTGCGGGGGATGAAATTCGTAGGTCACGATGCCGCGCCGCCGCATGTTGCCGACGAAGGACACCATTTCCAGGTTGCCCCGCAGCTCGGCGCTCATGTGCAGCATGCCATCCAACAAGGCGACCCGGCCTCGCATGGACTCCGGTACGCCCTCAACAAAGGTGTTCAGTTCCATGACACCTCCTGCTCGAAAGCCAGGATCGTGGATGTGTGGCCACGGCGGATGGAAACCCCCCGTCGATCGATAGCGCTGACCACTCCACCGGAGAAACGATCTCCGGGCCGCAGGGATACCAGCTGCCCCGAGCCCAGCCGGACAGTCGCGGTGGATCGTCCATCCACGCCCTGAATGGAGACCACCACCGGGGAAGCATCTTTGGCCTTCGGAACCAGAGTGGACTTGGGCAACTCTGGCAAAGCGATGGCCTGCGGCTGTACAGGAGCCGCCTTGGGTTGAATTTTTTCGCGCTCCTGCGCGATTGCGGCCTGGATGCGCATTTCTTCGAGCTGCGCCCGGAGGGTGGTGATCACGCCCAGGTTTCCGGCCACAGGAATGTGAGGTTCAGCCTTGGGAACCGTCTCGCCTTGGGCATTGGCCGTCGAAGTCTCGGGATGCCTGACTTGCGTCTCTTGAGACGACGGAGTTGGAATGTCCTTGCCGGGCTTGACGGTGGGCGTTTTGGGAGCCTTTGAGGACTGCGGTATGGGAGGCGGCGGAGGGGACATCCACTGACTCACAGCCAGCGATCCCATGTAAATCAGGGATACAGCCGCAAAAACACCGCCCACGACCCAGAAGATACGTTTGTTATCGAGGAATCGCATAGATAGCCCCTTTGAACGTCCAGGAGCCTTTCTCCTGGACCATGCTGTCCAACATGAGCCCTGGCATTTTGGTGAACGCCTCGGGCAAAGACCCATCCAGAACAATTGCTGCTGGCACGTCGTTGAGTTCCCATTGGCCGCGAAACCAGGGACACACCACTTCCACGTCCTCGATGACCATCTTCTCCTGTGCATGGAACGTCAGCTTGAGGCGGGCTCCCATCGCCTGGGTGCAAGCGTAGAGAAGCTTCGTGCAGTACTCGCGCGGGAGCAGGGAGGGCGTTCCTTGGAGGCGGGAAACTTTGGGGACCGGAACGCGGGAGATGGCCTTTTGCGGGTTCTCAAGGCGCGCTCCAAGGGGCAGATGGGTATAATCCGCCCCAGGGCGATGCCCCCAGGACGCGTTGACGGCCTGGCCGTCAAAGGTCGCTCCTTCCAGGACCCAGCCGCTGGCCACCATGGGCAAGGACAGCATGGTCTTGAGTCCTGTCTGGATGGTTTCCCTCAAGTCAGGTGCGGCAACCCAAGGCCGCTGAAAGTGCTGCTCGGGGTTGGCCAGGATTTCCCGACGGCGCTGTTCCTTGTCGAGCATGGCCGCACGGGTGGCTTCCACGGCCTTCTTTCCGGCCTGGTGCTCCAGGAAAAGCTTCAGGCCATAGACTCCGGCCAGCAGCAGAAGGACAGTGACGGTCGCGACAATCCGGTTGCGCTGTTGAGCCGGAACAGGGTGCAGGGGGATCAGGGAACCCCCGCTCCTGCTCGGCAGCGCGAACAGAATTGATGGTACGAGGGGGGAAAGCCATTTGAGACTTTCCTCGACAGTTTCACAGGTCACGGATTCCTCGAAATCCGTATCCAGCAGGCCGCGCAGGGATTGAATCGAAGCTTCGGCGTCTTCGCGTGTCGCGAAGACCTGGTCGCCCATGCCCACCACGATCGACTGGGACATGGCGAACACCCACCAGAATTGGCCCTCGGCATCCTCCAGGCAGAACAGCCCCACGAACGAGGGGGATGCAACCTGTATCGAGGAGGCCAAGGCGCGCACGCCCCGCCAGGCCTGGAAGTCGCCATGGCTCGCGCCGAGGGCGTATTGACGCTGCCGGAAAGCAACCATGTCCAGGGAAGGGTCTTCTTTCCGGGCAGTCCGCCTCAGTTCCGGTATGCCCAACTTCAGGTTGTTCAGATTCCACTGGAGGCCGACAGCCCAGTTCCTATTATGGAGTGAGACGCGGCGCATTTAAACCTCGGCTGATTCCACCTGGATGGTGATCACCAGCAGCGTTCTGCCGTACTGGGCCTTCCTCGCGGTGGTCGGTATGCCGATGGACGTGTTTGAATCACGCGACTCCTTCTCGAATCCGCACAGCACCAACGTCTGCCCCATCTTCATCGTGGAACGTTGGGAGAAGGCGCGCGTTGAAGTCTGCGGCAATTGAATCGTGATGTCCGAGGTCTTGATCTCGCTCATCTCTTCGAGAGCTGAGAGATTGATATTGTACTGAAGGATCACCCGGCGTTGATCCAGGATGTGCGGGATCACGGTCATGCTGAAACCGGTAGTGACCTCGCCGGGAGTCAGTTCCGTTGTCTGGTTGAAATTGGTCGTGGAGGTTCCCGCGCTGGCCAGATAGGCGCGACGCTCGATCGCCATGACCGGCACCGGCTGATTGCTCATCACGAGCCCGCCTGCCGACGTGACCTGAGACGCCTTTCCCCATTGGCGTAGTGCCTTAAGCATGGCCCCCGAGCCCTTGAGCTTGCCGGAGACGATGGTGGCCGCAGCCGTGTTGACGCTCCCGATGTTGGCCAGGTTGCCTGCCACCACGGAGATGTCCTTGTCCTCGAAAAGAGCCTGGAGGTTGAAGCCGACATCCGTGTTGTCGGAGATGTTCAAAGCCCAGACCTGGACCGTAAGGGCCACCTGGCGGGAGATGCGGCTGTTCAACTCTTCAATGTAGGAAGCCACGCGCCGCAGAGAGTCAGGCGTATCTCGAACGGTGATCGTACCCGCAGCCTGGTTGCTGACCACAGCGCCCTTGGGAGAGATCAGCGCCTTCACTTCCTTTTCCGTGTCCGCCCAGATGTCGAAGGACAGGCTGGTTCCGGTGGATTGAGCTGTCTGCGAAGAGGTGTCCGCCGTAGAGACCGTCTGGTTCACCCGTGATCCGCCGATGCTGGACGCGGCGGATTCCTTGGATTTGTTCGTCAACTTGTTTTCGTACGTGACCTTTCCGGGAGCGCCCAGCAGGGTGAACGTCTTGACCATCATCCGCGCGAAAAGAATGTTTCCGCTGTTGGAGTCGTAATCCCAGCCGTAACCGGAGATCATGGCCACCTGATCGAGCAGACCCCGCAAGGTTCCTTCGTATGAGATCGTCAGCTGCCTGCCATCGCTTTTCGTGCCTCCCGAACCACCTGCGGAACCCCCTGGAACAGCCAGGAGGGCTTCCAGTTCCATGTTGACGCCAGGGGACGAACCGGGGGCGGCAGGAGCGGAAGGCGCTGAATGTCCCTGGTCCGAACTTGATGCTGTAGGAACGCTCTTTTTCCCCGGTTCGTCCGGGTCGGAAGCAACCTGGACCGGCAGCGATACAAGTTCGCTGATTGAGGCCGCAATCGCGGGCAGTGATCCCGTGCGCCGAAGCGTCACATGCTTGTTCAGGATAGGGTTGGCGCTGGCACGGAGCGGCATGGCCTTCGCCCCCAGGTACGGTTCCGGCGTCACATCCACGGTGCGAGCCCGGCTTTGTTCGCGGAACTTCTCGCCCTGTTGCTCTACGGAATCCACCTGAGTGCTCTTCTTGGCGCATCCACCGGCTGCGAGAACCAGAATGAGCAACAACAAAATACATCTCGACATTCTAATCCTCCGCAACTTCAACAACATTGTTTCCTTGGTACACAGTCACTCGCAGTGGGTTTCCTCCGCGATGCAGGCCAGAAAAAAGCTGCTTTATGGCTCCGACGAAATCCCCGTCGAACTTGGCTCTGGCCTCAAGTTCAAAATCATGCTTCGCCTTCCAGACCAGCTGGTATTGAGCCTTGATCGCCCAGGAATCGAGCTGCGAATGGAGGCTGCCAGGTTCAATGATCCAGCTCGGAGCTGGAACTGCCGAGGGGGCTGCATCGGAATTCCCTTGAGAGGGAGCCAGTTCCGCAAGGGCCTCCTGGACAGGTGATGCCGGAGCAACTGGAACGGCAGGGGCTGAGGCAGGGACAGGATTCCCCGCTGAAACCGGCGTGGGGTCCACGGGTTTCGCGGCGGCAGGGCTTGCTTCGGTTGGCTTGGCCACAGGCGTGGGAGCCAGAACCGGAGTCGGAAGAGCAACTGGGGTCGGTGCGGGGGCTGGCCTTGTGGATGCCAGCGGCTTGGACGGGCGGTCCCCGGAGGACGCCGGAGGGACAGCCTGTGCCGTGGCGGGAGAGGCAGGCCCACGCAGGGACACCATCCGCCCGGCCTCAAGGACGGTATCCGGCTTCACATTGTTCAGGCGGCAGAACTCCGCCACCGGCACCTTGTTGCGCTTTGCGATCCGCGCCGCCGTGCTCTTGCTGCGAACCGGCACCCCGGCATCATGCGCCGGGACAGTGGGAGGTTCTGAGCCTGGCTTTGCACCAGGCCCAGAACCTTTCATCAACCTGTCTGGATGGACCTGAACCTGGGAAGGCGTGGGAACCGTCGGCTCATCCAGCAGGGGGAGGGACTCCAAAGGGAAAGATGTTGAAGACTTCACGGAGGGAGCATCGATTCTGGGCGACAGGCTTCCCATGGTCAGGGGACGAACCGTGCCGAAGGAATCACCGTCGGAAGTCCTGACCTGGAGGTAACAAGTGGGCGAGGTTTCATCGCGGATGACGTCCAGGGTATAGCCGACCCTGATCCCAGCCGGAGAGTCAGGAGGAGAGATCAGGAAGCCTTGAGCCCGCAGAGTAGTGTCCAGTTCCTGGCCGAAGGTGTTTTTCGTTTTGGCCAGGGTCAGGGTCGTGCGCCCCGGAGGATAACGGCGGGCCAGTTCCTCAGCTGCCATGGTGGCCAGGGATTGGGCGTCTCCTGGGTACGTGTCGCTCACCCCGTCGTATGTGGGCATGCCGCCGTTATCCACATGGCGGGTCTGCATGACGCAGCCCTGGAGCTGCATGGCCAGGAGCAGGAGAAGTATGTATCGCATCGCCAGCCTCACTTCTTGCGGATGGTAATGCGTTGCTGCTTGCTGCCGACGCCCGAGATGAGAAACGCCTCCTGGAACACGCCATCCACGATCATGGCCATGTTCTTCAGCCGGAAGTTCGCCATCGTATCCTGGCCACCGTTGCGCACGAGAAGAACAGGGGCATCACCGGATTGGACCGAAGGTGGGAGCTTGATGAACATCTGACGACCGTCGTCGAAGACCTGGATTGGCTTCCAGGGAGCATCCCCCTTGATTTCATAACTGAAGTTCAGTTGGCTCAGATCCTTTGGCTCACCATCCGCATCCACTGTCTTCCACTGCTTATCCTTGGTCTCCTTGGCGTCCTTCTCTTTAAGCCGGATGGCGTTGTCTTCGGGGTAGAGAAAGCCGACACGGGGCGTGTGGCCGGTGCGTTGGCTGACCAGCTTCAGGATGTAGGCCCGGCGGTCCGTGGTGATGATCGCGTTGGTGACAAGACCGGCATCCATGGGTTTGATCAGGACATGGGCGGTGTTTCCCGACTTGACCACCTCGCAAACCCAGCGCGCCGAGTCGCCGACCACAACTTCATTCAACGATTCGCCCGGTTGGAGCTCAACCACGGAAATGAGGCTTGGAGCGCAGATGACCGTCGGGGAAGAGGCTCCATATGGGAACATGAGCTTGCCGTTGGCCTGGATGGGCGTAGCTCCAGAAGTTTCCCAGTCTTGGGCCATTTTCACGGCTTGGCGTTCCCTTGCGTTCAGTGGCACGTCGGGGTTGAGATAGTCCGCCTGGCGGAGTTGCTCGGTGGATTTTCCCTTGCCTGTCGTCCGCTGGCTGACCGAGGCATCCATCTGGTACTCCTCGGGAACCATCATGGTTTTTGCGGGCTTTCCTTTCTCGTCAGCGCGCGGCTGCTCCGCAGCCCAAAGAGGTTGCCCCAGGAGGAGGGTCACGAACACCGCCACGAACAATCGTTTCAACATGCTGCTTCCTACTTTTTGGGAGTTGATGCGGGTTCCATCACGCTGGAACTGGACAAGCCCGTCACGTAAACGCCCCCAGGGTTCCGAAGAATTTGCGCGTCCGTGGTGGGAGGCTGGATTTGGATCGTCAGGGTCGCTTGGTAGCCCTCACTGGCGACCTGGACGCCAGAGTGGTTTCGCGTGACTTCGGTCCACTCAACCCGCCAGGAGTCTGCGCTGACCTGCGCGGGCAGGCTCTTGATGTTGACCTGGACGAGTTTGTCTTTGGCCCGCTCATAAGGGTTGTTGGTTTCGTACCACTGGCGCATCTGTCCCTTGGCAGCGCCGATGGCGAAATACGACAGTCGCTCGATGAACCTCTTCTGGAGGTCCAGGTCGGCAGTCACGGAGCGCCACTGCGTGACGAAGGTGGCCAGCTCCGCCTGGACGACTCTTGTTGGCGTCGGCGAAGCCACGGAGGCCCGCTCGACGGCAGCGACCCGACCGAGCTGATCCACCTCAACGACATAGGGCACAACTTTGGATTGAGTGGCCTGGACCACGTTGCCCATGACCGAGATGCCGGTGATCCCAAGGGCAATGAAAGCCGCCATGCGCCACTGCCTGGCGCGCTGGATGTAACTGCCATAGCGCTCTAGCCATTCCTCACGGCCACGCACATAGGAGAACTTCTCCGCTGAGGCTGACAGCTCACCGGCATCTGGTTTCGACTTTGATTTCAACAGCATTCAGCCATTCTCCTTACTCACGGCGCTCCCTCTATTCCTTTTGCTTTCGTGCTTTCTGGTTTTCATTTCTTCTGGTTTTCATCTTTCCACAGAGCTGCGGCTACGCTTGGCCATTTCCGCCCCCATCCTTGCCGCCGGGACTGGAGCCATCACCGGGCAGGCCCAGATTGCGCATCTTCATTTCCTGAAGGCGTGAACTCATTGCGGCCCCAAAGCGTTCACCATGAGACAGATTCCCGCTCTCGGTCTTGGCCTGCTTATGGGCTTGCCAGAGCGATCCCGCGATGTGGCGGGCCTTCCCCAGGCCCGTGGCTCCGTCCATGGAGGCGATCTGAGCGGCCTTTCTGGTGGCGTCGATCCCGCTAGCAGCACCAATAGCTCCCGACGCGGCTCCAACCATTCCCCCGAGCGTGGCTCCTGCTGCGCCTGCGACTGCTGACGAAAGACTTGATCCGGGCGTAGTGTGGGAGCCGTTCACGATGCCTGCCACCATGGAGGGAACATTCTGGGCTATCGCGTAAATAATGATTGCCGTAGCGATGTAGATGAATCCTTCAGCAAGTCCCGGTGAAGCAGAAGACTGTACTTGCGCTTGCAAGTCTTTAAACATCTGGAGTCCAAGGCTCATCACAAGCTGCATGGCGTACAGTTTGACGGCAACAGAAAGGACATACCTCATGACATTGATCGCGTATTCTTTCATAAACTCAGCGCCGCCGAGCCCGAGAAGGACTATTGCGGCGCTGACAGCAATGTAAGATTCACATTTTATCAATATGACTTGTGCTGTTAACAGTGAAAAAACAATCAAGATGATAATTGAACATATTCCTATGAGAAGTATTGGGCCAAGGTTGAATCCATTGTCGTACGATGCCTTTGATATCAATCCGTTTTCTCCGTTAATGGTGTTCCATAGTGACTTCACGACATCCAGTCCGGCCTTCAAAGGTTCCGCAGTGTCATACTGGCTTGCTCCGGCTGTGCCTGCTAGTTCACTGAGTCCGTCGATAACGCTTTTGGTCCAGGGAACGTAGTTCACAATGACGGCTGCCACGAGGCCGCAAAACAGCATTGAAACAATAAATTGACTTAGAAGATCAGCAATACTTGTCCTGTTCAAAGCTGCCTTGACGCCAAACATAACAACTGTTAGTGTTACACACAGACTAAATAGCTTTAGCGCAGCGTTTTGAAGGGTATTGTTCCAGGTTGTTGCGAGTGTTTGTACTTTGGTAACAATTCCCGTGAGTGCATCTGTGCTCTGTGCAAATGACTCTCCTGGGAGCATCACAACAGCAAAAAGGGGTATCAACGCCATGAATAAAAAGTACATTATGTATTTCATCTGGGTTTGCGTTCTCACTTCATTTACTACCAAGCTGGCTTTTGCGCTCGATGAGCATCCACGCAAAGACGAGTTCAAGGTCATTCGAGAAATGTGTGAAGCTCCATGGGATAATGCTGAATATTTCAAAAAACGTTTTCCTGAGGCATTCGCCGAGGCAACTAAATGTAAAAAATACATGTGCTCGGGAGTTGAAACGCCATCTATTGACTACATCACGGACAGAAGTGGAGCGTTTGATGTGACTCTTTGCAAATCTGTGATTATTGCTGCAAAGCCTGGCGGACTTGAAGAGCAAATGCGTAAGCTTGACAAAGAAGGTTTTGAGGCAATGAAAGCAGGAGACAGAAAAACAGCCAATGAAGTTATAAGTCGGCAGAGGCAATTTAAAAAAGACAATGGTATTGATTAGCATTTTGCACCTCACCACCCAGACGGATCGCGCTGGTTGCTGTTGACGACGGCATCCAGCGCGTTCGTATTGAACATCTTCCCCGTTGCTGCTTTCCACGCTTCCTCATGCATCTGTTTGTCCTTCTCGTCCTTCATGTCTCTTTGGACGGAAGACTGAATAGACACGGCCAGGAGCTGGCGAAGACGCTGCGACTCCCTGAGTTGCATGGTCGCAATCTGGTTTCCTGCTTCCAGGGCTTTCATTTGACCATCAGGGGTCAACAGCAGGTCGTCCAACTGGCTGTCCAGTTCAGCGGCCTTTTGTTCTATTTCTTCAATCTGGCCGCCGGACTCCTGAAACGCGGCTTCTTGGGCCTGTTCAGCTTCTTTTTCGATCTGCTCACGCATCTTGAGGAATGCGGCCTCGGACGCTGCCCGCTCTTCCTCGGTCATGGGTGCGCCATCAGGCTTAGAAGTCTTGAACAGATCTTTAATTGCTCCCCTGTTGGCGTAGGTCGCCTTGAAAATTTGGCTTAGGGCTGACGCATCACCACGTTGCAGGTTCAAACCCTGCGAAAGTGATGAAAGCTGACTGAATGTTCCTTTCATGCTTCCAAGCACAGACATAGGTAGTTTTACGGTGTTTTGAAGCATGTTCTTGTAACGGTCCATATTCTGTTGAACCATCGTTATCTGCTTCTCTGTCTGAGTCATGGCCTCGGACACTTGCTTGTAAACTTGCTGAAGTTTTTCAAGGCTTGTGACTCGTTCCAGTGCTTGTGTGAACATTTGACTGCAATTGGTGCAGGTCACAACCATTGCATTGGAGTCTTTCGCAATGATAAGCGCCAGAGACAACGCAATGAAGAAATAAAGAATTTTCATGCCGCATGTCCTCCGGTTCGTTCTTTGAGCCACTCGTCAGTCCAGTGTTCCCCATGAACAGATTGCAGTTCCTTGATCCTGGAAACGCTTTCTTTGTCACTGACGCCAAGGAAAGAAAGTGACTTCAGTTGCAACGCAAGCTGCATGAGCCTTCTCCCCTTTGGCGTAACAACGTAGTAATCCCGCTTCGGAGTGGCCGAGGCGATGATCTCGATCTGACGGCTGTTGAGGCCCATATTGCGGTACAGCTCCGCCTGCACTTCTTGTCTGGCCGTGATATTGGGCAGAAATGCCTTCGTATGGCAGGACTCGACCAGCACATCCAGGATTCCCGAATTCTTGGCGTCCGAAAGACTTTGCGTCGCCAGTACGACTGAGCAGTTTGCTTTTCGCATTACTTTCAGCCATTCACGGACTTTCGCGCGAAAGACGGCATGCCCGAGCATCAGCCAAGCCTCATCAAGAAGGATCAACGTCGGCTGGCCTTTGAGTGCGCGTTCGATTTCGTGAAAAATGTAGAGCAGGACGGGGATCAGGTTTTTGTCCCCAAGGTTCATCAGCTCCTCAATCTCGAACACCATGAAGCGTTCCATTCCCAGGTTGTCGGTCTCAGCATCGAGGAGTTGGCCCATTGCGCCTTGCCGGGTGTAGTGCAGCAATGCTTCAGCGACACGCGGCTCCTGGAGCATGTTCACGAAGTCCGTCAGGCTGCGCATTTCTCGGGGGTTACTCCGCAGCAAATTCATCGCCCCATGGATCGCCTTTCTGTAGCCAGGCCCGACAGCCAGGCCCTGGAGCTCGACAAGCGTTGCAATCCACTCCTCAGCCCATGCCTGTTCGGAAGGGTCGTCGATGTTTCTCAACGGAGCGAAGGCCAGGTTAGTTCCTCTACCCAGCTCATGATGCGTTCCTCCGACAGCGGCACATAAGGGGAACAACGACATGCCCTTGTCGAAGGCGAAAACCTGCGCGTTCTCATAGCGGCGGAACTGGGCGGCGATCAGTGCCAGGAGCGTGGACTTGCCCGCGCCGATGGGACCAAAGATCAAGGCGTGTCCGACATCGCCAACGTGCAGATTGAACCAGAACGGAGTTGAGCCCTGCGTGGTGCAGACCATCAGTGCTGGAGATTTTGGTGGATAGAACGGACAAGGGCAGTGCTTTTCCCCAACCCAGGCGCTGGAAAGAGGAAGAAGGTCGGCAAGGTTGAGCGTGTTGACCAGCGGGCGGCGAATGTTGGCGAACCAGTTGCCAGGGTGAGTGCCAAGCCATGCATCAACGGCATTGATGGTCTCAATGCGGCAGCCGAACCCCATGGCCAGGAGTTCACGGCGCAGTTCCCTGGCCCACTCATGGAGGAACTCACGGTTTTCGTTGAGCAGGACGATGCACGAAGTCATATAGCCTGCGCCGACATACCCTCCTTGCACTTCCGAGAGAGCCTCCTCGGCATCCTCGACCATGGCTGCCGCATCACGGTTCGCCCTGGCATTGGGATTGTTGAAAAGCTTGTCGAAGAACTTGAAGACCCCTTGTTTCCAGCCTTTCCGAAAGGAATCGATTTCCTTCTGGGCATCGAACTGATCCAGGCAGATGAACCTGGTTGAGAAGCGGTATTGCAGCTGAAGGCCATCCAGGACAGACAGCATGGCTGGCCAGCTTTCCTGGGGCAGTCCGTCAATCCCGACCACAGCGATGGACTGGCTTCCAATCTTTGGAGTCAAACCCCCGATCAAATCTTCCGAGCCAAGCACCGCATCCAGGTACATGGGAGTCTGCGGCACACGAACTGGCTGATCGACACCCGTAGTGCAGAGCTGGAGGTGCGAGAGGAGTTCACTCAGGATGGCCTGTCCGCCTTCTTCTTCGACCGTATACTCTTCGAGTCGGCGCAGTCGGAGAACCGAGGCAAGGGCATCCTCGAACTCAAGAAGGGCGTTCAGAAAAGAATTGTAGGCCCGTTCAAGGCTGGAAGCGCTTCCACCGCCTGTCTTGGTCGCGGAAGAGAGCTTTTCGACTCCAAGATTGGGCTTGAAGGACAGGATGACGACGATCCTGGTGCGGCAAACGTCGCCGTTGAAATAGGCCCGACGCTCCTCGTCTATCAGCTGGGTGACGGGATCGGGGAAATGGCTGTCTTCTCGGGGTGCGTACGCTTGGTATCGGCTGCGGACGGCATCCACATGGAGCATCCAGCCAGAGCCGAGCAGCTTCACGGCATTGTTGAACTGTGCTGAGACGAAGGCCAACTCGTCAGCCGTGCTGGAAGCCGTGTCCTGCCCTTCTGCCGAGAATCCCGCCAGGAATGTGCCGTCCTTGCACAGAACGACGCCTGGTGCGATCAGCGCCGCATAAGGCAACAGATCAGACAGGCCACGCGCGCGGGAGCGGAAGTTGCGCAACTCGAGCATCAGGATTTTCTCCAGATGCCGGACTTGGCCGGGTAGAACAGTTGCTGCTTATGGTGGCGCAGCCAGACGCGGACCATCAGAGGATCGGCTTTGGCCATCCGTCTGGCGACGAGCATTGCGCTGAAGTAGAACAGGACAGCCGTGATGCCCGCCACCCACGTCATGCCGCCGAAGCCCACCACAAAGGAGATCAATCCGATGGACAACGCCAGCTCCCGTTCGGCCCCCATGATGTGGTTATGCCGATGGAGCGATCTACGAATGGGCAGAGTCCTCACAGCACTGCTCCAGAGAACGAGAAGATGCTGTCAACGATGCCCGTGGCGAAGGCAATGAAGCAAATGGCGAAGACGACGTTCAAAAGCAGTTTGACGCCGCCTGCGATGTCCTCCTTGTTGAAGATGTAGACCAAGCCGACAATGGCCATGCCAGCAATGGCGATCCATCGCCCGGCAGGGCCGGTGATTGTGCCCACCACCTTTTCAAGCGGCGATGAAAATTCCGTTATCCCCCCAGAAGCCATAGCTTCGGGGCAGAACGTCAGAAACAGCGTTACGAATCCGATAGAGAAATATGCAGCACGACGCATTATGCGGCCTCCCCTTGTGAAATGTACTTTTGATACCATTTCTGACCGTTGGATTTTTCTTTCTTGTTGAAGATGTACTCCAATGAGTAAGAGTGCCTTTCGTGGTCGTAGCCATGCACAAGGGCCACTTGCGATATCTGACGTCCACGAGGCGTCTTTTCTATGAATACGATGATGTTGATGGCCCGACTGATCAGGCGGTGCATCGGAGAGGTTAAGCGTTCGGCTACCAGGTCTTCGAGCCTGCCCAGGGCGTCGACGGCGCTGTCCGCGTGAAGGGTGGCCAATCCGCCGGGGTGGCCGGTATTCCATGCCTTGAGGAGGTCGAGAGCCGCCCCATCGCGAACTTCGCCGACGATGATCCTGTCCGGTCGGTAACGCATGGTCACGGTGGTCAGGCGCTGCATGTTCACGTTGTCCGAGGTACGGAACACCACGCGGTTCAAGCTGGCCACCTGGAGTTCGCTGACGTCCTCCATGGCCACGACCCTCTCGTCAGGGCAAAGCCGTGAAAGTGCTTCGATGAGGGCGTTGACAAATGTGGTCTTCCCGGAGCCTGTACCGCCGACAACCAGGATGTTGCACCTGCGGCGGATTGCCTCATGCAGAAAGTCCAGGCATTCACTGTCCAGAATGCCTTTCTCCACGTAGGATTCGAGCGGAAAGACTGTGGCGGGCTTCTTGCGGATCGTGAAGGAAGGGCCGCGAGCAATGGGAGAATCCGTACCCTCGAACCTGCTGCCATCGAGAGGCAGCTCTCCTTCCACGATGGGGTTCTCCCTGGTGATGGTGGTTCCCAGTGCCGAAGCGACCAAGGAAACGACCCGACGTCCTTGGTCGGCAGTCAGGCTGCCCATCTGGCTCATGGGTTCCCCAAACCGCTCAATCCACAAAGAACCGTCCGGGTTCAGCATGATTTCCTGAACATCTGGATCGCGAAGGGCATCCATGACGACAGGTCCCATGGCCTGCTCCAGGTTCCGGTTCAGGCGGTCCAACATCACAAAAGCCCTCGGTAGACGAACACGGCCACGTTGACGGTGGCCGAGATCGCGACGATGACCGCCAGCCAAGTCATGTTGTTCTGGAAGGAGGCCATGGCCTTCCGATGCCCATGGAGGTGCTCCTGGATGACCCCAATGGAAGAGGCGGAGAGCCCCTTGGTGACGGTTTCAGCGGCCTGCCTGGCGGCGTCCAGATGTTGAGCGCCAGCCTCGGTCAAGAAGGTGGTCAACGCTTCATTGTGATTCTTGAGGAGATTCTCGTACTCACCCAAGAAGGCGTTGTTGAGCGTGACCATCATGAGCAGAGGATCATCTTTGCCCACGGAGGTTCCATGCTCTTTGATCAGCATGGTGCGGACTTCCTCAAGACTGAGGCCGACGCCCTCAGAAGGGGCAGGGGCTTCCCTGGGGGCTTCGCCGCTCATGCGATCTCCAGCAGGTTGGCCTTGTCCAATTCTGCTACGACGGCTTCCCAGTATTTCCCAAGCCGATGACGGGTCATGATCGAAAGACTGGAATGGATGGCCGCATCAAATGACTGCTTACGCGCTAGATGATCTACAAGGTCTTTTCCGTATGTAGCGTAGCTGAGGTGAGGCAACTCGATAACGGAGTGGAATTGCGAAGAATGGTTTTTGTACGCCAAGAAGTCATAGAAACCATGACCATTGGATTGAATATAGCCATCTTTCGGATTGAGCCACACGACAATTGGAATGTCTGTGAAGTTTGTTGCGAGGGTGACAAGCCCATCAATCGTATCTTGAAGCGCAGGTCCACCGTTGATCACCGTGTGAATCACAAGTGATACATTGTTGGCGCGGATTACTTCGTCAATCACACCGCCTTCATGTAGGTACTTTGATGCTGGTTTAAATGTAGACGAGCCAGAGTCAACTACAACATGACTGCCATCGCCCATCGCTACAGAACGCTCGACAACAAGATCAAACGCACGAGGCTCGATTTCGTCCCTGACCATCAATGGAAGAATTTCGACATTGAACTCCTTATACCCTCCAAACGTTGGATTGATTGGATCTGTGTCTATCCCGTAAACTTTTGCGTTCTTGAGCGAGAAATACTGGAACAGAATGTATGCGGCGAAAGACTTTCCAACTCCGCCCTTTCCCTGGAGAATCCAATGTAGCCAGCGCATGCTTATCACCTCTAGATCAGCTTAGTGTTTGAGACGGTCTGAAACTGTTTATTATCGCCACCACGGCTTGTGTCAGTATGCTTTTTCCCCCTGCCAGGAGTTGGCCTTGATACAATATTGTCTGCATCAGGAATCATTCTGTACACAGCGCGGAGGAATGTTCTATATCCATACAAATTTGATATTCTCTTTTTCTCGGTAAGAAGCTTCCATATCGCCAATGCGCTGAATCCATCTTTGATCCATCTTGTGATTTCTTCCTTGAGAGCTGCCACTTCCGTAAAAGCAAGGCCACGCTTGCTCACATACTTCGATGGAGTTTCATCAAATTGGTTTTTGGATTTCATAGAGCACCTTTAGGAGTTCATTTGTAGGTCGCCGTTTGAAGATTCTTCGGCGCTTTGGGCATCCGGTGAGAATGCAACTAGTTGGCAGTAGCGCCGGAAGTAACCTTCAATGGCACCGGTTCCTGAGTCCTCCAGCTTGGCTGCCTCTACGGCGCATGTAAGGACCTGGACGCGGATGGCCGGAGGGAGATTGCAAGCCTCTTCGGGGAGGCCTAGAGGGGGCGTTGCGGGCGAAAGGATCTTCTCCGGCGGAGCCTCGTAACGGCCTGTGCGGCGAATCGTTGGCAGGACTTCGGCAGTGACCCATTTGCGGAAAGACCGGGCCTGAGGTTTGCGGCTGCGGAAAACCAAGGAGTACAAGCCGGACTCGGAGATAGTCAGAACCTTCTGCTGTCCGCCAAGGGTGTCGGTAGTAGCGACCCCCTTTTCGTCTTCATCCAGTGCGCTGACGGCATCCCTGGGATTGGCTAATCCCAGAACCTTGCAAACGTCATTGGCCACGAACCAAGGATTTCCCTGTCCGTCCGCCGTGGCCCGGACCAAGGAGTCCTCGAAAGCGAATGGGATAAGGCTGTCGGGTGCAGACGCTTCCCTTTCCTCCGAAAGACCTGGAAGCACTGCCCTGGCGTCACTTTCGAGGAGAATTACTCTTTCGTTCGTGTCTGAAATCACTCTTTCCACCGCCCGCAGAAATGTTCTGTATCCGTAAGTTCCTGAAATCTGCTTTTTCGCTGCAAGGAGCTTGTAGATGGACATCACGTTGAATCCATCTCGTAGCCACTCTTCTATGCTGTCTTTCAACGCGGACACCTCGATGTAGGCACGTCCGCGCCGAGTTAAATACTTTGCTGGTGAGTCTGATTTCATTGGCTGGTCACGCTGTTGACGAACGAACTCCCGTTTGGAGGCCATTGAGCCACCAAAGGAAGTTGATTGACGCGGTTCGCGCTGACCCGAGGACTTCCTCAAGAGTAGGAAGTTTCCCCTTTGAAAACAGATAGTTCCAAAGGCCCTTGGCTCTGATGGCCTCAGCTTTGGTCATCTGGCCAGGCCAGGCGGCCATCGCCTCCTGGAAGACGTCATGGACATGGCTCGGAGTGTGCTGTGTGGATTGTCCGCCGGAGTTGAGAGTCCCGATGCGCACTGGGGGCAGCTTCCCGCCAATCTCTTCCATTTGGCGTTCTGCCTTTGACGGGCTTTCGCAGGAGGTGTCAGGGTCACCGCAAGTGGCACTTTCC
Organism: Fundidesulfovibrio putealis DSM 16056; assembly: GCF_000429325.1. Lineage (NCBI taxonomy): Bacteria > Pseudomonadati > Thermodesulfobacteriota > Desulfovibrionia > Desulfovibrionales > Desulfovibrionaceae > Fundidesulfovibrio > Fundidesulfovibrio putealis. Next base: position 190,629 of record NZ_AUBQ01000015.1, read on the forward strand.
TGCGGGAGTTCGTCTTCCCAGCGCCTGTCTTTCAACCAGGTGGCCAGGAAAGGAATGAAGCCTCGCTTCCAGCGTGGATTTCGCGCTAGGTTTTCCTTGATGCTTTCGAGGATCTTTGCCAGCTGCGGGCGATCATCGGAGCGCCAGAGGTGGTGCCACAGGCGGAGGGCGGATTTGCGGGCCTCACGGACAGGCCAGACATCCCAGACTTGCTGGAAGGCCGCGTCAGCTTCCTGGTGGTTCAGAAGCTGCGGGGGGTAGGGGGGTCTTTCTTGTCTTTCTTTAATATTAATTCCTTGCGCACTTTTTTCGCGTACCCCCAGGTCCCTGATGTTCTCACTGGCGGATGTAGCCGCAGAAGTTGCGCGTGTGGGCTGGGTGGCAGCGGGCGCGGTGGCGTGGGCGTGTCCTCGGTCTTCCTTGCATCTAACTGCGGGGTGCATGAGGAGGTGATAGAGATTGCCTCGTAGCGGCCTTTTGCCGACCTGGATGAAACCGGCCTTCGACAATTCCTTCAGGTGGTTTTGGACACTACGGATGCTTTGATTGATGGATTTGGCTAGGTACGCCTGGGAAGGCCAGCAGTGATCCTTTTCCCCTGCGCTGTTGCACAGGGTTCCGTAGAGGACCCGTGAGCCTAGGGTGAGCCCTGGTTCGTTCATGATGAAATCCGGCACAATCTTTCCACGTTTTGCGAAATTTCCAGAGATAGTTCTCATCATTTCAGCACCTTAAGTGCTTGGGCAAAAAGGACAAAAAAGCCGTGGACGTCTTGACGACGCTACCCCTTCCGGGTATGGCTTGATCACCCTTAAGTGCGGGTGGCCATGCCACTCAGCTGTGTTGAAACCCTTGGCGGCAACCAAGGGTTTCGCCTTTTTAGGCCCTAGCTATGCTTCGTCGACGGCATCTCCCGTGACCATGTTGACCGAGCGGCTGGCTCATCAGGACCGGACAACCACGCCCGGTCGACCGCTCCTGAACGGAGCGGTTTCGCTTCCTCGGATTTCAATTTCATCAGGCGCACCTGGCGGTCTTGGGCATCTCTTCGTGCCGAACGGGGGTGGAGGTATGCGCGAGATCGGGCGTTGCTTTGCAACGGCTGGAGCCAGGGTGTTTTAGGACCTCGTAGAACGTGACGCCGAACAAGCCTGGCATGACCTTGATGTGTCCGCCTTGCCTCAGGAGTTTCAGGTTTTTTTTGAGGCTGCGAACGCTTTGCTCTGTGGTGGCGGACAGTTCCGAGAGGGTTGCACAACAGGTTTTTTCGTTGTTCTCTGCGGTGAGGTAGCAGAGGGCCAAGTACAGGAGCTTGGCTCCTGGCGAACCGTGAGGGCGGGCAATGGAGCCAGGGGCCGTCAGATCACGCATAGACATGACGTTTCTCCTGCGACCGCCCCGCCAGCTGCGGAGCGGTCGGGCGTTGGGGGGTGGATGGAGGACGGCGAAGAACGCAAAAAAGCCCTTGTCAGCTCGGGGCTGACAAGGGCTTCGGATGGATGGCAAAAAAGACGGTGCAGGGAAGGGGAAACAAAGAAACGCAGTAAGTACCTGCTTTCGCTGGCACTTACTGCGACGCTTTGAGTGGCGTCCCCAAGGGGATTTGAACCCCTGTTAGCGGCGTGAGAGGCCGCCGTCCTAGGCCACTAGACGATGGGGACGCGATATGGTGGGCCGTGCAGGATTCGAACCTGCGACTCTCTGCTTAAAAGGCAGGTACTCTACCAACTGAGTTAACGGCCCATCCGCGTGAGCGGAGGAATCGTCTAACCGCACGGCTCCGCGCTGTCAAGAGAAATGTCTCTACTTGTTCAGGTGGTTCGCGTCAACAGAAATTTGAAGTGGCGGCCCGGTTTATGGCCCACTCCCACAGCGCCTTTTCCGAAATACAGCACCCAGGCCCAGGACGTGTCGAAGCCGCTCGTCGTGGCGGACCAGACGCCGTCCAGGTCGCTGGCGAAGGGCTGCCCGTCCGGAAGGGCTGGCCAGGCCCGTGATGCGTCCACAAGGCTCTCCAGCTCAAGGATGGAGGGCAGACGCCAGGGGCCACCGAGCCTGCGGGCCGCATCCAGGGCCTCCTGCCAGCTGGCCGTGCCCTCAACCGGCAGCGCGCGGGTCAGCCAGGCCAACCCGGTCAGCCGATCCAGGGCTTGCCCGTCCGACACCTCAAATCTGGGGTCCGGCCAAGGGGTTCCTCCGGCGGCGGCCAGTTCCGGCGTCTCCGGGAGGATCGCGCTCGCGCCGCGCACCGGCAGGACCATGTGTGCGGCACTTTTGGGGCCGGGAAACATGCGCCCCCCTTCCAGGTGGACGCGCCAGGCCGAATCGCCCGATGCCCCGGATGCGGCAAACGGGGTGGCGGTCCAGTGCCAATGCTGGAAGATGTTCCGGAAGGGATGCGCGTCCGGCAGGGCAGGGCGCGCGCGTGCGGGACACGTGAGGTACAGAAGCTCCCGGCGCGAGGGCAGACGCCAGTCGTCGTGTCCGAGCAATGCACCTCTGTTCGCGTCACCCACCCAGGCCGCAGCCTCGTCCCAGGCCATGGGCCACCGGGCGGCGGAAGCGTCCACGGGCCAATGGAGCCCGGACAGGGCGTCGCGCACAACTCCGGGGGCCGCCGGGGTGAAACGGGGTTCCGGCCAGACGGCGCCAGGGCGCACTTCTGCGTCCTGGCCGGTGCCCACGCAGGGCGTCACACGCCCCGACGAATCGAAGCACGCCCCCTGGCCGGACCAGGGAATGAACGCGCCCGCCGGGGTCATGACGGCTACTCTTCGCCCAGCCTCTCGCGCACCACGCTGGTCAGCAAATGCACCAGCATCATGTGCACGTCCTCGATGAACTGGTAGTTCTCGGAGGGCACGATGAAGCACTCCTCAACAGCGCACTTGAGCTTGCCGCCGGAAAAGCCGGTCAGGCCCACGGTGCGCGCGCCGCGCTCCTGGGCCATCTGCATGGCCTTGAGCACGTTGGGGCTCATGCCGCCGCCGGAGATGCCGATGACCACGTCGCCGGGGTTCAGGAGGTTTCTCAGCTGGCCCGAGAAGATGTCCTCGAAGCCCACGTCGTTGCCCCAGGCGGTCATGAGCGGGATGTTGTCGGTGAGCGGAATGGCCCTGAAGCCCCGCTTGCCGTTGACGGCCACGGTCTTGGCCAGGTCCGAGCAGAAGTGCGAGGCCGTGGCCGCTGAGCCGCCGTTGCCCATGATGAACACCTGCTTGTCCGCCACGTAGGCCGCGTGCAGCAGGTCGGCTATGCGCCCGATCTGGTTGTTGTCCAGGCGGCTGACCACGGCCCGCATGCCCAGCAGGTAGCCCTCGGGGGTGATGGTGGACTTGAAGCGTCCGGCGTGGTCCAGGGTGATCTGCGAGCCGCCGTCCTCGAAGTCGAAGGACAGCTCCTGGAGGCCCAGCGCGGTCAGTTCGCGGCTGATGTCTTCCTGGCGCTCCGGCTCCGCAAAGACCAGCAGGAACCCCCCGCCGCCCGCGCCGGTGATCTTGCCGCCGAGCGCGCCGTGGCGCATGGCCGTGTCGTAGTAGCGGTCGATGTCCGGGTTGGAGACCGAGGACGAGAAGCGTTTCTTGTGCTGCCAGGAGTCGTGCAGCAGCCTGCCGATCTCCAGGATGTCCCCGCCTTCCAGAATTTCGCGCATGCGGTAGGCGGTCTTCTTCACCTGATGCAGGGCGTCCAGCACGCCGCTGTCGTTCTTCTGGGTGGCCTGGCGCTGGCCTTCCAGGATGCGGGCCGAATCGCGCGAGGCCCCGGTGTGGAACAGCATGAGGTGGCGGCGCAGTTCCGCGCGGCGCGACAGGCTGACCGCCACGGGCTCAACGGTGACGCCGTCCTTAGTGAAGGTCAGGAAGTTGAGGCCGCCGTGGGCCGAGGCGAACTGGTCCTGCATGCCGATGGGGCGGCCCAGCACGGTCAGCTCGATGTGGGTGGCCAGTTCGGCCACCTGGGCCTTGTCCATGTGCTTCCCGACGTACGCGCCCACGCACTGGGCCAGACTGGTGGCCACGGCTCCGGACAGGCCCAGGCCCGAGCCGGGCGGGATGTCCGACTTCAGCGAGAGCATGACGCCGGATTTTACGCCGAAGTGGCGCAGCATGGCCTTGGGGATGCGCAGGGCGTCCTTCAGGTTGGCCTGGTCCAGGTCGGCGATGCGCTGGTGGAGCTGGTAGTCGGAGGAGGACAGCTCGATGCTCTGGCCGGGAATTTCCTGGAGCACGGAGTAGAAATACTTGTCGATGGTCACGGAGAGCACGGCGCCGCCGTGGGGCTCGTAGTAGGCGGGCAGGTCGGTGCCGCCGCCGCCGAAGCTGAGGCGGACCGGGGATTTGGCGATGATCATGGTCTGTTGTCCTGTTGGGGGGCCCTGGGCCTTGAATGAAGCGCGCGGTTCCCGGGCCGCATCACGCGGGAGCCTGCACTCGCAGGTGGAAGGCCACGCTGGCGCGGTCCAGGCGGTAGCCGTTTTTCTGGTAGAAGAGGCAGGCGGGGATGTTCTCGCTCTCTGTTGTCACCTCGATGCGTGAGTGTCCCTGCCCGGCGGCCCAGGCCTTGAGGCGCTCCAGCAGGAGCGAACCCCTGCCGCGCGAGGAGGGCAGCGCCGAGACCAGGTCGATGACCACAACGCCCTCGCGGACCTTGAAGCTCACGAACGCGCCGTGCTCGCGGAACACCAGGATGTCCGGCGAGGTCATGGAGTTGGCCAGCCAGCGCTCCTGATGGGCCTGGCGTTCGTTTTCCGAAACATCGGGGTCCAGGCCGAAGCGGCTGTAGGGGAAGTTCGCCGCGTGGGCCGACAGTTCCTCCCGGGGCATGTCCGCCACGGCCTGGGGCTCGCCCACCGCCGCGCCGCGCGTTCCGTTGAGAGGCAGCACGAAGGTGGGCTGCACGCAGATCTTGCGGAAACCCAGGCGCTGCAACTGCTTGGAGCCTTCGATGTCCTGGGCGGGCAGCTTGGCGTCGGCCATGAAAGGGGTTCCCGGCGCGCCAAGTGACTCCAGGTCGCGGGCCAGGGCCTCGTGGTCCGGCGTGGCCATGCGGTAGTAGTCCAGGCCGAAGGCCTCGCTGTCGAAGGACTGGCGAACCAGGCAGGTCAGGGCGGGTGCGTCCATGAAATGCTCCTTACTGGGCGCGGAAATGCGTGTCGGCGCGCTCAAGCTTCTCGGGCGAGCCGATGTCGATCAGGCAGTCCTCGATGGGATAGCCGTACAGGGCCGCGCCGGCACCCAGCATGGCCGGGAACACATCCTTGCCGAAGTCCGAGAACCCGGCAGGGGGGATGAAGTCCAGCACGCCCGGCTCGCAGGCGTACACCCCGGCGTTGGCCAGGTCCGTGAAGGCCACGGGGGGCTTCTCCACGAAACGGGTGATGCGCGAGGCGTCGTCCAGGTCCACCAGCCCGCACTGGGTGGGGTTGTCCACCCGGTACAGGCCCACGGTGGCCAGTCCGCCTTTCCCGGCATGATAGCGGGTAAAGGCCGTGACGTCGAATTCCGAGAGCACGTCGCCGTACCAGACCAGGAACGGCCCGGTAAGATGCTGCCGGAAGGCGTTGAGCGCCCCGGCGGTGCCGAGCAGTTCGTTCTCCACGGTGAAGTGCAGCCTAGCTCCGAAAGCTTCACCGTCGCCGAAATGCTCCAGCACCACCTCGGGCAGGTGGTGCAGGTTGATGCAGATGTCCGTGACGCCGTGCGCGGCCAGATGGCGCACGGTGCGTGTAAGCAGCGGCACGCCAGCCACAGGCACCATGGGCTTGGGGCAGGTGTCGGTGAGGGGGCGAAGGCGCGTGCCCAGGCCCGCGCTCAAGATGACGGCGGTCTTCACCGGCGCCGCGCTTCTCACTCGGCGGCCTCGGCCAGGGCTGCGTCAGGCTGCGGCGGAGCCGGGGTGGGCTTGGTGCCGGGCAGGGTGGTCTCCACCTGGATGAACGCGGCGCGGTCGTTGACGTTCATTTCCTTGTACTGCGGGCACTTGGCGCAGGTGGACATGGCCTGGGGGGTGTTGATGGTGCCTCGGACCTGCTGGAACTTTTCGTTGTTCCAGATGTCTTCGATGCCTTCCACGTTCAGGTCCCCCATGATGTCCTTGGAGAGCATGCACAGGCGCACCTTGCCGTCGGACTGTACGAAGACCTCTTCCCAGGGGCGGGGGCACTTCTTGTGCAGGCTCTGCATGGGCTCGAGCACCGGCTTGCCGGAGAGGTCGAAGCGGTCGGGGATGGTGAGCTTCAGGCCGTGGGCCTTGGCGCGGCGTTCGGCCTCGTCCAGGATCTCGTTGGTGCGCTCCTTGTGGTCGAAGAGGATCTCGCCGACCATCTCCTGCCCGTAGGCGATCATGTGCACCATTTTGGCCTCGTCCATGCCGAGGCTGGCGGCCAGGTCCACGAAGTCCGGGAACTCCTCCACGTTGGAGCGCATGCCCACGAAAACCATGCGCAGATAGGGATGGCTGACGCCAAGCTCGCGCTTCTTGGCCACGACCTTCCTGATGTTGGCGATCACCGTGTCGAAGTCCGCGCCCTTGCGGATGCGGTTGTAGGTGGCGGCTGTGGCGCCGTCCACGGAGAAGTTCAGGTAGGTGAGCCCGCCGGTGAGGAAGCGGTCGATCATCTCCTGCTTGAGGAGCATGGCGTTGGTCAGCACGAAGATGCTGGGGCCGCGGGGGGCCAGAAGATCGAAGTAGCTGCCCAGGTGCTTGTTCATGAGCGGTTCGCCCCAGCCGAACAGGGAGGCGTCGTGCGCGGTCTCCCAGTAGGGCTCGGTCCTGGCGAAGACCTCGGGCTGGAGGTCGCGGCCCACGAAGTCGCGGTGGGACTGGCCGCACATGGCGCAGCGAAGGTTGCAGCGGTTGGTGGTCTCGAAGACCAGCCGCTGGGGCTTGGAGGCAAGTATGGTGCGCTCTTCGGCCAGTTCGCGGTCGTTTAGCGCCTTATTGTCGATGGCTTTTTGGCTTGGCATGGGAAGGTCCCTCCTGGCGGGAGGGGGATAGAAGCATCTTTTTTCCGGCAAGGCAAGACCGGGAAGCCTCTGCGGGCTTCCCGGCCTGGGCGCGATGTTTCTACTTGTTGCCGATGTGGTCGTCGGGGTCTTCCGGGGTGTCCTCCAGGAGGATGTCCGGGATGGCCGGGTCGGCTATGATGGCGGCACAGGCGGCAGGGGCCGCCGCGGCTTCCGGAACCGGAGAGGCGGCAGGAGGCGCGGGCGCATGCCCGTTGGTCCCGTGGGCATATCCTCCGTTGGGGGGCATGGACACAACCCGTGCAGAGGGGGTGTAGGTTCTTTCCGGGGCGGGCAGGGTGAACTCCACCACGCCGTCGGCGTGCTCGCGCAGCTTGTCCGACAGGTAGTAGCCGAACTTGGCCACGAAAACGAGCATGCCGTGTTCGCGGGCGAAGTTCATGGCCGGGATCATGTCCGCGTCGCCGGTGAGCAGCACCACCTTGTCCACCATGCCACGGGCGGCCATCCAGGCGATGTCCAGGCCCATGAGCATGTCCACTTCCTTCTGCACCAGGTTGATGGACACGTCCTGGGGCTGAAGAGGGAGGTTGCGGCTCAAGGATTCCATGATGCCGCGCATGTTCTTTTTGTTGAGCTTCCAGCCCTGCATGGCGAGCGATCCAAGGCGCAGGGCCATGCGGGGCATGCGCTGGAGCTGGGTGAGGTAGTCGTTCTTGATGCGGTGCTGTTCAGTTGTGCTGAATTCGATTTCGCGCTGGGAAATGGGGTGTACCGCGCGGCCGCCGTAGGGCGGTGAATCGTAATAATAGGCGCGGAACAGCTTGTCGTTTTCAAACTCGGAGTCAGCCATGATGAGTTCGCAGGCCTGCTTCACGGACTCCGCCGAGGGCGGCTGGCCGAGGCGGGCTTCGAGGTGCTTCATCCAGAAAAAACTGCCATCGATAAGGATTGAGACATTCATATACAGTACTCCAGAAGCGATATTGTAGAGCGGGACTGTAAGCCTTGGGGGAGCGTCCGTCAAAGGGGCGCGGCCATTCTTTTTGCATCTTTCTTCCCACATAGCGCTATGTGGGCTGAATCGTTTCCTTTGCCGGGTTATACCATCCGCGCCCTGGCAGAGGAGAAGACACATGACTATCGCGGACTTGCTCGATGAAATCAGGCTCGAACTGACAGACGAACTCAAAACCCGCTGGAGCGACGAGCAGATGCTGAAGATCGTGGCCAAGGGCTACCGACGGCTCTCGCACGTGCTCTATCGAAACGACGTGGAACTGGGCCGCGCCGTGCACCGCTTCGAGACCGAGGCCGGGCGGGAGGACTACCCCCTGCCGTCCGACTTCATGGCCGACTACGGCCTCTACCGCGACGGCACAAACACCAAACTGGCCAAGCAGAGCGACGACTCCTGGGAGCAGCTGACCGCGCCGGGGGAAGCGTCAGTATGGCTCATCCGGGGCGACAACCTGTACCTGGCAGGAACGCCTGGCGCGGCCTACGGCATGACGCTCCTGTACTGGCCGCTCCTTGACGCGACACTTTTGGACCTGGATTCGCCCACGCCCTTTAACGGCAAGCTTGATGATCTTGTGGCCGAATACGCGGCGCTTCGCCTCAAGAACATAGACGAGATGGACGTGTCCCTGGATACGCAGCTCCTGCAGGAGCTGGAGAACAATCTGCTGAACACCTACTCGGCCATCTCTCCGGTCACTGTCACGAGACGGGGCTGGCTGACCTAATCCGCGCGCCCGGAGCCGCAAATAATGCGGCTCCGGGCAACTTTCTCCCCACATACCCCTATATGGGGTGACGCCGCCAGATTCCCGGCTACACTGCCCGGTTCATGAAGACCGGAATTACCATCCATACCGGCTACGAGCCGCATCGTTTCCAAAGGCAGATCCACGACGGGCTGAGACGCTTCTCGGTGCTGGTGTGCCACAGGCGCTTCGGCAAGACCGTGCTGTGCGTCAACGCCCTGATCGACGCCGCGCACCGGGGCGGCCCGCCCAACCTCCGGCTGGCCTACGTGGCCCCCACCCTCACCCAGGCCAAGCGCGTGGCCTGGGACTACCTCAAGCTCTACGGCCTGGCCGTGCCCGGCGCCAAGGCCAGCGAAGCGGAGCTGCGCCTGGATTTCGAGAACGGCTCACGCATCAGCCTGCACGGCGCGGACAACCCCGACAGCCTGCGCGGTCTGTACCTGGATGGCGTGGTGCTGGACGAATACGCGGATTTCCGGCCCGAGGCCTACGCCACGGTCATCCGTCCGGCCCTGTCCGACCGCAGGGGCTTCGCCATCTTCATCGGCACCCCGCGCGGCCACAACCACTTCTTCGACCTGTACCAGACAGCGCTTCGAAACCCCGACTGGTACGCGGCCCGCTTCCCCGTCAGCCAGACCCGCCTGCTCCCCCTGGACGAGGTGGACTCCGCCCGCGCCCAGATGACCGAGTCCCAGTTCCGCCAGGAGTACGAGTGCGACTTCGACGTGACCGGCGAGGACACGCTCATCCCGCTCTCGCTGGTGCTCGATTCCCTGGACCGGCAGGTGGGCTACCGCGACGCCCCCTCCGTGATGGGGCTGGACGTGGGCATGTCGCTGGGCGGCGACCCCTCGGCCATCGTGGTGCGCCAGGGCGGCAAGGTGATCCACGCCGAGGAGTTCCGCCTGGACGACACCCTGGCCATCGCCGGGCGCGCCCGCGAGTGCTTCCACGATCTGCGGCCCGAGGCCGTCTACGTGGACGCCGTGGGCTGGGGCGCGGGCGTGGCCCACACCCTGTCCGGCTGGGGGCTGCCGGTGACGGCGGTGAACGTTGCGGAATCAGCGTCCTCCTCGGAGCGGTTCAACCGGCGCCGTGACGAGCTGTGGTGGAAGGCCCGCGAGTTCTTCGCCTCCCGCGTGGCCGCCATCGACGGCGCTGTCCCGCTGGCCAACAAGCTGGCGGCCGAATTGTCCGCCCCCCGCTTCGCCTACCTGCCCACCGGACGAATCAAGGTGGAGGGCAAGGACGAGCTGAAACGCCGGGGCGTCCCGTCCCCCAACATCGCAGACGCCTTCGTTTTGACCATGGCCCACGCCGACCGCTTCCGGACGGCGGACGACACCCTCAACATCGAGGAGGGCCAGGAGCCCTCCCGGTTCCTCTAGGAGACCCTCATGCCCATTGCAGACAAAGACCTGTTGACGCTCCTCAAGCAGGACATGGACAAGGCCCGGTCCTACCAGGCCGAGCTGTCCGCCGAACGCGAGAAGCACTACCGCCACTACCGGGCCGAGCCCTACGGCAACGAGCGTCCCGGCTGGTCCCAGACCGTGCACCCCACCATCTTCTCGGTGGTGGAGTGGATGAAGCCGGGGCTGGTGGAAGTGTTCACCGGCGACTTCTTCGCCTTCAACCCGGTGCTCTCCGGCAAGGACCCCGCCGAGAACAAGGAGGCCCAGCACCGGGCGGACCGCCTGAAGCGCTACGTGCGTCACAAGCTGTTCAACCAGCTGGGCGGCGAGCAGCTGGTGGAGGACTTCATCCATGACTGCCTGGTGAATCACTACGGCGTGATGAAGGTGACCCAGCGCGACGACTTTGACCTGACCACCGAGCTTCTGCCCGACATGTCCACCGAGGAGATCGAAGCCCTGGCCGCCTCCGACAAGACCATCGTGGACGTGCGCGGCGGCAAGACCTTCACCCGGCAGGACCCGCTCACGGGCGCCCCGGTCACCGGACTCCGGGGAGCAAAGGCAGTGCGCAAAAAGCCCACTTACCAGGGTTTCCACCTGGAGGTGGTGCCGCCGCGCGAGCTGTACATGCTGCCCGGCTACCCGGAGCTTGGCAAAAATCCCTTCGTGGCCCACGTGGTCAAGCGCGACCTGGACTCCATCCGCCGCCAGGAGATGGCCGGGGTCTACCGCAAGGGCAGCCACGCCGCCGTGTCCGCCCGCCTGGACGAGCGCCGCGCGGGCGACGACACCGCCTCCGAGTTCGACACACTGCACTCGGTGGACGGCCTGTCCACCCCGGAGATGCTGGGCTCGGGCCGCGGCGACGGGACGGACTCCCCGGCGCGCCGGGGCCAGGGCGAAGTGTGGGTGTGGGAGTGCTACACCCGCCTGGCCCTGGACGAAACCAAGCTCCTGAAGCCCTGCATCATCACGGTCTGCGAGGACGTCATCCTGCGCGGCCCCATCGAGAACCCCTACGGCGGCCCGCCCTTCGAGCTGGGCTTCGTCTACAAGGAGCCCCACAAGCCCGTTGGCCGTCCCATCGCCGCCGTGCTGGACCACCGCCAGCGCGTGCTCTCCAACCTCTTGCGCAACATCCAGGACTCGGCGGCCATGAGCACCTACCGGGGATTCCTGACCACCGACGCCCGCGCCCGCAAGATCCTCTCCACCATGGGGCCGGGGGACGTGTCCCTGGTGCCGTCGCTGGGCACCGTGCAGGAACTGGTGCCCGCTCCGGGCGACCCGCTGCTCCTGAACGCTTTCCAGCTGACGCTCCAGGAAGTGGCCAAGGAGTCCGGCGTCAACGAGAACATGCAGGGCCTGGACAACAACGCCCTGAATCAGACCGCCGCAGGCATGCAGATGCGCCTCACCGCCGGAATGCAGCGCCAGAAGCTCTACGCCCGGCGCATCGCGCGCAGCTTCAGGAAGATCCTGGCCCGCATCCTGGACATCATCAGGCTCTATCCGCCCGAGGATGACGTGCGCATCGTGGGCGCGGACGTGGCCGTGGAGCATGAGGACGTCATGGGCGAGTACTCCGTGTCCATCGACGTGGGCGTCGGCCCGCAGGAGCGCATGGAGAGCGCCAAGCTCATGGACGAGATGATCCATTTTATACACACCAGAAATTTATGTAACCATGACAACAACTTGGATCATAAAAATTCTGTACAACCTGGAATCTTGACAATGCCTGTACAATTTGGCCCTCAAGGTATGGAAATTTCATCAGGATTCCACAAGAGTCTCCAGCCTGTGAGAAATGTATAAAATTATGTCAAAGGGGACAGAATCATTCTGGGGTCATCCTGTGAACAAGGGACAAGAGGGAATCCTTGAGGTGTTGATGCTGGCCTAGGTGAAAACTGAAACCTTTTTGTGCTGATAGATGGAAAACAGTATGAGTAATACTAATTAGGCAAAGGTGTTACTATGAAATGTGTTGGTGCTGTTGAGATAATCAGAGATAGTTCCCTCAGGGAAACAGTAGGTTCCTTCAGGGAAACAAGTGTAATACAAGTGTAATACAAGATGCTAGAAAAGGTAACGGTGGTGATGGAGAGTTCCTTGAGGGAAACAAAAATTGACCTTAGGGTATTGCTATTTGTCCATAAAATAAAATCTATTACATCTCTTTATATGTGAAGTTTTTACTTCATGTCACAATTTAAACGAGTGTTTTAATTCATACAATATTAGAATACTAAACAATTCCTTTTGGTGTCCATAAAAATTTTGTGTTCATTTCTATCCCCTGTACAGTTTAAAATTAATTGTAGTCTTGGGATTTTCTGTTTTGTGTGTTTGGTAATTTCTGGTTCAGATTCTCGCGGTCTTTTTTGAGGTAATAGGTAATAGTTTAATTGGTATCCTTGTCTATGGTAATTTGTTAATTAGAGTATTAGCTAGTCAGGTTATTGATTAATTGTTGAGCAGCTTTTTTAGCTTCATTATATTGATTGTAATCGTATCCTTGTTTGCTTGTTATCTGATTTCTTCTTTCTCTTAGTTCTTGTAGTTTAGTATTATTCTTTAGTTTCATTATAATAGAATTTTCATCAATTTCGCTCGGGGCAGCTTGGAAATTTTTCTTGGCTTCGGGGCCGGGTACACCTGGAATTTCTGGGCATTCGGGACTTTCTGGAGCGGCGAGAGATACTTCACTCTGGTCTTTCACAGTTGCACTCTGGTCGACTTGTGTTGCACTCTGGTCTTGACTATGGAGACGATATTCTTTGACATTGCCTAATAGCGGTAGACGTTTCATTTCTACTTTGCCTTGCTTGAGCCAGTTTCGTAGAGTTCTCATTGAGATTTTGTATTGTTTAATGAATTCATCCGATCTTAACCACATTTCAGGTTCTCCTTGATTATGGGATACACAGCTTAATTTCACAATTTTGTTTGGTAGCTCGTCAAAATATAATCTTATCGCATTCAAATCTAATCAGGCTAAGGGTTGCTTCCATTGTTTTGTTTTCTTCTCTCAATTCGTTATAATCGGCTACAAGTTCATTAAATCTATCCAAGTCTACCGAGTTATTTTCGTAGTTGTCATTGATCTTCAGCAAACGGTGAATTATTGTAATGAGTTCATCTTTGCTCTTGGTTGAATAGTCCTCCATGTCGTTTAATTTGTATTGTGAGGAATTGGCTCATATGAACCTGTGCAAGTTTGTAAAAAGTTGTCTAGGGGTTCTACATGAACAAGTATTTTTCTGCCTAGTCTTGTTACGGTGATTTCAGGGTGATTTTTGAGAATGATGTGAACCATTGGCACAGTGCATCTTAATAGCTTTGCGCACTCCTTTGTTGTGAGAAAATCATAATCCATTTTTAAAACTCCTTCTTTAATTTTGCTTCTTGTCCAGTTAAATTACTCAAATTAAGAGTAAAGATTCAAAAAATTTGCTTGATAGATTAAATTGTCATAGTAAAAATCAACATAATCATCATCAAGATAATATGGCTCAGTAATATTTTCCAGAGTGATTTCAAAAGCTCTGAACATGATTCCTTCACCAAGTTCACCCATTGTGTCACCTTTGGCAGTTACAACGTAATTGCACCATTGACTTGAATCTAGGTTGCAAATTTTATCATATACATCCATTGTGCTTAAATTTGGTACAAATTCGACATTGTAAAGTGGAATATCATCGCAATCCAGCGCTAGAATTAATTTCTTACAGTTTGTATATTGTAGTCTGCTTGACGGTGATTCGACTTTGATTAAATGAATTATTGATCCTTTGATAGTTTCCATTTTTAAAACTCCTTCTTTAATTTAAATTTTTCTACTAGGGTATTCAGTTTGTGTAAATCAGACTTTAAAATGAAATATCGTCTTTCGCCAAAATCGCATTTTTTAAGAAGCGGTAATACTAGCTCCCATTCATCTGGATTCAGGTCTAGCAAAAATTCAATAATGACCTTCTTTGCACCATATGGACCCCATTCCTTATCCTTGTGAACAAACTTATAAAATTGTAGCTTTTGGGTTTTGTGCCTATATGGATTCTCTGGTGATTCCTTCTTAACGTTTTGATTGTGAATCTTAATGTTGGCAATTTTAAGTTCTTCTTGAAGCTGTTCGCAAATTTCTACTAGTTCTTCTTTTGTGTGCTCATTCAGGTCGCTATAAATTTGCATCTTGTTTTCCTAGGTATTTTTGGATTTTTTCATTTGCTTCATTTAGTTTTTCAGTTTTAATAAAAAATCTATTAATTCCATACGGTGCTGCAATTAATCCAAGTAAGTCAACAATATCTTCTATCTGGTTTGCTGTGTAAGTGTTATCAAATTCAATTATTCTCTTTCCGCCAAATTCTTTTTTGCCTATAATTTGAAAATGTGCTTTTGTAATTCCCTTTGCAATGTTCTTACTGAGTAATTCACTGACAATAGTGTTTAAGCGAGAAAGTTCATCAGTAAGTTCTCGGATTTTTGCTTGGTTGTACTGAATTTCTTTTTCAAGTTTAGGGTATTGTTCATCTTTTGTTTGTTTTTCTAGTGAATTTTTAATATCTACCAAATTTGATATTGCATCAATTAATTCTTCTCTTGTAAAATGGTCTAGATTTGATTTCATTTTCGCTCCTTACTTCACAACCAAATAGGCATTAAATAAATTTTCGATAAGTTCATTTTTTCTTGCAGTTTCTTTTTCCATGCGACATTTTGCAGCATAAATTTCATAGCATTTTGGACAATATTTCCAATCAACATTGTAAGTTGTAAATTCTGCTCTACATTGAGCGCAATGCACTGTTTTGGAATTCTTGCCAATTTCATTGCGAAAGTTTCTAGCAGCTGCAATTGCATCTTCAAGGATTTTGTATTTGCCTACGTAATATGACTTATTATCTTTCACAATCTTAACCAGAAATCTCTTGTTTTGGTAAAATATGCATTCTAGTCTATTATCTTTAAGTTTTGCTTCTTTAGAAACCATAGCTTTCATTAAACTTTCTTCTTCGGTTTCAATGTACATTTTTACAGGTTTTTCTTTGTGTTCAACGTAATTTGAAATTTTGTCTCGGTCTATGTCAAATCGTCTAATTGCATTTAGTGGTCTATTGGTGTTGTTTAAAATGTTTTTTGCAAATTGTTGTGTTTTCTCAGAATGTGAAAAGTATTCTTTATTAAATGGTACTTGCTTTGAAAGCCAAAATGAAACTTTAATCAAGTCTTCAAGGTTGCAATTGAATCTCATTACCTTGTAGAAAATATTTCTTGTGATCTTGAAAGGCTTCTTCCAGTTTTCAGTTTCTGCAATTAATTTGCTAATGCTAAAATTATATTTTGTCTTGTTGCTTTCGTAATATTGAATGAAGTCTACACAATCGCAAGCAAAATCAAAGAGTCTGTCTTTCTCTGATTCAACAATGCAACTAAATCTCAGCAAGTCGTAAAATTCCATGAAAATTCCTCTTTAATGTTTGCTTCTACTTCTATTTATCAATTTGTACTAAATTAATATTGTAGTGATGAAATTATAATGGCTGCAAGTGTTTTAAAGAATACGTTAAGAATTAATACTATCCAAGTGTGAATTGGAGTAAACAGGGCAACTCGAAAATAGTTGAAAAATAATTTGTTCAATGATTTTATACGACTAGGTGGGCTGCATCATTTTCAGACATGTTTTTAGTACAGGTTACTATATACATAGTTACACTATGTTTAACAGCCCTCCTCCAAACAAACAAAAAAATTAATTCTAGATTTGAGAGAGCAGCTTGCCTGCGAATCTCAAATCTGCGCAACGCGCAACAAACCAAATTATCTCCATTTTACTATTGTGTCGCCCGGCGACACACGAGTCCCCCAGGTCCTCGTTGAAATTAATTCTGTGCATGAATTTAAACTGTTGAATCATTATAATTATTTAATTCAGTACTGAGGCCGGGCCTCAGTACAAGTTCCAAGTCACTTGTTCGAAGCAAGCTTCGACAAGATGCCTCGAAACTTGAATCATTAATCTGAGTATTGATTAATGAGCAGTTGCACTCTGGTCTTCACTCTGGTTAATTTGGTTGCACTCTGGTCAAGTTAATTGTTCTGCTCGTAGCTCATTGTAATCGTTGCGCGTAGCCGCGAGTTCATACATTAATTACGATTGCACTGTTTAATCTTGCCCGCGCAGCGTTGATTCGTGATGCGCTTGTTCTTTTTTTAACAAGCTTATTCAATACGAAAAGGGGCCGAAGTCGGCCCCTTTTCTCGTTGTCACTTCATTAAGCTCTTTGTGGCAATAGTTCGACAGAATTAATGTACATCTCTTCAACCATCACTGCCCGCCCGATTAAGTTCTTTGCCCATTCAATTCCATATCCAGTGAATTCCGCAATTTCTTCAGCATATGCACTTAAAGGGTTTTCTTCTCGTTGCTTCAGCATATAGTAATATTCAGGGTCATAAAATGACAGGGATGCCTCGTAAAGTTCTTCAATTTCTTCCCTATGGTCTTCGAGGTAAAGTTTAATTGGAGTTTTGTCATCTGTGTCATCATATTTCAAATTCAACATATAGCCCTCGATTAGTTCATTAATGCTCATAAAATCTCCCTATCGAATGTTTTTAATTTTGGTTATTGGTTGTGTTGAGAACTTTATTAACCATCATTTTGACTATTGGATTGTAGTATTCTGAAATTTTTCCTCCCAATAATTCAGCTCAAGTAGCTTGTCGAAAATCTTTGCGATGCAAATGGGTACAAATACGTCATAATACATGCTAGATGAATCATGGTTGTGCTTTTTAATTTCGTTATAAAGGTTTTGTGCTATTTCGTCGACATAGTCTACTTCCAAGCGGTCAAATAATTCGTGGCTAGCAACACCAATGAGGCTTTCAGTACATTTATCAATCAGGTCTTCAAATTCTCCAGCTTGTTCCAAATCGATTTCTTCACTCATTCGACTTCTCCTTTTGTAGTTATTGGTTGTGTTGATCGTTGCTGCCGTCGTTGTCTGTGTAGCCGTCCCTCCTTGTTCGTGATGAAACCATTCAAACAGATTTTTTTTAATTGTTAATTGAGAATGGAGTGTTTCTGAAATTTTGTGTTCAAGTAGTCATAATAATTAATAAAAATTTTAAAATGAAATTTTCAATTATCAACTAGTTTAAATTCAGAATAAGCGTATTTCAGACAAATCCAGAATTATCTTAGTTGTTTAAGATGTACTGGCAGAAATTCATTTTTGGTCTCTTTTGCCGCCAAATTCCCCTCAATTCGAAAATTCATTTTTAATTAGTCATAACTACTTAGAATGACAGGCGAAATTATTTTCGGGATCGGTCAAGTTTTAATGTACAAATTTTGAGGTCTTGATAAAAAGGCATCAAGTTAATTGAATTTGAAACAATTTCAAGAGGTTGCAAACATGAGGGTCCAGACGAATCAATATGAATGGTCACACGGCCATCGCCCAAGAGGTTTCGGGATGTGGGCAATTCGTATCGGCACCGAAATTAAGTTCTTCTCGCAGACGACTTTCTCCAAGGCGGTCAAGGCAGCAAAGCAGATCGCCAAGGAACAGAACCTTTTTGAAATCGAAATCCTTCCTTAACCATTCAACCTCAGGGAGCTATTCAAATGAACGAGAACATCACCACCAAGATCGAAGCGATTGTTTCCCACTTCATCCAGAACCAGGCCGCCGACGTTGAAGCACCTGAGCATTGGGAGAAGACGAATGAGGAATTGGTTAACCTGGGATTTGACGGGAAGCTCACTAAGGATGAGTACAACGCGATCCTGGCCTACAAAGCTTCTCGCACCGAATCGCCGTCAGAAGCTCATCGCAAAATGCTCATGGAATTGGTGACGATGGTTGCACCGCCGAGGAAGCGTAATCCTCGTGACCTGACTTCTCTTGACCTCAACAACAAGAAAGTTTTCGAGAAGCTTGGCTTCATCTGGAAGCGTTCACTCTGCACCCTCTCAATGAAGAAGTTCCTTCAGGGACAGGGACAAGGTTACGCTGCCTTCCACAAGGCGAATGCCGAGAATTTCGAAGCTGCTCTTATCCAGCTGGCTGGCGATGAGGCTAACCTGAAGAAGCTTATCAAGAAGGAATACGACGCGATCATCAAGTTGAACATGTCGAAGCACGAAGAATTGAAGGCGGCAAAGGCCAAAGCATAAACACATCGACTGAAAACGAAAAGAGGGCCATATGGCCCTCTTTTTTATTTTTTCATATTTGCTCTTAACATTTAATTTTCCATTTGGTACAATGGGGACAACCCGAAAGGGAAACTGACCCGGAGGATTTTTAAATGGAATACGACAAGGTTTATTTCGTCAATGCCATCAAAGAGCTTTTTGCCCGTCATTCAACTGATGCTCCCAAATTTTCCGATTTGCCTTATGATGTGTTGGCAAATAAATTGAAGGCTGATGAAATTACAGCAGAAGAATTTGCTGAGATTATGAGAGAGAAAACCAAGCCGAAAACCTCGCTTGAAAATGAAATGGTAGCTCTTTTGGAACAGTATGCAATTTATAATAAGCCAAAATTTGCCAGAGGCGCAAAGCCTCTTACTCCAGCTGAAAAACTCAAAAAATTTGTATTCGACACACTGGACATAAATGCAACTACATTAGAGCGTCACGCTGTTGTGGGTGCCTTTCTAAAGATAAATGGAATAGCTCCTATTGCTCATGCCAAGAAATTCAAAAGCAATGAAGACTATTTAGGTGCTCTCATTGGCATGGCAGGCTCAGAAGCTGCATTAAAAGAAGAGTTCGAAAAGATGTTGCCAAAAGTTCAAGCAGAACTGAAAGCCAAGCAAGCAGCTAATGCAACCAAGAATAAGTAATTAAAAAATTCAATTGTTTATTAAAGGCAGGGTAGTTTTACCCTGCCTTTTTTATTGTCACATAATTCTCATTTCGAGAATGTCTCAGGTTGACCTCAGAATGATCCTAAGCAGAAGGATGATAAAACATACATCAGACACATCAAAATGCGTCCTGGTCAATCCTGGGACAAATGACAGCCTTTCGAGTGTAACTGACGTAATAACTTTCCAAAAACACAAAAGTTGACACTGTTTTTCAGCTGAAAACCATCAAACTGTGCTCTCTGAGCATAATTTCCCAGGAGTATTCGCACCAATTACAAATCTAGCTTTTGAGTAGTTGTGTCATCAACTACATAAATATCCATGTAACTACAAAATATCTTGTTAGTATCATGGAGGATTTATGTTGATGACATTTGAATTGCCAAAGTTTTTACCAAATGAGGAAGTTAATGAGTATTTGAAGAGTAGAGTAGGTGGCCCGTATTATCTGATGTCAATCACAAACAATGTAGCAATCGTTCAGGTTCCAGAAGAATGGAAAAAAATTCCTGGCTTTCCAAAGTACATGGCATCAAATCGCGGCAGAATCAAGAACATTAAAACAGAAAGAATATTAAAACAACAAACAAGCTCTCCAGACGGAAGATGTCGAGTTAATTTGCGCCGCCATGGTGAAGAACATACATCACCAAAACTTGTACATAGATTAGTTGCTATGGCATTTCTAGGAGAAGCACCAAAAGGAAGAAATCTAGCTTTACATAAAGATGGAAACTACCTGAATAATATTCCTGAAAATTTGTATTGGGGTAATCAATTTGAGAATGCACAAGACAAGATTAGACATGGTAGGTCAAACAAGGGCATGTCAATGAAGGGTAGAAGGAAAAAAATCACAGACGAAGCAATTAAAGAAATTTGGAAAATGTGGAACTCTGGAATGAATAAAACTGCAATCTGTAGAGAAATTAAAATTTCTTATATGACAGTTCTTAGAATAATCAACAAGACATATAAAAACTATGTTTTAAAGGAGGAAAGTGATGAAGGATTGGCTGTATGACAAGGTTTTGTGTTCGTCATTGGTAATGAACACAATCATATTCTTGTGGATACTGTTTATGAATTTACTCTATTTCAGTGTATTTTAAAGTGAGACTTAATTAGCATGAAGTGTGAAATATGTGGCAAAGTTCACAACGTCAAATCAGATGATTTAGGAATATGTATGGCTTGTAGAGAGAACAATGTGTGCTTATTTTGTGGAAAGACAATAAAGGCAAGCAAAATATATTGTGACATAAAGTGTGCAAACAAATTCAGAAAGTTAATGCAAACAGGTATGGCCGTTGAAAATGTGCAGAAATATATCGGAAAAGTAGATAGCTATGTAACCTATAAAGATTTTAAGAATACAAAGCACTACAAAAAATTTAGCGACGAGGCAATGCGCCTCTATGAAGAATTGTTTTTAGACATGATTGAAATTATCTCAATAGACATTTCAAAAATAATTGAGAAAGAGTTTCTTCGTTTCAACATTGAAGTTCTCTTGAGAGAAAGTAACTGGTATTTAATTAATGTTGTTTATGTGGACAAAATTAAAAAAACAGCAACATGCGAGGTTGTAAAGTGGAAATCCTGACGTTAGATAGCAAAGCCGCTAAAGAAACTTACAAAGAAATTTATGCTGCTTATAAACAGTTAGCAAATTTAGAATTGACTAAAGAAAATCAAACTATTGCATACAATTTAATTTCTCGAATTGTTGGTTTGAGGTCGATGTTGAGAGATTCAACAGGTGGTTGGCAATGTTTTAAAATGGTTCAAAAGCTTGAGGGCGATATACTTGAAATAGTATTCAGCAAATAAATAGATTTGGAAGATAAACACAGGGTTTATAAAAAAAATATAAAACAAAATAAGTAAGCTGCCTACCCTGTGTTTATCTTCCATTTTAAGGATCAAAAGATGAAGATACAAATTAATGAATTTAATCATAGAGCAGAATTGTTATCGAGTCAAATGGACTCACCACCAATAAATCCAATGCAACCAAATTTGGTACAATGTCCATGTTGTGGCAATGTTTGTGCAAGAGAAATTCTTTGTAATTGCCACATTGAAGAAACACATCCAAAAATTAAACAAGCTATATTATAGGAGAAAATTAAATGGCTAAAAGAGAAGATACAAAGCAAAAGGTTGAACTTCTTAAGCAGGATTTGCAAGATGTTCTAGTGACCATGGAAGAGAAGGAATTACAGCTTAGAGAAGCTGTAAAGGAAGATGAAAAAGCACTTGCAGCTGAACATTCTAAAACGGTTATTGCTAAGGCAAAAAAGGTTGCTGAGTGTAATGAGTTGTTAATTGCTCTGAAATCTGAGGCAGTGGAAATAATTCGCAAAGCGATAAAAACTTATTTAACAAAGTCAGTTAAGTATCAAAGAGAAATGGCACAAGCCATTGATGATTTGCAAACACTCGAAAGATTTATTGATGTTTCTCAATATGCAGAAGAAGATATTTTTAATGTGAATTTTGCATTACATCGCAGGCATGTTCACAAATCAGCTTTGACTTTGAAGGCGTTAATTAGTGAAGTGTTCCACAATGAAAACGAAAGAGTCAATATGTCAGTAAATGCATTGCATGGAATTCCATTTCTTGAAGACCCTAAGCGAAACAAGTGGTTGAAGTAGAAATTACAAAGGGTCCAAACGGACCCTTTGTTGTTTTAATTGGCTAGGTAGTTCTGTTTAGGTGGCACAAAATTGTTTGTCCATCTAGCAATTCCCTTTGAAATCCTTATTTGTGTCATTTGACCCACGAAACCGGAGTTTCCATATTCTCCAAGCATACCAATCCTAAACTGAGCAGAGCTTGTATTGAGAGCACCTGTCACAGTAGAGGAGGCTACTTTAATTCCATCCTTGAACAATATGCCCAAGTCTCCACACCTAACAATCGCATAATGATGCCAATTGGAATCAGTTGTGGTTGTTGAATCTGTTGCTGCATAGTTTGTTCCGCCAATGTAGAACCCTGCTCTTGCGTATTGATTTAGAAAGTCAAATGCAAATGAGCATGTTGTATTGTTACCAGCAGCATCACATTGACCCATGACCCAACAGACACTAGGAAATGATGTTCTTTTCGCCCAAAAATCTACTGTGAAGTCAATATTACCCATTTGAATATCTGTGCTAACAGGCACAACAAAATATCCAGAACTACTGTTGAGATTGAAGACTCTGCCACTCACAGGGCTTGATGTATCAAAAATGGCTGATGCACCAGAGTTACCAATGATTTTGTTGGTCTGGATAGTATCTCCATACCTTGTCACCACCTTAGCTGATTGTGAAAAGTCATTAAATGACCTCGCATCCTCACCAGCTACAATTAAAACCTTTGAGTCCTTATGCACTCTTGGCAGAGTAGGAGGTGTAAAGTTGTCAGTATAAAGTGCGGTGCCATTTACAACATGAGTCCAGGCAACTGTTGTTCCTGAAGGAGCATACATAGTGTTAGCTTGAAAAATGTTGAAGTTTGTTCCGCCTGCTGTCAATGATGAGGCATTTGCACCAGAGGCAATTATGTTCCCATCCAGAAACAACTTTATATTATTTGATATATCTCTTGTAAAAGCTAGGTGAAACCATCTTCCAACTGGCGCAGTGATTGTTGATGATAAACCCCAAGAACCATTAAGCATGAATGCCAAATAGTTAGAAGGATTCAGGCCAAAACCCCATCCAGTACTCCAATTAGAAGAGCCAAAGATAAATCCATTGATTGGAGATGTAGTATAATATACCCACCCTTCAACGGTAAATTGATTCGTATTAAAATCAAAGTCTGTTGAATACTGAGAACTTACAATGCTCGATGAAGTTCCATCGCCCACAAAAGCTTTAGTATCTCCAGGCTGACACGCAAGATGCTTTGCATTGCCAACAGGCAGGATGGTCTTATTATTGCTCGATGAGTCTACAAAACTTACACCCACCTGATCCATATGAATAAGTAGTTGCGTGCTAGCGTCATTCTGGAAGAGGGAAGTAGGGACTATATTACTTCTCACTGAAGTTGAAAACCTGAAGTCAGCAACAAAGCCCTTAAATGTACCCCAGGTGACACCACCAGCAATTACGAATGGGCTGGTGTCAACATCATAAAAAAGTGTCGGTGAAGTTATTGTGTACGTTTGAACTCCGTTTATGTTTGCTATATATGTTGTACCATTGCGTGAAATTTGTACAAAATTCCATGAATTAAACTGTAATACTCCCAAGGAAGTTCCATTCCACATTCCATTCCATCCACCACCAATAGAAGAATAAGCGGCAAGATTTCCTGTTGAAGAGATATATAAAGTGAGACCATAGGAAGATCGCTTTGTTACAATATCTTGCGTTGCACCTGTATTAGAGGGATTAACCCAAAACTCAATTGTCCATGTAGTGTTAGTCTGCAAGTTCATTGTTGATGTATTCGTGTCAACTGAAAGGTAATCTCCAGAAGCTTGGAAAAATCCAGCAACATCACTGACAGGAAGCTTGTTGAGATTTTTTACAGTTGTGCTTGTTCCTGTTGAAATTGATTTCTTACCAAGTGAATCATATGCAATAGGCTTCAATCCTTCATTCATTGGCAGCAAAAGTTTTGTAAAAGAGTCCTCACGCAAAGGGGCTATCGGCACACTGAAATCGGCTGTATAACGAGCGATACCTTTTGACCACCTAACATCTGACATATTACCAAAAAAATTATAGACATTATTGGTTGTTGCGCCGATTGAGCAACCTAAACTTGACGAAATTGCACTTGTATTTGCGTTAGAAGTCATTAGCTTTCCATTAAGGAAACCTCGCAAAGTACCTGATTGTCTTGAATATGCAATATGACACCATTGGTTTAGATTGGCTGATGTCAATGTTATTCCTGTTGATGAAAAGCCCCATGAACCAGCATTGGCAATTAAAAACTGCAGTGTGTAGGTGTTGACATTGATAAACATGCCTGTTTCAGCTGCAGTGCTTGTAGTTGTTGCAAATAAAGTATAAAAAGCGCTGCCAAGCTGAGTAAAATAAACCCATGCTTCAAAAGTAAAATCATCAGTTGAAAGTACATTAAAATCCGCAGAATTTGATGCAGTGAGATAATCACCATTTCCGTCAAAATACCCTGCGATAGGCGTATAAGGATGGCTTGTATGGCCTACTGAAGAATCAGCAAGAGAGTCACAGTTCAACATGAGCTTGGTAAAATTATCATTCCCATGTGACCATGCAGGAAGACCTGCAGTAGCTTGTTTTTTATCAAGTCTATCCTTAGGAGTCCAAACAGTTCTTTTTGTTTTTCCGCTTATATAACCTGACATCATCTATTCCTTACAAAAATTTCAAATAAAATTCCTAAACAAAAACCCAGGAAAAAAATTACAAATATCATTTATGACATTTCCATTGCAGAAATTGAAATTTCACAATCGGTAATTGCAGATGCTTTTGCTTGAATAACATCTCCAGCTTCAAGAACTAATTTTCCATTGAGAAGTGCAAGTGCTTCTTTTGCAGGAATTGTCATTTGTTCTGCAAGTCTTGTTGCAGCATTTGCATTTGAGGCATCAAGCCATTGAACCGAAACATCTCTTGAAGTTGAAGTTGAAGTATTTGCTATATGAATATTGAGCACAACAGAAGTTGTAAGTGCTGGACATGTATAAATCGTTACATATGAGGCAGTTAATACACCTCTTGCGTTCTTAAAGGTATTTGCCATATAAAAATCTCCTATAATAGAATAAAACTATTTATAAGAAAAAAGGAATCCTTTTGACAAGATTCCTTTTTAGCTATTTTTACTTAAATAGTTTTTATTAAGTTGTTAGAGCTTGCATGTCAGCGTTGGACAGGCGGCGGTTGAACAGGAGGACTTGGCGGATGTGGCCGTTCCAAAATACGCTGCTTGACCAATCCACTCCTATTCCCATCGTAGTCGTGACCGGGGGAGTTCCAGAATTATCGGAGACGGGTGACCCGCCATTGCGAACTGCCGCAAAGTCATTGACAGCCCAAGCGACACCAACTGCAAAACCAGTTTGAGCGGATACTGTGCCGGGCCTCAACTGTGCCTGAAATGCCCCTGAGGTCAGGAAGTCAGCGCACACATTGCCGCTAGAGTCTATGTATAGCGTAGACCTGTCGTTGACCGTGTTGTTTAGGGACAGCAGCGGCCTATTACCAGACAGGGCGTTTACATCCCCACGCACCAACAGCGTCCCCTCGGTCCCATTCCACAAAGATTCTCCATGAGAACCTACCAATGAAGGCAAATTCAAAGTGCATACATCAGCAGCTCTTGTTGCAGCAGCAGATGTAGAAACGTCTGCGCTGCGGGTGACTGCTGCGGTTGTGGTCGGGATGTACGAGGTCGGAAATGCACCAGCCTCAAGCTGTGCGCCCCAGATGTAGAGGCCGGATGTGCCGTCTCCGGTGTAGGAGAAAACCCCGTTTGCACTGGCGATGTTAAGGCCCATCCCGCCGCTGGTGGACGTCGGGGTGGAGATAATAGTGCACCGGTATTTGCCGTCACCAAGGGGGTAATGCTTGCGCTTATCCCGGCGTCAACGCTGCCAACTACTCCATTGGCAAGGTCAAAGAAGGCCCCCTTAGAAGAGTTCCCCTGGTCGCGTAGATACAGCCAGCTTCTCTCTGCTGCCTTGGCATGGATAGAAAGCGCGTGCGGCGTGAGGGCTACGGTGGCGGCAATGGTCGCAAAATGCGTACTGCTTGTCGGCGACCGCCCCTATGGGTCCATTCGATGTTCACCCAATGGAGCCACCGGATGTTCACCTAATGGAGCCACCCAGTGCTCACGCAATGGGGCCATTTGATGATCAGGTAATGGAGCCAGTCTAGCCTGGCCGAACCGGGTTTCGGACCTTCGAGATGCCACGTATTTCCGCCGGATTCACGAGCGGGAGGTACGCGGGATGTCCAATCGGAGGTTCGAGATGTTTGAATATCGCCATGCTCTTGTCCGGATGCGCCTTGGCGAATCGGACAGGCAGATAGCCAAGACA